>NZ_LKIC01000004.1:0-416369 GCF_001482475.1 Bacillus sp. G1(2015b) | reverse complement strand
CAAAGGTTTTCTATCACGCTGAAATGAAGACAAAGGGCTAAAATCAAGCATTTTAGCCCTTTGTCAACAATCTGAGACATGCCAGATGCATGTCTTTTTTTTATGGGATTGTAGCGATTTAATCATAAAAAAAGAGAAGAGTCATGTCACTCTTCTCATACGAATGGGAATAGAACTTGCTAGGACGGCTGGGGGCTACCAGCTCGTAAATATATTATACATGACAGAACGTATGTTTGTAAAGTCGAATCATGCTTTTTTTGCTAATCTCATTTGATTTAAGATAAAATAGAGGTATTGAATGGTAAATTGGAGGCGTTGGATTTGGCAAACAAAGAAGAGCGTTTAGAGCAGCTGCTAATGGAGCTTAGAGAAGAGCTTCAAATGCTTGAACATCAAAACAAAGAACGGTATAAATGGAGTGCCTCCACATTGCTTGGAGTGATTGCCCTCTTGATTGATAAAGGAGTGATTACTCCTGAGGAAGTCGAGATGTACAAGTTGAAGGCGGAAATGCAAACCTTTCATACGCAAAAAGACTGATACTTACTGATATGATGTATGGTGAGAAAAAGAAAAGGACATAACAAATTGATGACTCAATTGATATTATGTCCTTACTTCTGCAATTCGTTTTCACAGCATTAAACCAGCTTATACATTAAAACGTCATCCCAGTATTCATGATCATTTATTTTAAATTCTTTTATTTTACGTCCTTCTTCTATAAACCCCATCTTTTTGTACAAAGAAATGGCCTTTTGATTTGTAGAGAAAACGGCTAAACTAACCTTTTCAATTGAAGGATTCTTTTCTGCCCAATGTAATAACGCTGTTAGTAACTTTTCCCCTACGCCTAAACCTCTATAGCTCCTATGCACCATCAGCCCGAATGATCCCGTATGAGAAGTTCTTTTTCTATTTGATGAATGTTCAAAGGCTATCCATCCAATGACTTTCTCATCAGTTTGAGCAACTATGTACGTCTCGTTTTCATTTTCAATTCTTTTCTGTATCCATTTCCTGTGTTCTAAGAGGGTTTTTTTGTTTTCTTCAGGTGATGTAAGAAGATAATCTGATTCAGCAATAACTGATTTCTGTATTTCTAAAGTCATTTCAGCATCTTCCATTTTTCCAAAACGTACAATGATTTCATTGGAATTTTGCATATTAGTTTCTCCTGTCTAGAGCTAATACTGAATCTTATCATTTTTTTAGAAGGGTACTGAAATAGCAATCACCATTTGGTCGAATCGTGATTAGCTTTGCTTTATATATACGTATGTACCGAGCGTCTGTATTGAGGATTGCAAATTAATGTACGGAGTCTTTGATGATTTTATAGTTTTTATGATTAACGACTGTTAGTGAATCCAGTTCTAAATCTCTATAGTTGTCCATAATGGTGACATCCACAATGACAGAGTTTTCATTCACTTTTTCAACTACACCTGTTAAACCATTTCTAAATTCGATCACATTTCCAATTTTTGCAATCTTCAACCGATCCCTCTCCTTTAAAAACAGATTTCATTCCCTATTAAAAAGTATTTTGCAATATTTTCATACCAATGTAAAGGATAAAGACGTTTTTGTTTTGTTTTCGTTGTATGCTCTTCTAACGAATGGTATATTTAATATTTGATCATGGCTGAAAAGGAGCGGTTTTTTTGACTGAAGAACAAATCCTCACAATCATCGAATCTTTACGGAATGGGACGGAAAAACAGGTGACCATCCAAAAAGATGACTTTTTAACGTTTCGTTCTGTATTGGTGAATCAAGATGATTTTAAACATTTTCGCGGAATCGCCAAACATGGTGGAGATGTTATTTTTGAATATCTTACAGAAGCAAGAAGCTAAAGCTTTTTCTCATTGATGAGAGAAAGCTTTTTTATTTTCGTTCTTTTGTCACACTTCAAACCACTTTGATACATATGAAAAGAAAATGTAATAACCCATAAACAGGAGCATAAGGATGATGATAGGTGAAAAAGGGATCTTTTTAAGCGCTAACAATTCCATTTTATGTGCGCAAAACTAGGACATGCCATTTAATGACGGAATTTGGACAGGCATGTAAATCTTTGTGCGTGAAAATAGAATGAGGTCTTGTTAGAGTGGACAAGTATCTTACAGCCTACTTTGATTAAAGGAGGAAAAAGGCGAATGATTAAAATTCATACAGCTCTTTTTGTTATCCTTATGCTGGTTGCAGCAATGAAGATGGACAATATACAAGAGCAGCAAGGCACATTAAGTCACGAACTTTCACAAGCACCTGTTAAACATCAGCTTTCATATATAGATCAAGGTCACGATCAAGTCATCCCAGCATTTTCTGAAGAGAAGCGTCAGCCAAAAGTGAAAATGCTAAGTACGTCAACAGAAGAAAAGTCTTCAAAACCGAAGCAAAAGAAAAAAGTAAAATCTGAAACGACGAATAAGGCAAGCGGTAAACAGTATTCTAATGAAGAAATGGACTTGCTTTCTCGATTGGTTCACGCTGAAGCGAAAGGTGAATCTTACGAAGGGAAAAAAGCGGTAGCAAGCGTTGTTTTAAACAGAGTAGAGCATCGTTCTTTTCCTGACAGCGTGAAAGGTGTGATCTATCAGCGAAATGCTTTCCAGCCAGTATCGAATGGAAGTATTCATGATAAGGCAGATCAAGATTCCATTAAAGCTGTGAAGCAGGTAGTAAAAGAGCATGACAGAACAACAAAGGCTATCTATTTTTATAATCCAAAAACGGCAACAGATCATTGGATTCGTTCCCGCAAAATTGTAGAACGCATCGGACGTCACGTATTTGCCGTATAAAAAAAAAGAGCGATCAATGAGATTGCTCTTTTTTTGTCTTCAATTATTAAAATATTTTTTGGACTTGTCTCATAGAATGTGAAAAGAATTTGCTTTAGACAAGGGGAGGCTACATGAATCGATTTGTAAAAGGGGTCATTCTGCTATCTGTCGCAGCTTTTATTGCGGAGTGTATCGAGTTTTTAGTCAATATGATTTTAGCGAGAGAGCTTGGAGAACATGGAATGGGTTTATATATGAGTATCCTTCCAATCATCATGCTTGTCCTTGTGATCGCCAGCTTAGAGCTGCCAGTCTCCATTTCTAAATTCATTGCAGAATCACATGAGCGTCTCCACAAAAGTATGCTTCGTCATGCCTTTAAAATGACGCTTGTGGTGACAAGTACAACAACAGGTATAGCAGCCATTGTACTGCCTTTCATTCCAGTGTTTCAGTCGTATCATCCGCTTATGAAGGGCCTAGTGCTGTCACTTATCCCGATTATTGCGTTTACCTCCATTGCCCGCGGCTACTTTATGGGAAAGCAGCAAATGGGCAGAATCGCTCTAGCCAATATGATGAAGAAAACAATCCAGCTGATCTGCTTATTTTTGTTTTTTCATTGGTATTCGTTTGATATTGAAACAGCAGTACTCATCGCCATCGGTGTCATTGTTGCGAGTGATCTTGTCGTCTTTATTTATTTATACTCCCAATACGTCATGGCGAAAAATGCTGTGAATGTCAGGTCTGTTGAATTAAGAGGGATTGATGTGCGAAAGCGCCTATTAGCCGTTTCTATACCGACAACGGGCATGCGCATCTTTCATGCGATCGCTAATGCGGTTGAACCATTTTTAATCAAAGGAGCGCTCGTTGCAGCAGGCATCTCTGGAACACTTGCTGTTGATCATTACGGCATGCTGGCTGGTGTCGCGATGTCGATCGGTTTTTTCCCAGCGTTTATCGCTCATTCGATCATGATTGTGATGATTCCGAGTGTCTCTGAAGCCTATGCTTTAGGTCAGTATGATCTTGTGAAAAAACGGGTCAGACAGGCGATTCTCATAACGTTTGGATACGGGGTGCCGGCAGTGATGGTCATGTATTATTTTGCTTACCCGCTCACACAGCTCTTTTTTGATTCACCGCAAGCTGCTGTCTATTTACAGCTGCTTTGGCCATACTTTTTATGCCACCTGTTTGTGATGCCGTTTCAAGCGTGTTTAATCGGTATGGGGCTCATCAAAGATGTGTTCCTACATAATATATGGGTGCATGTCGTTTCTTTTTCTATGGTGTATTTCCTCGGTTCAATGGAAAGCTTGAATATGATGGGGGTCATTTTAGGGATGAACACAGGCATGCTGCTTTTGACTGCCCTGCATTATGCGACGATTTGTAAGGAGCTCGGCGTTTCAATGTTTCTTACATTGAAAAAAGCTTGAATGTCATCGCCATCGAGAGGGCAAGCTATAAGAAAACTGGGAAGGAAGATCCTGATGAATCGTAAACATCTACCCGCCAGTCTTCTAATGATGACCATGCTGCTATTTCTAATGAGCGCAGCAGCGGAAGCAAAAGAGCCTGTGATGGCGCCAAGAATAGAGGCACCGACATTAACTGGTGAAATGCAGATGGTTCCCGCAAAAGGGAAAAAGACCATTTTGCATTTTTGGACAACATGGTGTCCGTCCTGCAAAATGGAGCTGCCCGAATTTGAACAGATTGTGAAAGAAAATCAGAGTGATGTTGACATATTGACCGTGAATTTACTAGGTGCTGAACAAAGTAAACATGCTGTTGCCCAATTTGTGAAAGACAGAAGGTTTACATTCCCGATCATACTAGATGAACACGGAGAAATGATGAAGAAGTATCAAATTATCACCATTCCAACGACCTTTTTGATTAATGAAAAAGGAGAAGTGGTGAAAAATCATGTAGGTCCACTGACGAAAAAACAAATTAAAGAGTGGACGAATTCGTAGAACCAATCCTTTCTGTGAAAGAACCAATTCTGTTGGTTCTTTTTTGTGTTCATTTGCTTTTCATCTGAATACACTGTGCTCAGAAGAAGAAGGAACGGTCTATATCAATAATGATAATTATTATCAAAAAGAAATTATAATAATTATTAATTGAAAATTGTTCAGAACCTGTTATAATGAGTTACAGACCAATAAAAAGCTTGAAACAGCAGAAAATATAGATGGAATAAGAAACGGGCAACGATTGATAATGTGAAAACGATTATCAATTAGAGAGGAGAAAACAATCATGAATGAGAATACAGTACTTTACCAAACGACAAATCAAAAGGAATCGAAATGGTCCTTACATAAATGGGCACAGCACGGAGAATTAATTGCAGCAGGAATATCGGGGATTCTCATTTTAATTGGATGGTTTCTAAAAGATGAGAGCATGTGGAGCATTCCTCTTTTCATCCTGGCATTTGTCATTGGTGGTTTTGCAAAGGCGAAAGAAGGAATTGAAGAAACGATTTCGTCTAAGACCTTGAATGTGGAACTTTTAATGATTTTCGCAGCAATAGGCTCAGCTCTGATCGGCTATTGGGCAGAAGGCGCTATTTTAATTTTTATTTTCTCACTGAGTGGTGCGCTAGAAACGTATACGTCAAATAAAAGCAAGAAAGATTTAACAGCATTAATGAGCATTGCACCAAATGAAGCAACTTTAATTGAAGAAGATGGTACGACCATTCAAATCGCCGCTTCATCATTAACACCTGGTGACCGTATTATGGTCAAAGCTGGGGAACGCATTGCAGCAGATGGTGTGATTTTAAGCGGGAGAACAAGTGTGGACGAATCTGCACTTACAGGCGAATCTGTTCCACAGGAAAAAGGGCAGGGGGAAGACGTATTTGCAGGAACAGTGAACTTAAATGGTTCCTTAACAGTGGAAGTCACTAAACATAATGAAGAAACGCTTTTCCATAAAATTATTAAACTTGTCGAATCCGCTCAAGAAAGTGTTTCGCCAAGCCAAGCATTTATTGAAAAATTTGAGGGTGCCTATGTAAAAGGTGTGCTGATCACCGTCGCAATTTTAATGGTTCTGCCTCATTTTGTACTCGGCTGGAGCATGAGTGAAACCTTCTACCGGGCAATGGTGTTTATGGTCGTTGCTTCACCTTGTGCTCTAGTCGCATCCATAATGCCAGCAGCACTGTCATTGATCTCAAATGGCGCGAGAAATGGAATGCTTGTCAAAGGTAGTGTCTTTTTAGAAAAACTAGGCACAAGTAGCATGATTGCTTTTGATAAAACGGGGACGATTACAAACGGGAAGCCAGCCGTAGAGCAAGTCGTCATCGCTAAAGGACAGGATGAATCTGCTTTTTATCAGGCGCTCTATCAAATTGAGAGTCAATCAAACCATCCATTAGCGAAAGCAATTTCTGATATGGCAAAGGAGCACCAAACAGATAAATCAGTCCATGTCACCATTGAAGAAACCTCTGGATTTGGTGTGAAAGCACAATTAAATGGGGAAACGTGGCGGATTGGGAAGAAAGACTTCGCTGGTAAGGCGTCAATCAACCGCGAGATGGAAGAGACAGGTGATGACCTTTCGGCGCAAGGATACACAGTGGTCTACGTTCAAAAGGGTGAAGAAGTTGTTGGCTGTCTTGGCCTTAAGGATCAAATCAGACCTGAAGCTAAAAAAATGATTCAAGAACTAAATGATTTAGGCATCCAAACCGTCATGCTGACAGGAGATCAGCAAAAAACGGCTGAAGCTATTGCGCAGGAAGCTGGTATCCAAACTGTCGTGGCTGAATGTCTTCCAGATGAAAAGGTACATGAGGTCAATCAATTAAAAAAACAAGGTAATTCAATCATCATGGTAGGAGACGGAATCAATGATGCGCCAGCACTCGCTACAGCAGATGTTGGGGTTGCGATGGGCGGAGGCACAGACGTTGCTTTAGAAACAGCGGATCTCATCTTAATGAAGAACAATTTAAATAACCTAACAAAGATGATCCGTCTTTCAAGAAAAATGAATCGAATCATTAAGCAAAACATTGTTTTCTCATTAACGGTGATCTGTCTGTTAATTTGTGCGAATTTCTTACAAGTGCTTGATTTGCCTTTTGGCGTCATCGGGCATGAAGGAAGTACGATTTTGGTCATTTTAAATGGTCTGCGTCTACTTCGTGCATCTTAATTAATCATCAAGGCGCACTGGATCTATGCCAGTGCGCTTTTGTGCGAAATACAGCAAAAACTGATACAATAGACCAGTAGTAAAACGTGTGAGGAGGATCATGATGAACCGAATGAAGAGCTTGTCTTCTTGGCTTAAGAAAGAAGACATTCAAGGTGCATTTATACATACAAAGGAAAATGTGTTTTATCTATCTGGATACTTCACAGAGCCGCATGAAAGAGTGATGGGGCTGTTTGTGTTTCAAGAGGCAGAACCATTTTTTATTTTGCCTAAAATGGAAGTCGAGCAGGCAAAAAATGCAGGATGGTCCGGCGATATCATTGGATATGAAGATCATGAGAATCCATTTGATTTCATTCAATCAGCGATAGAAAAACGAGGTGTTCATGCCGCGCGTCTTGCGATTGAAAAAGAATCGATACCGCTTCAAAGAGCAGAGCAGCTCCAAGCTGTCACGGGGGCAGAAATGTTCGTCCGGGCTGAAGGTGAGCTCAATCAGCTCAGACTGATTAAAGATGAATCTGAAATTGCTACACTCAAAAAAGCGGCACAATTAGCAGATGAAGGTGTAAAAATTGGAGTTAACGCCTTAAAAGAAGGAATCACGGAAACAGAAGTTCTCGCTGTCATTGAATATGAACTAAAGAAAAAAGGCATTCAAGGCATGTCCTTTTCAACCATGGTTCTCTTTGGTGAAAAATCAGGCGAGCCTCATGGAAATCCTGGGCAGGCAGCCTTAAAAAAAGGCGATTTTGTGTTATTTGACCTTGGTGTCATTGTCGATGGATATTGCTCAGACATCACAAGAACATTCATCTATCAGGAAGCTTCTGAAAAACAAAAGGACATTTATCAAACCGTCTTAAATGCAGAAATGGCAGCACTTGAAATGAGTAAGCCTGGCGTTAGAATCGGTGATCTTGACTTAAAAGCCCGCGGGCTCATCACAGAAGCGGGATATGGTGAATATTTCCCGCATCGCCTCGGACATGGGTTGGGGGTTTCTGTTCATGAGTTTCCTTCAATGAGTCAGGCAAATGACGACCTTCTGCAAGAAGGTATGGTTTATACGATTGAACCAGGAATTTATGTCCCGGGAGTCGGCGGCGTAAGAATTGAAGATGATGTTCTCATTACGGCAGATGGTCCAGTCACTTTAACCAATTATCCGAAAGAGCTGACAATCATTAAGTAATGAAAAAAATCACGATGAACGTCCAGGTCTTGGAAGCGTCATCGTGATTTTTTATCACTCTTCTCGATCCTTATCAACAAAAAAATCATCAATTGATTGAAACGGTTTGATTTTATGTTCTTTTCCTAAAGGATGTAATGCAAAACGAGCAGAAAACAAAACAGTCATACATAATATAATCCATATGATGAAACCCATCTTGAATTCCCCTTTCCATCCAGTGATTTGTTCAGCTCACATACATCTTAAAGTATGAAACGCTTACCATATCAAGAGAAAGTAGGAGAAAAAATGGCAAACATAAGGGAGATTGCGAAAAGAGCGGGCGTATCTGTGACAACCGTATCACGTGTGTTGAATGAGCATCCTTATGTTAAAGAAGAAAAAAGGGAACGTGTTCTACAAGCGATGGAGGAGCTCAAGTATACGAGAAACATCCAGGCGGTCCATTTAGCGAAGGGCTATTCGAATATGCTTGGCATCGTCCTTCCAAACATTGAACACTCTTATTTCAGCGCACTCGTCACAGGTATTGCAGAAAAAGCACAGGCGCGCGGCATGCATTTTGCTTTATTTCAAACAGGATACGATCCATTAAAAGAAAAAGAAGCGTTAATGAGTTTAAAAGAGCGCCGTGTGGATGGTTTAATATTTTGTTCAAATGCGTTAAGTGATAGGCACATTTTAAAGTGGCAGGAATCAGGACCGATTATATTTTGTCATCCTGCGCCGCACGATCAATGCTCAACCGTGTCGATTGCGCATGACCAAGCATTTAAGGAGGGCCTGCATCATTTGGCGGCATGCGGACATCAACGAATTGCGATCGTTCTTGCGAGAACAGAAGGAGCGAATAGCGAGTCGCGCCTTCAGGCCTATCAAGACATGATGCAATCCCTCGGGCAGACCATTGATGAGGAATGGATCATCGAAGGGAAGTTATCACTGCTTGATGGGAAGCACTTATTTGCAGAATGGCAGAAAATGAAAAATCGTCCTACAGCTTTATTCATTACAAATGACGAAGTCTCTGCAGGCTTTTTATTAGAGGCGCAGCGTCATGACATAAAAGTAGGAGAATCACCAGCCATACTCAGCTTTCAAAATAACCAATTGAGTGAGGCGCTAGGGATTTCCAGCATTCATATTCCCCTCAAACAAATGGGACAGGAAGCGTTTGACTTGTTTGACCGAGCATTAAAAGGAGAGAAATCAGAGAAAAGAATGCTGCCATTTCGTCTGATTGAGCGAACAACTACCGTTTTGAAAAACAATCGTTGACGCACGTTTCATCTGTTTTGTACGATAAGAGGGATTGAATAAGAAGGAGGTGGGGATGTTCATGGAATCCTTCACCGTTGATAAAGCGTTAAATAATAATGTCATCATCGCAAGGCACCCTTCTTTGGGCGAAGTAGTTCTGATTGGGAAAGGGATTGGCTTCGGTAAAAAATCGGGGGATGTTCTCGATCAAGACGTGTTTGAAAAAATGTTTGTGTTAAAAAACACGAAAGAACAAACAGAATATAAACAACTGCTTCATCATATTGATGAGAACATGATCGAGCTTGCCAATGACGTCATTTATCATATACGAGAAAAAATGGGACAACGCTTGAATGAGCATATTCATGTTGCACTGACCGACCATATTGCGTTTAGTTTTAAACGGGTGCAGCAAGGCTATGATATCACGAACCCTTTTATGCTTGAGACGCAATCGCTATACCCGAAAGAATACGAGGTCGCAAAGGAAGTCGTTGAACTGATTAACGAGCGGCCAGATGTTAAAACGAAGCTGCCAGAAGGAGAAATTGGCTTTATAGCGCTCCATATCCATTCAGCTTTGACGAATCGGCCTTTATCTGAGGTGAACCGTCATTCGCAGCTGATTACACAAATGGTCCAAGTTATAGAAGATTCATTTCATATGAAAGTAGACAGAGAAAGTATTCATTATTTACGCTTATTACGCCATATTACGTTTTCAATTGAGCGTATTAAACGGGGAGAATCTTTAGAGGAGCCAGAAAAATTGCTTCATCTATTGAAAAATGAATATCCTTTATGCTACAATACTGCTTGGAAAATGATCAAAATTTTGCAGCATGCATTGAAAAAGCCTGTACAGGATGCTGAGGCTGTCTACTTGACACTTCATCTGTACAGATTGACAAATAAAATTTCATAGTTTCCTTGAAACGTGTAACTGATTCGATCAGGCATGAGTGACTTAAGGTAAATACAGGATAAGATCCTGTTATTTGCGCAACCTTATATCACCATGCCTTTTTTGCATTTGAAAGTGAAATGTAAACGGTTAATTATGAAATGTACGTCAGGGAGCAGCCCAAATGTATGTTGTAAGCGAAAACAAAAGGAGGTTCAACCAGTGTTTAAATCACTTTTTGGTGTGTTGCAAAAAATTGGACGAGCTCTTATGCTTCCAGTTGCGATCCTTCCTGCTGCCGGTATTTTACTAGCACTTGGGAATGCGATGCAAAATCCGCAGCTAATTGATGTAGCTCAATTTTTAAGCAATGATACAATTCAGCTTGTTGCAAGTGTCATGGAGAATGCGGGGAACATCGTCTTCTCGAATCTTCCGCTATTATTTGCTGTAGGGGTTGCCATCGGTCTTGCTAATGGAGACGGAGTGGCAGGGATTGCCGCTATCATCGGTTACCTTGTCATGAACGTAACGATGAGTGCCGTATTAATGGCTAACGGATCTATTCCATCCGATTCGATCAAATTGGCTAAGTTCTTTAAGGAAAGCCATCCAGCATATGTGAATATGCTCGGTATACCGACCTTGTCTACCGGCGTTTTTGGCGGGATTATCGTCGGGGTATTAGCCGCTTATATGTTTAATAAATTTTACAAAATTGAGCTCCCGCAATACCTTGGTTTCTTTGCTGGTAAGCGTTTTGTTCCAATCGTCACTTCTATTTCAGCACTTATTTTAGGGCTTTTGATGCTAGTCATTTGGCCGCCAATCCAAGGTGCATTGAACTCATTTTCAACAGGACTGCTTGCAGCAAATGAGCCGCTGGCTGCCTTTGTATTCGGAGTCATTGAACGCTCATTAATTCCGTTTGGTCTACACCACATATTCTACGCACCATTCTGGTATGAATTTTTTAGCTATAAGAGCTTATCAGGAGATATTATCCGTGGTGACCAGCGTATTTTCATGGCGCAAATCAAAGATGGTGTTCAGCTGACAGCTGGTACATTCATGACAGGGAAATATCCGTTCATGATGTTCGGTCTTCCAGCAGCAGCTCTTGCGATTTACCATGAAGCAAAACCAAAGAATAAAAAGCTTGTAGCAGGAATTATGGGATCAGCAGCCCTTACTTCTTTCCTAACAGGGATCACTGAACCGCTTGAATTCTCATTCTTGTTTGTAGCACCGATATTATTTGCGATTCACTGTGTATTTGCTGGATTATCCTTTATGATAATGGATATTCTAAATGTGAAAATCGGGATGACCTTCTCAGGAGGGTTAATCGACTTCTTCCTATTTGGTATCCTGCCGAATAGAACCGCTTGGTGGCTTGTCATTCCAGTCGGTCTCGTACTTGCTGTCATTTACTACTTCGGATTTAGATTCGCCATTCGCAAATTTAATCTGAAAACGCCAGGCCGCGAGGATGAAGCAGCAGACGGAGCAATTGAGGCGAAGTCTGAAAAAGGGAATGACTTGCCTTATGAAATCCTTGAAGCAATGGGTGATCAAGAAAACATTAAGCACCTTGATGCTTGTATCACGCGTTTACGTGTTACTGTCAATGATCAGAAGAAAGTGGACAAAGACCGCTTGAAAAAGCTTGGCGCTTCTGGTGTTCTCGAAGTAGGGAACAACATCCAGGCAATTTTCGGCCCGCGTTCTGATAATTTAAAAACACAAATGCAGGACATCATTGCAGGCCGCACGCCTCGTCCAGCGAAAGACCCTTCTGCAAAAGAAGAAGTCAGCCAGCAGGTCGAAGAAGTCATTGCAAAGCCGCTTCAAAATGAACAAGGTGAAGAAATTTTTGCTTCACCAATTACAGGGGAGCTTCATCCAATTACAGATGTACCAGATCAAGTATTCTCAGGGAAAATGATGGGTGACGGTTTCGCTATCTTGCCAACAGATGGAACGGTTGTTTCACCGGTAAGAGGGAAGATCTTAAATGTGTTCCCGACGAAACACGCCATTGGCCTGCAATCTGACGGTGGACTTGAAATTTTAATCCACTTCGGAATTGATACGGTCGGCCTCAAAGGAGAAGGATTTGAAGCATTTGTACAAGAGGGAGATCAAGTAGAAATCGGTCAAAAACTTTTAGAGGTTGATATTGATAAAATTAAGTCTGAAGTACCATCTTTGATGACACCAATTGTATTTACCAACTTAAGTGAAGGACAATTTATTGACCTTCAAGAATCCGGTGAAATCAAAGCTGGACAAGAAAACATCATGAAAATTTCAAAATAATTTTCATAACTGCCGTTCTTGTTAGATGACAAGCTCGGCAGTATGATATAATATTGTGGATGTATTAATTGTATAAAAAGGAGATTGATAAAAATGGCTCAACAAACATTCAAAGTAACTGCAGATTCTGGAATTCACGCACGTCCTGCAACAGTTCTTGTACAAACTGCTAGTAAATATGATGCTGATATCAACTTAGAATATAATGGTAAAACAGTGAACCTGAAATCTATTATGGGTGTAATGTCTCTAGGAATTGCGAAAGGTGCTACAATCACAATCTCTGCTTCTGGTTCTGATGAAAATGATGCACTTGCTGCGCTTAAAGACACAATGAAAAGTGAAGGCCTAGGCGAGTAATGCAACAACTGAAAGGAATCGGTGCTTCAGCAGGCGTTGCAATTGCAAAAGCATATCGTCTGGAAGAACCAGATTTAACAGTTCACCAAAAAGACATCAACGATCCAGAGACAGAAGTGAAGCGTTTTGAAGAAGCAATTCATGTTTCTAAACAAGAACTTGAAGCAATTAAAGAACATGCGCTAAAAGAACTTGGCCAAGACAAAGCAGATATCTTTTCTGCCCACCTTCTTGTGTTAAGTGATCCTGAACTGCTTAACCCAGTAAAGGATAAAATTAGTGCTGACAAAGTAAATGCTGAATTTGCTTTAAAAGAAACAGCGACGATGTTTGTCACAATGTTCGAAGCAATGGACAACGAATACATGAAGGAACGTGCAGCGGATATTCGCGACGTCACAAAACGTGTTATTGGACATTTGTTAGGCGTTGACATTCCAAATCCAAGCATGATTTCTGAAGAAGTCATCATCATAGCTGAAGATTTAACACCATCTGATACTGCCCAGCTGAACAGACAATTTGTTAAAGGCTTTGCGACAGATATCGGCGGTCGTACTTCTCACTCAGCGATCATGGCGAGATCTATGGAGATTCCAGCAGTTGTTGGGACAAAAGAAGCAACAAAAACGGTGAAAAACGATGATCTGATCATTGTGGATGGTATTACTGGAGACGTCATCATTCAGCCTTCTGAAGATGAAGTGAAAGCGTATCAAAAAAAGCATGAAGACTACTTAGCTCAAAAAGCGGAATGGGCGAAACTTGTTGACCAGCCAACGGTAACAAAAGACGGCGTTCACGTAGAGCTAGCTGCAAATATCGGAACACCTGAAGATGTAAAAGGTGTACTTGAAAATGGCGGCGAAGCAGTCGGATTGTACCGTACTGAATTTTTATACATGGGCAGAGACCAGCTTCCTACAGAAGAAGAGCAGTTCGATGCGTATAAAACCGTTTTAGAGAAGATGGAAGGGAAAGCAGTGGTTGTTCGCACACTAGATATTGGTGGCGATAAAGAACTTCCTTACTTGCAGCTTCCAAAAGAAATGAACCCGTTCCTTGGCTATAGAGCTATTCGCCTTTGCCTGGAAGAGCAGGAGATTTTCAGAACTCAACTACGCGCCTTACTTCGTGCAAGTACATATGGAAACTTGAAAATCATGTTCCCTATGATCGCGACATTATCAGAATTTAGAGAAGCAAAAGCCATTTTACTTGAAGAAAAAGAAGCATTGGTTGCCGCCGGTACAGACGTTTCTGATTCCATTGAAATCGGAATGATGGTAGAAATTCCATCAACGGCTGTCATCGCAGACCAATTTGCAAAAGAAGTAGATTTCTTCAGTATTGGAACGAATGATTTGATTCAATACACAATGGCTGCTGATCGAATGAACGAACGAGTGTCTTATCTTTACCAGCCTTACAACCCAGCGATTTTACGTCTCATTACGCTTGTGATTGAAGCAGCGCATAAAGAGGGTAAATGGGTCGGCATGTGCGGTGAGATGGCAGGAGATGAAATCGCAATTCCGCTTCTACTTGGATTAGGATTAGATGAATTCTCAATGAGTGCAACATCCATTCTTCCAGCTAGAACACAGCTAAGCAAGCTATCTAAGGAAGAAGCTGCATCATTTAAAGAGCATATTTTATCACTTAGCACAACAGAAGAAGTGGTTGATTTCGTCAAGAAAACATTTCAACAGAACTAAGTGAAGGAAAACCAGACAGGTGAAACTGTCTGGTTTTTTTGTCGAATTTTATCATATTGAGTCATATTGGGCAGTGAGAAGGGCATCCTATTATTAAAAAATGGAGGTGACCAGATTGCCTTTCTCAGACTATAAACCAGGTGATCAAGTATATGTCATTTATCGAAATCCACATGCTGCAAACGTAGCACAAATTAAAGAAGCTGAAATTGTTTCACATCCTTACAACGAAGAAGAACTTGCCCTCTTTTTACTTGAAACGTATCATCCACTAGCACCTGATGATGCTGTTTTTCCAACATATGAAGAAGCAGAAGCCCTTTATCAAGACTTGTTTGAATAAGGGAGATTTTAGAAAGGATAAAAGCCATCCTGTGCGGTTAAAGTAACGGTATAAAAACGTTAAAGGTAAGGATGTGCTTAATATGATCAAACCTTTCGTCCCCCAGCTTGTTTACATTGAACCCCGGGCGTTAGAGTACCCGTTAGGACGAGAGCTGAAGGAAAAGTTCGAGGGTATGGGAATCGAAATAAGAGAAACGACTTCACACAATCAGGTAAGAAATATTCCGGGAAAAAATGACCTGCAAAAATATCGTAACGCGAAGTCAACGCTTGTCATTGGTGTGAGAAAGACATTGAAGTTTGACTCGTCTAAACCATCTGCAGAGTATGCGATCCCATTTGCAACAGGATGTATGGGACATTGTCATTATTGCTATTTGCAAACAACAATGGGAAGTAAGCCCTACATTCGAACGTACGTCAATGTAGAAGAAATATTAGATCAAGCTGAGCAGTACATGAACGAGCGAGCGCCAGATATCACGAGATTTGAAGCATCATGTACTTCAGACATCGTAGGAATTGACCATTTGACACATACACTCAAACGAGCGATTGAATACTTCGGGCAAACCGACTTAGGAAAGCTTCGATTTGTCACGAAATTCCATCATGTTGATCATCTGTTAGATGCAAAGCATAATGGTCGGACAAGATTCCGTTTTAGTATTAATGCCGATTATGTCATTAAATATTTCGAGCCTGGCACATCACCGCTTGATCAGCGGATTGAAGCGGCTGTTAAGGTCGCAAAGGCAGGCTATCCTCTTGGCTTTATTATTGCTCCCATCTACATCCATGAAGGCTGGCAGGAAGGATATAAAGTTTTATTTGAAAAGCTCGATGCAGCTCTTCCTGATGATGTGAGAGATGATATTACTTTTGAGATGATTCAGCATCGCTTTACAAAACCAGCAAAGCGTGTGATTCAAAAAAACTACCCGAAATCTAAATTAGAATTAGATGAAGAAAAAAGACGATACAAGTGGGGGAGATATGGGATTGGGAAATATATCTACCAAAAAGATGAGGAACAAGAACTAAGAGAGACGTTAGAATCATATATTGATCAGTACTTTCCGTCTGCAAAGATTGAATATTTTACTTAAAGCAAGCCTATAGGGCTTGTTTTTTCTATTTAAATTTTCTTACAACTATTGAATGCTTTACCCATTTTGCCGATATATAAAATAAGGTGTGAAAGTAGATGTAGGGGTGTGAGGAGATGTTTAAGAAACTTCAAGTGAGAATAGCTGTTTTCATCTCAGTTATTTTAATTTTAACCGTCGTGGCTGTTCAAGTGGGTTCTAACTTAGTGTTAAGACCACTTATTGAACGAGATGCAAAAACCACCGCAGCAGCAACGGCAGAAAGCCTGAAAGACATTATTACAGAAAAGCTTGATAATTACGGCAATACCATTAACAAAGTGGCAACAAGTACAATGACTGAAGAATTTGCGCAAAAACAAACAAAACAAACATTAGCTTATGAAACAGATGCACTAAAAAAATTGCAGGAACAGGATAAACTCATTTCGTTTACCTATATTGGAACAATTGATGGCAAAATGCTCGGCTTCCCAGAGTTCGATCTTGGCGAAGGCTATGATCCATCTAAACAAGGCTGGTTTAAACAAGCAGCCGAAAAGCCTGATCAGGTCGTTTGGACAGATCCATATGTTGATGAAGCAACGAAAAAAGTGATTGTCTCAGCCACGAAGGCGATTGTCAAAGATGGAAAGGTCATTGGGGTCGCTGGACTTGATTTGAAGCTGTCCTCGATTCAGTCCTATATCAATGAACAAGAGATTCCTTATAAGGGGACCGCTTTCTTAGTTGATGGCACAGGCACCCTTTTGGCGCATCCAACAGAGCAAGGAAAAAATATATCAAAGGTCGCTTCTGTGAAAAAAGCGATCGACAACTCAGGTATTGATGACAGTAAAGAACTGACGGTCACATCTAAAATCAAAGAAGCCGATTGGACGGTTGGTGTCAGCTTTGAGAAAAAGCAACTGCTTTGGATTACAGAAAAAATGAATCAGACTAGCATCATTATATCCGTCATTGCCATTATTCTTGCGATGATTCTCAGCTTCTTATTGGCAAGAAGTATTACAACGCCAATCAAGCGTCTAATAGAGCATGCTCGTAAGGTGTCAGAAGGCGATTTAACAAGCACGCTTGAAACGAAGTCTCAAGATGAAATTGGTTTCCTTACGAAAAGCTTTAATCAAATGACCGAGGACATCAGGGAGTTAATTGAAAAAGTGAAAGGGGCTTCAGATCAAGTTGTGGAATCAGCGGATGAAGTGACCCAAATTTCAAATGAGACCTTGCTGTCTAGCGAACAGATTGCAACGGCGATTCAAGAGGTGGCAACAGGGGCGACTAAGCAGGCATCGGATGCAGAAACGATTAATGAGAAATCAGAGCAATTGTATGAGAAAGTGCGCCATATGGGTGAACTCGCCACACAAATGCAAACCAACTCAAAATCATCTGAAGATGCAAGCTATAAAGGGCTTGATGCACTTGGTGTGCTCGTCCAAAAATCAACACAAGCGAGCGATGAATCGAAAAAGGTTGAGCAAATGCTGCTAGATCTTGAGCATAAAACGAAAAATATTGAAAACGTCGTGACTGCTATCTCTGAAATCTCTGATCAAACGAATTTACTTGCACTGAATGCAAGTATTGAAGCGGCGAGAGCAGGAGAAAGTGGACGAGGATTTGCTGTAGTTGCAGAAGAAGTCAGAAAGCTTGCTGAACAATCTGCACAGTCAACAAAACACATTAGTGAAACCGTCAAACTCATTCAAGATGAATCGAAGAAAGCGGCGGAAGCGATGACAGCAGCAAGTAGAATGAATGAGGAACAAGGTGATGCCATTAATGCAACAGGTGAGGCACTAAGCAGCATCACAATGGAAATGCAGGCACTTGTCGGTTCAATCGATAGCATTCATACACAGATCAATGAAATGACAGAAGAACAGCAGAAGATGAGTGAATCCATTCAAAGTATTGCTGCTATTTCAGAAGAATCTGCTGCCTCAGCTGAGGAAGTGCATGCGTCTACAGATGAACAAGTTCAAGCGTTAGAAAGAACGAAAACCTCAACTGAAATGCTAAACGAATCAAGCCAGGCACTGCGTCAGGCGGTTGACCGATTTAAGGTGTGATTCGCGGAAAGGAACCTTGCGACGTGAGCAAGGTTCTTTTTGTATGATAAAATGAACGAGAGGAGGTGCTTACATGGATGTCAAACTAACTGGAAAAAAAGCATTGGTCGCTGCAAGCAGTCAAGGTATCGGAAAAGCGATTGCCTTTGCTCTAGCAAAAGAGGGAGCGGATGTAATGCTCTCGGGAAGACATGAACAAACGCTGAAAGAAACAGTCAATGAGCTGTCTCCATTTGCCAAAGGACAGCTGACTTATCAAGTATGTGACGTATCTGACGCCAGGCAAATCAAGGCGCTTGTTCAAGCGGCGGCTGGCGATGAGCAACGTCTAGACATTCTTGTGAACAATACAGGCGGACCTAAAACAGGAACGCTTGACACCTTAACAGATGAAGATTGGATCGAATCATTTCAGCTTCATTTACTCAGCTATATTCGATTATTAAAAGAGGCATTACCTTATTTGAAAAAACGTGGTGCACGTGTGTTAAACATTGCGTCAATGTCAGTGAAAGAACCGATCCCAGGCTTGATGCTGTCGAATACATTTAGACCAGCTATAGCCGGCTGGACAAAAACAGTCGCTCAGGAGCTTGCAAAGGATGGTATTTTGATCAATACGTTAGCACCCGGAAAAATTGAAACAGACCGCGTCAAACAGCTGGAAAAGCACCGCGCACAAAGAGAGAATCGAACGGTTGAAGAAATCAAAGCACAGGCTGAACAAGCGATCCCGCTTGGCCGCTATGGACAGCCAGAGGAATTTGCAGCATATGCAGCTTTTCTTTTATCTGAAGCCAATACATATATGACAGGTCAAACACTGATCATTGATGGTGGCTTGACAAAGTCTCTTTAAGGAGGAACAAGTGATGGCACAAATCAAAACGGTTGGTTTTATAGGAATCGGTGTAATGGGGCGCAGTATGGCAGGACATTTAATGGATGCAGGCTATGAAGTTCTCGTTTATACAAGAACGAAAGCAAAAGCAGACGCATTGATTCAAAAAGGGGCGTCATGGAAGCCGGCAGTAAAGGACATTGCAGAAAATGCAGATGCTGTCATCACAATGGTGGGATATCCATCTGATGTAGAAGAGATCTATTTAGGTGAAGATGGGCTTGTGGCACATGCCGCACCTGGAACATATCTCATTGATATGACGACCTCGAAGCCTCAGCTTGCAAAAGAAATTGAGTTGAAAGCGAAGGAAAGAGGTGTATTTGCATTAGATGCACCTGTATCAGGGGGAGACATAGGAGCTCAAAATGGCACGCTGGCCATTATGATCGGCGGAGAAAGGTCTGCCTATGAAGCCTGCCTGCCGGTATTTGAGCAAATGGGTAAAAATATTCAATATCAAGGACCGGCAGGAAGCGGTCAGCATACAAAAATGTGTAACCAAATTGCCATCGCAGCGGGGATGGTCGGTGTCGCAGAGGCAATGGCCTATGCCGAAAAATCAGGGCTTGATCCAGAGCAGGTGCTCAAAAGCATCACAACAGGTGCAGCAGGCAGCTGGTCATTGTCAAACCTTGCACCAAGAATGCTGAAAGGCGATTTCGCGCCAGGGTTTTATGTAAAGCATTTTATCAAGGATATGGGCATTGCACTTGAAGAAGCAGAGCTGATGGGAGAAGAAATGCCAGGGCTCTCACTTGCGAAATCACTTTATGAAAAGCTGAGTGAACAGGGCGAAGAAAACAGCGGGACACAGAGCATCTATAAATTATGGGTCAAATAAAAAACTGCCCCGCCTATGTGGAACAGTTTGCAGCGTGTAAACAAGCCCTCGCATTGCTGAAAAAGTAGACAAATTAAAAACCTGTCCCAAATAAGGACAGGTTTTTTGATATTATTTTCCGATGAATTGCTGCGTCCAGTAGTTGCCAGATTTCACATAACCAACACCGATATGTGTATAGCTTTTGTTTAAAATGTTCGCTCTGTGGCCTTCACTGTTCATCCATGCTGTCACAACTTCTTGAGGAGATCTTTGACCTTGAGCAATGTTTTCACCTGCTGATTTGTAAGTGATACCGAATTGCTTCATTTGATCAAATGGAGAGCCATAAGTTGGGCTTGTATGAGAGAAATAGTTTTTATCTTTCATATCTTGAGATTTTGCGCGAGCAGATTTGCTTAATTTAGAATCCACAGAAAGTGCCTTTAAGCCCTGTTTTGCACGCTCTTTATTTGTAAGCTCGACCACTTCTTTTTCAAATGCATTTAAGCTGCTGTCTGCTTTTGATGCATTTGTGTCTTTTTGGTCAGCTTTTGTGTTGCTATTGCTGTTTGTGTTTTCTTTTGCTGGAGTGCTTGGTTTAGAAGCAGTTGGTTTTTTCACTGATTCTTGTTTTTGTTCTTGTTTTGCTTTGTTTACTTCTTTTACTACTTTTGTTCCAGTAACAGGCTGGCCGCTTTTGATCAGCTTGTTTAATAGAGCTTCGATCTCTTTTTGATTTGACTTGCTTAGCTTGTTTACATCTGAAGAGATATGTAATTTTGCTGCTAATGTATGAAGATCAATGGCTTGATGCTGTACGTTTATCACTTGTTTCAGGTTAAGCTCCTTCGCATCAGCTGAATGTCCCCCAGTGAATGTGATGAGTGCAGCAGCTGTCAGCGCTGAAAAAAAGAATGATTTCTTCTTCATATTGTAACTCCTCCTAAAATCTTTGTTTTGTTTTCTCACAAAAAATCATACCATGGACTTTTTGTTATAAACGTACCAGCATCCTCCATTGACAATACCAGTTTGTCATTTTTGTTAAAGTCATAGTAAGAGCCGCTTCATATCAAAGGATGGGGTATCCTTCCATTTAAAGAAAACGACATAAACATACCAATATTTTAAAGTGTTAGTATATTTTTTTGCAGATTAGGGATTGACAGCTTTTTTTCACTCGTTTCGCTGTAACAACTATTACAAAAGTGTTACAATAATGAGTGGTAATTGTAAAAGATTGAAAAGGATGAGAGGAGCTACATAAGTGGGAGAGAAACAGCATCAAGGTGCTGCCGAGCAGAAAAAAATGAAGCGCCGGAACGCCTGGAGGATTAATCTCTTTTTCTTCGCTGTATTTAGTTTATTTGCTGGACTTGTGATCAAGCTTGGTGTGCTGCAAATCGTCAATGGTGAAGATTATAAAAAGCAAGCCAACCGAACAGAGGTCAAAACGGCATCATACCCGTCTCCAAGAGGAAAAATGTATGACGCGAGAGGAAGAGTCGTCGTTGATAACGAAAGTGTACCTGCCATCGTTTATACATCAGAAAGCGGTGTGAAAGCGAAGGATAAGATTAAGGTAGCAAGAAAACTTGCGACTTATATAAAAATGGATACTGATTTTTTGAGAGAGCGTGACATTCGGGATTTTTGGCTGGCGAGCCATCCGAAAGAAGCGGATAATCTCATTTCAAAAGCGGAGAAAAAGGATATCGATGCAAAGGATGTCTATCCGCTTCAAGTAGAGCGTGTCCCAAAGAAAGAAGTCAAAGCGATCGAAAAGGATGCGGAGGAAAAAGCTGTTGCAGCGATCTACCGTAGATTTACAGGCGGATATGCCTTTGAACCTCAAATCGTGAAGGCAATGGACCCAAACGAAGAGAAAAAAGGGGACGAAAAAGTTGCTTTACTCGATGAAACGAAAGAATCAAAACAGACTTCATCCGTGAGTTTGACATATGAAGAGATTTCACTTGTCTCAGAGCATCTTGATGAACTGCCAGGTGTGAACGTCATCAACGACTGGACAAGAAAATATCCGTATGAAAAGACCCTTTATAATGTACTTGGCGGTGTGACCACACCAGAGCAAGGAATTATTAAAGAACGTGAAGATTACTATATGGCAAGAGGCTACTCGCGAAATGACCGTGTAGGGAAGAGCTATTTAGAATATCAATACGAGGATTTTCTAAACCCTGAGAAAGCGACCGTTCAATATACACAGGTTGGCGGGAAGCTGCTCGATGAAATCAAGCGGACAGAAGGACGAAGAGGACTTGATCTTGCGCTGACATTTGATATGGAGCTGCAAAAGGAAGTCGACAAAATCGTCGAATCAGAGCTTAGATCGGCCAGTGCGAGAAACTATATGATGGATCGTGCCTTTGTCGTCATGATGGATCCTCACACAGGGGATGTTCTCGCCATGTCGGGCAAGAAAATGGATGGCAGAGACGTCACAGATTATGCGATCGGAACATTTACCACCCAGTACGAAATGGGCTCTGTTGTCAAAGGAGCCACAGTACTTGGCGGTTATCAGGACGGGATGTCACACAACCAGGCCTATATGGATACACCGCTCTTTTTTGCAGGAAGTAAAGGAAAACCGAAGCGGTCTTACAAAGATCTTGGATGGGTTAACGACATTCAGGCACTCCAAAAAAGTTCCAACGTCTACATGTTCCAAGTAGCGATGAGAATGGCGGGCATCACCTATCAAAAGGATGGTCCGTTACCTGCAAGGCCTGAGCACTTACAAAAAATGAGAAACTACTATGCGCAATTCGGTCTTGGCGTAAAAACAGGGATCGACCTGCCGCAGGAATCAAGCGGGATGCAGACGCATCCTAAGACGGTCGGCGGACTCTTGCTTGATGAAGCAATTGGTCAGTATGACACGTATACACCGCTCCAAGTGGCACAATACATGTCGACAATTGCCAATGGAGGGAGCCGTATTCAGCCAAGAGTAGTGAAAAGTGTTCATCTTCCAACGAAGAAGGATGAAGTAGGCCCAGTCGTAAAAAAATATGAGCCGAAGGTGCTGAACACGATTAACAACTCGAAAGCGGATATTGACCGCGTAAAAACAGGACTGAAAATGGTCACATCAACAGGCGGAACTGCCGCTGGTCGGTTTGGTCAGCATGATGTCGCAGGAAAAACGGGTACAGCGCAAACCTTCTACTATGGCGCCAACCGCAGCTGGTGGGGGAATGCCACGTACAATTTAACCTTTGGAGGATATTATCCTTCTTCTAATCCAGAGGTGGCGTTTAGTGTCGTGACACCTTATGTTTCAGATAAAGATCCTGTCATTAAAAACATCCCAAGTAAAATTGTGGATAAGTACGTTGAATTACAAAAGAAATATGAAAAACAATAAACCGCAGGGAGCACAGCAGCAGAAAGTGCTCCCTTTTTGCTGAAAATATGGACGTTTCCCTCGATGACAGAAGGAAAATACGGGTTTTCTAGCGAATCTTTTTTATACATCAATCTAAGGACAACCCTAAAAAATGAAAAGGAGGGTCGGACGACGATGGAACAACAAATGAAAGATTCGAATCAATTGTATTCGAACATCGATTTACATGCCGTTCTTTCTTCTAATGGCCGCTTTCTCTACATTTCTTCCAACTGTAAGCAGCTTTTGCTCTATGAACAAAAGGATTTACTAGGGTGTTTTTTGAAAGACTTTGTTCATACCGAAGATCAATTTCTCGTCGAAAGTTATTTTTACAATCAGCACATGCTAGAGGTTTGCCACTTTAGACTGCTAAGAAGTGATCTGACAGCTGTATGGGTCGAAGCAAGCATTGATTTTGTTGCTTGTGATGGGTTAGACAACGAAGTAAGTAGAGAAATGATCCTGAAAATGAGGGTGCTGGATACTAAGCCCCAAAAAGCAGCATTTCAAGAAGTATCAAAAGTAGCAGAACAGTCGCTAGGCAGTCTGCCGGCTTTCCAAAATGTTAGTGAAGCTGAACAATTGATTGCCATGCTGCCAAATCCGTTATGTATTACGACTTTAGGGAAAATTGTGTATGCAAATGATGCGATGCTGCAATTAATGGGGGTAAGTGCAAGAGATGACATGATCGGCAAGTCCGCGTTTGATTTTATTGCTGAAGAGTACCATGATATTGTCAGAAGCCGCATAACAAGGCTGCAGCAAGGCCTTCCAGTCGGAATGATTGAACAGATATGGAAGCGTCAAGATGGGAGCAGTATTCATATTGAGGTAAAGTCATCACCGACGATTTATCAAAATCAGCGGGCAGAGCTTTTGCTGCTCGTGGACATCTCATCCCGTAAAAAATTCCAAACTGTTCTTCAAAAAAGCCGGGAAAGGTATCAGCTGCTCATTCAAAACTCCATTGACACGATTGCGGTCATCCATGATCACAAATGGGTGTTTATGAATGAATCAGGTATTAAATTATTTGAAGCCGAGCATTACGATAAATTAATAGGAAAGGATATCTTTCATCAAATTCATTCCTGTGATCAGCAGAAGGTCAAAAAGAGCTTATCTCGTATTATTGAAAGAGCATCAGATTCCGAGATTGTCACGATGAGCTGTCATACATTTAAGCATAAGCTGATTTATACAGAAATGGTCTGTATCCCAACTACATTCTTTGGAGAAACAGCGGTTCAAATTATTTTAAGAGATATATCCGAACGTAAGCAGACAGAAGAGCTCATGCTCCGCTCAGAAAAATTATCGATCGCAGGTCAATTGGCGGCTGGCATTGCACATGAAATCAGAAACCCATTAACCGCCATCAAAGGCTTTTTACAGCTCATTAAACCGAAAACAAAAGATCGCGATCAATACTTCGAGATTGTTTTCTCTGAGCTGAGCCGAATAGAAATTATTTTGAGTGAGTTGCTAATGCTGGCGAAACCGCAGCAAACGTCCTCAATGCAGACGCTTGATTTGAAAAAAATCATCAGCGAAGTTACGGCTTTGTTAGAAACACAAGCGAACTTAAATGGCATTTTAATGAACACAAGTGAGATAGAGGAAGGTCTCCTGATGAACGGGGATCAAAATCAGCTCAAGCAAGTGTTTATCAATTTAATCAAAAATGCCGTAGAATCCATGCCGGACGGAGGAAAGGTAGACATCACGGCTAAAGCAGAAAGTGATGGAATACTTGTCACCATTCGTGATGAAGGGGTCGGCATTCCAGAAGCGGTGATGAAACGGATTGGAGAGCCCTTTTTAACCACAAAGGAAAAAGGAACTGGGCTTGGCCTTATGGTCACATTTAATATTTTAGAAAATCATAATGGGACGATCCGTGTGGATAGTCAGCCTGAAAAGGGCACCGTATTTCACATCATGTTTCCTGCAAAATAAAAACAACGGCAAGAGAGCCGTTGTTTCAATCTAGCGAATGAAGGGAACGTTTTTCAAGTACAAATTGTTCTAGCCGGTCAAGTCCTTCTTTCAGCGTTTCAAGTGAATAAGCATAAGACAGGCGCACATACCCTTCGCCGAGTGGAGAGAAAGCAGAGCCTGGGACGACCGCAAGTCTTGTACTTTCTAACAGCTCCATGCAAAAATCAAAGGAACTCATCCCAAACGATTCAATGGATGGAAATATATAAAAAGCGCCAGAAGGTTTAATCACCGGAAGCCCCATAGAAATGAGCCGATCATATACATAATCGAGTCTTTTCTTATATTGCTCTCTCATGATCAGTGCATCATCCACACCATTTGTCACAGCTTCAAGTGCCGCCTTTTGTGAGACAGCCGAGGCACAAGACACGTTATATTGATGTACTTTTAATACATGTTTAGCAATTGGAGCTGAAGCAAATAAAAAGCCAATTCTCCATCCAGTCATGCTATGAGATTTAGACAGTCCATTGATGACAATGGTCTGTTCTTTTAAGAAAGAGGCAATTGAATGATGCGGCCGGTCAAATGTCAGCTCACTGTAAATTTCATCGGATAAAATAAAGATGTCTTTTCCTTCAAGGAGCTGGGCAATTTCTTTCAATTCTTCTTCTGAAAGCGTGACACCAGTCGGGTTTGAAGGGTAAGGAAGAACCACACACTTTGTCTTTTCCGTTAACGCATCCTCAATCAGCTTGGCATTCAATTTAAAGCCGGCATTCGTTGTGTCGATATGTACAGGTACTGCACCGCACATTCGAATGATCGGTTCATATCCGGGGTATACAGGTCCAGGTAAAATGACCTCGTCGCCTTCTGTTAAAATGGTTCGAAACGCAGCATCAATTGCTTGACTTGCACCTGTTGTCACAATGATTTCTGACTCTGCATCATAATCAAGATTCACTTTCTTCTTGATATAATGCTGGATCGCTTGTCTTAGCTCTAAGAAACCAGCATTGTGAGTGTATGAGGTGAAATTCTCGTCAATGGCTGCTTTGGCAGCTGTTTTGACATGATGCGGCGTATAAAAATCGGGCTGACCTATCGTCAATGAAACGACATCCTCATATGACGATACGAGATTTGAAAATGTTCGAATGCCTGAAATTTCAATATCCTTTACTCTTGGATTCAGCAAATGCTCCATTTCTCATCACCTTAAAAATTTATGTTTTTATCCTATTTTACCATTCACTGCATAAATGTCACCTGCGAAAGGCACTGGATAGCGTTATATGTAGTCTATTCTCCTATCCATCACCGCATGAGTGATATATTGAAGAAAGAGCAACATTTATTATAGCGTAACCTCAAGAGAAAATACAGGCTGTGATGAGAATGATTAGAAAACGGCAAAACTGCGTAAACTGAAAGAACGTGAGAATCATGGTCATGGGAATGGCTTTCATAGACATACGATCTCCTAAAGGAGGACGATAGATGGAACAATCAGCGAAGACATCGAAAATCGCGTTTCTATCCGTGCTGAGCAACACATTTGTTGTCATCTTAAAAATCATTGTAGGTCTCTTAACCGGATCTGTTGCGGTTTTATCAGAAGCCATTCATTCGTTTCTCGATTTAATGGCGTCGTTTATTGCATTTATTTCTGTTCGTATTTCAAGAAAGCCAGCAGATTCTAAACATCCTTATGGACATGGAAAAGTCGAAAATATTTCTGGAACGATTGAGACCCTGCTGATATTCGTTGCTGGCATTTGGATTATATACGAATGTGTTCACAAATTAATGCATCCAGAGCCAGTTAAGCTACCCGTGCTTGGCATTGTGGTCATGCTGCTAGGCGCGCTCATCAATTTTGTTGTATCGAGGATTGTGAACAAAGAGGCTGAGCGAGTACATTCAGTCGCCATGAAATCAAATGCATTGCACCTTTTAACGGATGTGTATACGTCACTAGGGGTGGCATTCAGTTTATTGCTTGTAGCATTAACCGACTGGTATTTCCTAGATCCGATAATTGGAATGATTCTGGCCTTCTTTATTATGCGTGAAGCGTTTAAACTCATGAAGGAAGCCTTCCCGCCGCTTGTTGATGCTCGTTTAACACCAGAGGAAGAACAATCAATTGAATCGATCATTCAAGGATTCAGTCAAGAATTTATTGAATATCATGACTTTCGAACAAGGCGGTCTGGTGCAGAGGAATATATTGATTTCCATTTGATTGTAGATGGAAAGACAACCATTGAAGATGTTCACCAATTATGTGATCGAATTGAAGAGAAGATTCAGCTCGAATTTCCGCATGCGCAAATCTTTATTCATGTGGAACCTGAAAGTGAAAGAAGTTTACAAACGTAAAAAAGGCGATCAACCTATTCTCAGGTTGTATCGCCTTTTTTACGCTTCATCTATGAAATGAAATCAATATCCATAAGCAGTATCGTAGTCTTCGTACCAAGAGATATAAGCTGTGTCATCGTTTGACAAACCATGCTTCATATCTAAATAATCAGCTTCGCAAATATCTTCAATTACAGTCATTTCGTTGTTCTTTAATAATACAACAGTTCCCATCATGAACACCTTTCTTTAAAAAATCCTTGACTATTGTACCATTTGAAGAATCAATGTCAACAGAATAATGGAAACAAGACGAAAATATCACAAAATGTTAAAAAATCAGGAGGTAAAAGAACTAGAAGTGCCATGATTTTCACAAATTTTCAGTATTTATTCACATAAATCATTTAGGTCAAACTGATCTAAAATGTATGTAAAAGTGTAAAGCTGCATTGATCTTGCTATATTCATAGGATATAATAACGAATGATTATAAGAAATTTATAGAAAACATACATAATAAAGGAGAAATAGGATGGAAACCAACATAACAGAACCACACATTCAAGAAAAGAAGCATCCTGAGCTAGCAGGCGTAGGCTATCGTTTTCTTGCACATCTTTTGGACGGTATCATTATCGGAGTACCAATTGCTTTTATCATGTTTATTTTGGCGTCAGTCTTTTTTGTCTCAAGCCCAGGTGCAGCTCTGATGATGGATGACGACAGTTATTACTATTCTTCAACCGTCATAACGGATGAGGAATGGGAAGCTATTATGGGACTGATCATTTTCTATATAGGGGCAGTCTTGATGGGGACCGTGGTGACATGGCTTTATTACGCCATCATGGAATCATCAAAATTACAAGGAACACTCGGGAAGATGGCTCTTGGCATCAAAGTCACAAAAGTCACAGGCGAAAAGGTCACATTCGGGCGTGCAACTGGCCGCTTCTTTGCAAAAGGCTTTTTGTCTCCGATCTTATATATTGGATATATCCTTGCTTTTTTCACAGAGAAAAAACAAGCACTTCACGATTTGATTGCAAGTACAATTGTTGTGAAGAGATAATGAAAAAAGCACCTCTGCTATATGGTAAGAGGTGCTTTTTTTCATAGATTATTGTATGGAAGAGGGAAACACCACATAAAATAGAATGATAGTGCAAAAAGAGGCAGAGAAGGGAGACAATCGATTGAGAACAGGAAAAAAGACCGCACAGAAAAAAGGGGCAGGCTTCGGGCTGTTTTTGACAGCACCTGTGTTAGCTTGGGCGTTGTATGATTTTGCAAATACGATCTTTTCATCAAATATGATCACCATTTTCTTCCCGTTTTACTTGCAGGAAACGATCGGGGACAGTGCGAGAATGGACCAGATCGCAAGTACCTTTATTTCTTATGCAAACGCATTAGCCAGCTTTTTTCTCGTCATTTTTACACCTTTATACGGAGTGCTGATTGATCGTACAGGAAAAAAGAAACGCTACATTACTGTGTTTACGTTCATATGTATTGCTTGTACGGTGTTGATGGGGATTTTTGCTGGAATTGATTTCTCAAGTGAATGGTTTGGGCTGCCTGTTTCTTTATTGGTCGTGGTTACCTTGTTTGTGATCGCAAAGTTTTTCTATCATTCTAGTCTTGTTTTCTATGACACCATTTTGCCCGATCTTGGGACAAAGGATGAAATCCCGCTTATTTCTGGATTTGGTATCGCCGTTGGCTATTTAGGGACACTTGTCGGCCTCTCTGTTTATTTACTTGTCGGCAATGACCAGTTTCATGAAGCATTTATCCCAACAGCTCTTTTATTCCTTCTCTTTTCCCTACCCTTTCTCTTTTTTGTAAAAGATCCTCATCCGCTGCCTCAGCAAGAGAAAAAGACATCTTTTTTCAGCGGGTATAAAGAGATTGTTCACACGTTTAAAGAGATGAAAAGGTACAAGCCAGCTTTTATTTTTATGATCGCCTTCTTTTTTATGAATGATGCCTTACAAACAGCAATTGCGATGATGGCTGTTTATGCCAAAATCATTATTGGCTTTACAGCTGGGCAATTTATTTTACTCTATCTTGTGTCGACCATTTCAAGTATCATTGGCTCCTTTCTGTTTGGTTATATCACAAAAGCGATAGGGGCAAAACGCTCGATCACCGTCGTGTATGTCATTTTAATTGTGGCGCTCATTCTAGCTGTGACAGCGACAACCGAATGGGTCTTCTGGGTAGCTGGCAGTTTATTTGGGATTTCACTTGGCGCAAGCTGGGGGGCATCACGAATCTTGATTATTGAACTAACCCCGAAGGAAAAGCGAGGACAGTTTTTTGGCCTCTTTGCCTTCTCAGGAAAGGTGTCTTCCATTATTGGGCCCATTATTTATGGCTCAGTTACCCTGCTGTTTGCAGAGCACGGAAATCTCGCAAGCCGCCTTGCACTAGGGTCTTTGCTCATCCTTGCATCGATAGGACTTGTGATTCATCAATTCGTTCGAGAGAAAGCGTAAAGAAACGTCAACTTTTTACCTATGCTGCCGATATAAAAAGTACAATCTAATATTGAAGAATAGAGGGATTTCCGTGGCTTTAAATAAACAAGAAATTTTACTTGACTCTGGTACCAATGAATTGGAAATTGTGAAGTTTGAAATTGGTGCAAATCAATTCGGCATTAACGTCATGAAAGTAAGAGAAATCATTCAGCCGGTTGAGGTGACGGTTGTACCGCACTCTCACCAAGATGTAGAAGGGATGATTAGTTTACGAGGCGAGATTTTACCAGTCATCAATCTATTTTCCTTTTTTAATGTCGAGTCAGATCAGTCGGAACAAGAGAAATATATTGTGACTGAATTCAACCAACGGAAATTTGTGTTCCACACAGGAACAGTATCACAAATTCACCGCGTCAGCTGGGAAGAGATTGAGAAGCCGACTGCACTGAATCAAGGGATGGACCGTCATTTAACGGGCATCATTAAGCTTGATGAAAAAATGATTTTCCTTCCAGATTACGAAAAAATCATTTATGATATTGAATCCGCTTCAGGTGTTGATACGTATCATATGTTTGACGGTGAGAAAGACGAGAGAAGAACAGGGAAGAAGCTGTATGTCGTTGAAGATTCTCCGCTTCTCATGCGTTTATTAACAAATGAATTAACTGAAGCAGGCTATAAAAACATTGTGACCTTTGAAGATGGCAAACAGGCATATGATCATGTCATGGATCTTGTCAGCAAAGGAATCAGTGTGACAGAAGAAATTGATATGATTATTACGGATATTGAAATGCCTAAAATGGATGGCCACAGGCTAACAAAACTGCTGAAGGACAATCCTTTAACAAATTCTATTCCGATTCTTATTTTCTCTTCGTTAATTACTGAAGATTTGCGTCATAAAGGGGAAACGATCGGTGCAGATGATCAAATCAGTAAACCAGAAATTCATCAGCTGATTGAAAAGGTCGATCATTTTATTATCTAAACAAAAAACCACTCGGCATGAGTGGTTTTTTTCTGTTTAAAAATAACTTTCCCCGAGTCGTTTGAAGACGGGCTTTGTGTAATGTGATTTTTGTTTTGTGGCGGCAGGTTTTTCTTTTAAACCGACATATGTTTGAAGTATTTGTTTTGCTCGGTTTAATGACATATTCGCTTTCGGATTGCGATATGATTGATTTAAATTTCCTAAGTGTGGCAAAAATTCGAAGTCTTCTTTCGTTGGTGGCAGGTGAAAATAATAATCTCCAATTTCAATCAGCACGTCGGACTGTTGTTGACTATACTTGGGATTGTTAGAGAAATGTAGGCCCACTTTTCTTCCTTTACCTTCTTGCAATAGTTTTTGCAGCGCGCGTTTTTTCAAAAGATAAAGAAACTTGGGGTTTGGTGCGGTTTTAGCATGGCGGTTAACAGTATAAATGGCTTTTGCGATGTTTTCTGCTGTAGGTTCTATGTCTTTAGTATGAGCATAATCGTCCATTTTTTCTCTCCTTTGTCTTTCGTCTTCCTGTGCTTAGTATAAATTATACGTTTTTATTAGTAAATTGCAAATAGGGTTATTGTTAAAAGTGATATATGTATTGGACTTCGTCGGCATTTTTTTAAATTATGAACATGACTTGATGTTTATTATAGAAACAAAATGGGATTAAATACGAAAAAAATTATTTATAATATGAAAATTGAATAAATAATTTGGAAAACGTTTTTGTATATTGTAATTCAGAAAGAATTGTTGATCGGAATGTAATAATATTATATAATTTCTATATATTTTAAAAAAAGGGTGATTTTATGAAATTAAGACTAGTAATATCGTTTGTATTTTTATGTGTATCAATCTTTTTTTCTATCGATGCATCAGCTGCTACTAGCAATTGGCAAACCCCTTATTTTGCTAAATCTACATGTAAGGTAAGAGTATGGACAGATGCTACCAATTATTCTAAAAAAGCTAAAACTGTTGATTTTACAATTGAACAAAATGGTAAATGTGGTGAACTAAGATATGATGCTCATTTGTCCCCAATCGGACTCTATACATATACCGCAAAATTTGAAAGAGGGAGTTTTAAATATAAAACCCCGCTGAAAAAATTAAGCTTAAATCTACCAGAATACAAACATAGAGGATATGAAGCTGTTGTACATGTCGATTTATCTAGTAAGAATGGTAAAGATCTAGGGTATGTACAATCTAAAACAATTAATATAAAAAAACGTTAGAAACCTCATAAAAGCTAATAGCTAATATATATAATTCATTCTCCCTTTAATAGGGAGAATTTTTATTTTACAAATTAAAGTTAAATAGGTTTAGATGACTGCAGATTTATCATATGTAAGACAAACATAACATCATGTTTTATTTTGTATGAATAGAATAAGCGCAATAAAAACAACCATTAAAGTCAGTTTCATTCGTCATTTGTTTGGCTTCATCCATGGCGCTTTCACCATTCATGTGCAGGCCAATCAACGTACGGCTTGCAGCATCGCCTAAAAATGCACAATCTTCTGTATGTACAACAAACTGTCCCTGTTCATTTTTAGTATGAATAAAATAGTAACTTTTTAGCATTTCTTTCACCTCCAACCTGACTATCCTACTATAAAACGTTTAAAGATGTAAAGGAATTTAATTGTGAAAAACAAGAAAAAATGGATCAATAAAGCAAGCCTTCAAGCAGATTCTCTCAACAGAGGAAATGCATGAAGGACGTTTCATCCATGAAAAAAGGACTTTCCTGAAAAAGAAAGTCCTTTTTGTTATTTACTTATTGAACTCCCTGCCCTTTTAGTTCACGCTGCACGTCTAAGTCGTCAGCTTCTCTGCTAAACTTTGGCAGTGTAATGAAGTAAAAAAGGAAGACAAGTAAAATAATAAAGCCCATTCCGTAATAAATATAAGAAACATTTGTGATGAGTTTTGGAAATAATACCGCAATCAGACCTAATGTCATCGATTGAGCAAACATAGTGAGCGGGTCAACCCATCCTGACACACGACCCATCAGTCGAGGATGGACGATTCTAGGCAGCCAGCCGCCAATGACAATGTTGACTGGGCCAATGCATGTACCAATGACAAATGACGTGACATAAAACAACCATAAGGTATGGGTAGAACCAAGGACAAAAATCAAAATACCTGCGACCAAAATTGGAATCGACATGAGATATTGCATCTTTACCTTTTTAGCGAGGACAGAGCCCATTAAGCTTCCAACGAGCAAGCCTGCACCGATCGCAATGGTAAAAAAGGATGTATGCAGTTCAAAATGGTCTGGTGAAAGTCCATATTTCATTGTAAACATCGGAAGAACGGCAAATGCACCATTGACTAGACCGAAAACAAAAAAGCCAAAAATTAAAGAAGCCAATAATTTATTTTTTAAAATATACAGGATGCCTTCTTTAAAATCTTTCAGAGACGTTTTGATGGTCATGCCTCTCCAGCCAGCTTGTCCATTTGGCTGACGCGCTTCAATTGGAATGTTACATGAACGAATCAGGATGCCTGAAATAATAAAGCTGACCAAATCAATTGTAATGGCACCGTGAAGTCCAATCGTCTTATACATAATGGCACCAAGTCCAACGCCAAATACCATAAATAAACTAAACAGCATTTGATTTAAGCCAGCGGCTTTTGCATATTGATCTTTATTTAAAATCGCCTGAACGAGAGAAGCTTCAGCTGGATAGAAGAACTTCGTAATGGCACTTCGAATAAACAAGATCAAGAAAATAAGTGGCAGTGAATTAAAATAAATAACGATGAATAATACAATCGTCAGCCCAGCTCGTATCCAATCACAGTTCTCTGCGACTTTTTTACGATCAAAACGGTCTGCGACCACACCGACCATAAAAAAGACAAAGACGGTAGGAAGAGAATACATAAGTTCAGCCAATGTGGCGTATGCGGGCTGATGACTAAAATGGTCGAGCAAATAAAAGGCAAACGCCATATTGCCTACTGTTGTCCCCATTTGCGAAGCAAGTGCCGCAAAAAAGAGACGAACAAAATTTCTGTTTTTAAAAATATCCATAAATACGCTCCTTAACCTGAAGATCCCACTTTATATCATATAAAATTTTAACCATTCGTACAATTGATTTCATCTACTGGCTAATGGTCACAGGTGTTCCGTTTGGAACGAGTGAAGCAAGCTCGATGACATTCTGATTATACATGCGAATGCATCCTCTAGAAACAGCTTTACCAATTGAAGACGGGTTATTCGTACCGTGAATGCCGTAATGAATTTTTGAGAGGCTCAGCCAATAAGCGCCAAAGGGACCTCCTGGGTTTGGCTGTCTGTTGACAATATAATAAGAACCTGTCGGTGTCATATTTAAAATTTTCCCTGTTGCAATCGGATACGAACGAATAAGTTGTGATCCAGAAAACAAAACGAGGCGTTTCGTTGAAATCGAAACAAAGATGCGGTATGGGATCGCATTAGGATCTGGCAAACCAGGTATGATGATGACCTCATTTTGTTCGGGCTCGCGAGCTTGAAGTGACGGATTTGCAGCCTTTAAGGCATCTGTTGTTGTTCGAAAATCAAGCGCTATAGAAGCAAGAGTTTCTCCTCTTTTCACCGTATATCGCAGCACCAAAGTACACTCCTTTTACTCAAATAAAAGAAGCCATGATGCCGTCACTTGACATACTATATGGACGGAATCAGGCCCAGTAAGGTTTCTCCTAACATTTGTCATGAGAAAGAACTTTGATTATACATATGCAGGAGAGGGCGGTTTGGCTTCTATTTATACACGAGATGTAAAGGTAAAAAAGGTTAACTCTGGCTTGGCTAAAAACCGAAGCGGGAGCCGTGTTGTCCCAAGTCCACGGTTGACATAGATGCGTTGCTGATCGCTTTCGTATAAACCTTCTACATATTTACGGCCGTAAGGTGCTGTGAGAATCGGTCCATAGAAAGGCAGCTGCACTTGACCGCCATGCGTATGCCCGGAAAGCTGCAAGTTAATAGGTGTTGTTTTCAGCTCTAATGCTGCATCAGGCTCATGGACGAGCAGCAACGTAAATAAATCAGATGATACTTCCCGTTTGATCAAATCGTAATCAGGCACGCTCATCATAAGATCATCCAGTGCAGCAATCTGAATATGTGCATGATCTTTTTCTAATAGAAACACATCATTTTTACATAATGTAAATCCACAAGCCTCCATTGTTTTCTCATAAAGCTCCACGCCAAATGGTCCGTAGTCATGATTTCCGTAGATGGCGAGTTTACCGAACGGAGCATGAAGCTTATTCAAATAAGTCTTCGCTTTTTCATGCTCTTGGGTGGATGCTTGAAAATCAACGAGATCACCTGTGAACACAATGAGATCTGGAGATGCAGCATTGATTTTCTGAACGATGGCTTCTAGGTCCTTCGCAGGAAATGTATCACTCAAATGAACGTCACTAAATTGAGCTATTTTAAACTGGTCAAATGAAGCTGGAAGCTGAGCATCTTGAATCGTCAGTGACACCGTATCGATCATGCGCGGCTCAATGTACCTGGCATATCCATATCCACAACTTGTAGCCAAAAACCCGAGAATACTCGCACCAGCTGCTCCTTTTAAAAATTGTCTGCGGGAAAGCTGCTTCATATAAGACTCCTTTATAAATAAAATTAAGTATAGCATCATATTTGGATAATCTCCCATATGGTGCACCGAGGGTCAATCATGATATGATAGACAATAATGAATGAATAGTCATTCAAATCATACAAAGGGGGAGAACAAATGACGAAGCAAACAGTGATTGTGACAGGGGGATCAAGCGGTATGGGGAAGGCAATGGCTGCCCATTTGGCAGCTGAAGGCTGGAATGTTGTGATTACTGGTAGAACGGAAGAGACGCTGGAAAAGACGGCAAAAGAAATGAAGCAGAAGGGCGGAGCAGTCGCTTACTTCCAAATGGATGTGCGAAACCCAGAGGATGCTGACCAAATGGTCAAGTTTGCGGTGGATACATTTGGTGATGTCGATGCCCTCATTAACAACGCAGCAGGAAATTTTTTAGTGCCAGCAGAAAAGCTGTCTCCTAACGGCTGGAAAGCTGTGATTGATATTGTGTTAAATGGTACATTCTTTTGCAGCCATGCAGTGGGCAATTACTGGATTCGGCAAAAGAAAAGGGGAAGTATCCTTAACATGGTGGCTACCTATGCATGGGGTGCTGGTGTAGGCGTGGCGCATTCGGCGGCAGCAAAGGCCGGCGTGTTGTCCCTGACTCGAACGCTTGCTGTTGAATGGGGGAGGCAATATCGAATTCGCGTCAATGCCATCGCACCAGGCCCAATCGAGAGAACAGGCGGAGCAGATAAACTATGGGAATCAGAAGAAGCAGCGCAAAGAACATTAGATAGCGTTCCTCTTGGCAGACTGGGCACACCTGAGGAAATTGCAGCGCTTGCGAGCTTTTTATTATCGGAGCATGCGTCTTATATAAATGGAGATTGTATTACGATGGATGGGGGACAATGGCTCAACCAATCACCATTTTGATTGACGATGTAAGACCTGCTTTTGATGTGGTATAATCACACAAAGAGAGAAGCAGGTGATGAAAATGGTCGATCCATTGGATATTTTAACGAATATTGAAGATGTTTTCCCGCACTATCAAGCAATATTCAGTGCGGAAGAGCAAAAAGTGATAGGCTATGAGATTCTAGGAAGAATGAAGCTTGAGTCAGAAACGGTCAGCCTAGGCTCCTTCTTTACGGATTCATCTATTCCTGACGAATATAAATTGGAAGTAGATCACAAAGTACTGACTCAAGCACTTGATCTCTTCACAACAGCAGATGACGATTTGCTCATTTTTATTAATCATGATGCCAATATCCTCATGCTGGATCACGGGGAAAGCTTTTTAGAACTCTTAAAGGAATATGAAGCAAGGGGCATTCAGCTTAACCGGTTTGTTATTGAGTTTGCAGAGCATACGTTTAGCGGCGACATTGAACAGCTATACCATACGTTAACGTATTATCGTACATATGGGATTAAAATCGCTGTCTCAAATATAGGAAAAGAAAGCAGTAATCTGGACCGAATTGCCTTGCTTTCACCTGATTTATTAAAAATAGATTTACAGGCATTAAAGGCATCGGCTCCATCTCCTTCCTATGAATATGTCTTGTACAGCATTTCATTGCTTGCAAGAAAAATAGGAGCTGCTTTAATTTATGAGGACATTGAAGCAAATTTCCAGCTACAGTATGCTTGGAGAAATGGCGGGAGATATTTTCAAGGGTTCTATCTTCATGAGCCTGCAGGAGAATTAATCGATCGAAGCCACCGAAAAGATCAGCTTAGAGAAGAATTCCAGCAATTTATTGCCCATGAGAAAAAGAAGCTGCAAGCTGTCTACGAACATTCTGAAACATTTTATAAACGAATTCATCAAGCTGTTACGACTTTAAAGAAATCGTGCAGCACAAATGATGAGCTCATTCAAAAACTGGCACTTGAACTAACAGATTGCAGTTTTCGGATTTATATGTGTAATGAAGAAGGCTTTCAAATCACTGGAAATGTGTTCAAAAAAGAAGAAGAATGGCTGTTTCAGCCGGAGTATATAGAAAAAAATTGGAGCTGGCGTCCTTATTTCCTAGCAAATATTCTTCAAATGAGAATTAGCGGAAAAGGATTTTTCAGCGATATTTATAGTGATTTAGAAACAGGTGAGAGGATACGTACGTTTTCTTATCCTTTAGAGGGAGATATGTATTTGTTTATAGACCTTCCGTATGCCTATTTATATGAGCAAGATGGATTAATTTGAAGGCCCGGCGTGAAGACTAATCCTCGCATTCTTTGTCAGTCCTGCGTGGCAGTGCTCATGAATGTACAATTCGCTCCGGTACCCGTCCTTCCTAGACTTCAAAGGTTTTCTATACACTGAAATGTAAATAAAAGGAATTTTAGCCTTTTGTCATCAATCTGAGCAGCCTCGTAGGCTGCTTTTTTTGATAGAAAAAAGAAAATTAAAAAATGGTTGACAATGAAACTGATAATCATTATCATTTAGTTATAGAGAGAAGCTACTCTCTGTTCCCCAACCCCTCTATCAGATCAAGATCCAAAAAACTTGGCGCTACCCCCGCCAAGTTTTTTTTGTGCTTCAATCTTTCCCTTCATGCATAGGACAGCCCAAACCCTCCATACATCTTAAGTGATGATAGTTAGACAGTAGGAGGGAAACATCATGATCAAACGTGACACGCGGCTGCTCATTGATTTGCCAAGACCAGATCACCCAGATGCAAATGGTGCCGCTGCTGTGCAAGAATTACTCGGCGGAAAATTCGGTGAAATGTCCACATTAAATAATTATATGTTTCAATCCTTTAACTTTAGAGGGAAACGAAAACTCAAACCGTTTTATGACCTCGTATCCAGTATTACGGCTGAAGAATTCGGTCATGTTGAGCTTGTGACCACAGCCATCAATCTCATGATTACAGGAACTACCCATGGAGGAGATCCAGATACGACGCCGATGAAGGCAGCTGTCGATAAACGAAATACACAGCATTTTATTCAAACAGCCCAAACAGGCTATCCGTTTGATTCAATGGCAAAACCTTGGACAGGAGAGAATGTGTTCTCAAGCGGCAACCTGATTCTTGACCTCCTTCATAATTTCTTCCTTGAATGCGGAGCACGTACGCACAAAATGCGTGTATATGAAATGACGGACCACCCTACAGCAAGAGAGATGATCGGTTATTTACTTGTCAGGGGCGGCGTGCATATTGTGGCATATGCAAAGGCACTAGAAGTCGCTACAGGAGTAGATGTAGGGAAGATGCTGCCAATCCCAAATCTTGATAACAAATACTTTGATTCAGCGAGAAAATTTGAAGATCAGAATGTTCATACAAAGCTGTATACATTTAGTGATACGGACTACAAGGATATCAATAAAATTTGGAAAGGCAGCCACCCGATTGATGGAAAGCCGCTCACAGTCATTGAAGGCACCCCGCAAGGTGCACCTGTGCCAGATTATAGAGAATTACCGGAAGAGTTTGCTCCAGGCATATCAAAAGAGGATTTTGATGAAATTGCGAAACGACTGATGAGATCTGCTGGTTTATAAAAATCATGGTGCATGAGATTAGAAAAAAGACTCAAACTAAAAAAACAGATTCTTTTTCTTTTTTTGAATTCAAGAGGAAAAATATCATCTGAGAACACTTTATGGTATGATGCTTTGTAGGACTTGTGTATAATCAATACGGGTTCATCTTGAGTTGTTTTTTTGAAAGGAGTCTTTTTTTAGAATGTCACAATTAATGGGTATCATTACAAGGCTGCAAAGTCTTCAAGAGACAGCAGAAGCTGCAAACGAGCCGGCACAGCGTTATTTCGAAGTGAACGGTGAGAAAATCTGTAGTGTTAAGTATTTCGAAAAGAATCAAACGTTTGAATTGACTGTTTTTCAACAAGGGGATAAGCCAAACACTTTCCCATTTGACAACATTGATATGATTTCGATTGAGATTTTTGAGCTTCTACAATCCTAAGCTGAATCGTATGAAATGTTTTTTCTGAGGATTCCTTCGTTTATTGCGGCAGCATACATGGATCATCATAGATGATATGTACAAATGGAAGATGATCAATCAGCGCATTTTTCGGATAAGAGACCATTAAAAAGGAGTTCCTTTCTGTGAGTGATTCTTTTTTCTACAATCTTTCTGAAGATCGTTTAGCGTTTTCTGATGTCGTCATGAGAATGAAAGACTTTATTCGAAAAGACCCTAGGTCCGCCTATGTGTTATCAATTGGTACGGACTCTCAGGTCAATCAAAATGTCACAACATTTATGACTGCAATTCATCTCCACCGGATTGGCAAAGGAGCTTGGGGCTGCCTCACACAACAAGTGATTGAAAGACCCGTGCAAAGTCTTAGAGAAAAAATTTCATTAGAGACAGCGTTTAGCCAAAAGGTATGTGCAGACATCCTTGAGGGGCCTTTAACAGAACTGATGGATTTGCTTCTTCCGTTTGCTGAGGAAGGGGCAGACCTTCGTTTTGAAGCCCATCTGGATATTGGCAAAAAAGGAAGTACGAAAGAGCTGATCCAGGAAATGACCGGAATGATCACAGCTATGGGAATTGAAGCAAAAATAAAACCCGACTCATATGCAGCATTTTGCTATGCCAATCGATACACAAAATAAATTCCGTCATTTTTCTCCAAACCTTGTCGAAACGTGCGGTTGACGATTCGATTCTAGTTCCTTATTCTAGCTGTATAGAGAGGAAGCAGACATTCAAAAGCCTGCTAATCAATATAAAAGCATATATGAAACAGGGGGCCTGATGTTGAATGAGCGTCATCGAAAATCGTTTTAATGAAGAAGAGAAAAAGCTATTATTAAACGTATTGCTGAATCAGGAATATGCTGTCGAATTACTAAGCAGTGAGATCAATGATATAGAATGTGGAACAAAAAATGTCGACGACAATACGTATAAGCAATTGATCACATTGTATGACAGAGTAAGGTTTGAGAATTAATATTGGTTTAACATTCTATTAGATACTCGGGGGCTGAGTATCTTTTTTATGCAGAAAAAATCTTTCGACAAAATTCGTTTTAGTTTATGCTTAATCGTAATGGGGAATGTATGATTGATGATTGAGAGAAAAGGGGTCGAAGAAACATGATAGAGATAGAGCCGACTCAATTGCTTGAGTCCACAGTAGCCGAGCATATGATTGATGCAGATAAAGTCGCACATGTTCAAATTGGCAATAACCTTGAGCATGCCCTATTGGTTCTAACCAAAACAGGATATACAGCTATTCCGGTATTAGACGCTTCTTATCATTTACACGGGTTAATTGGAACGAATATGATTATGGATAAAATCTTCGGTTTAGAACGAATCGAATTCGAGAAGCTCGACCAGTTGAAGGTCGAAGAGGTTATGCTGAAGGATATTCCGAGACTCAAAACGACAGATCCTGTACTAAAAGGCGTTCACGCTGTTACAAATAATGGATTTGTTTGTGTAGTAAATGAGGAGCAAGTCTTTGAAGGTATTTTTACTCGACGAGTTGTATTAAAGCGCTTAAATGAGGTCATTCATTCCGCGAAAAAATGAGCTGCAGCCCAGCTTATTTTTTTTTGCCTTCATAAGTTAAAATTTATATAATGAGCATATGAAATAAGAAAAACTTATAGAGAGAAAGGGGACGCCCATGCAGCTTCAGGAGTTACATATGCTTGTTGTGCTAAGTGAAGAATTGAATATGAGAAAGGCTTCGGAACGGCTCTTTGTCTCTCAGCCTGCATTATCGCAAAGATTGCAGACGATCGAAAAGGAATGGGGAACGAAAATCTTTTTTCGTTCACAAAAGGGGCTGACCGTGACTTCAGCAGGTGAACAGATTATCCAATTTGCAAAAGAGGTAACGGTTGAACAGGATCGAGTGAGAGAACGAATTGATGAACTTGAGGGTGACATTCACGGTACACTCAAGCTTGCGGTGGCGTCGATTATTGGACAGCACTGGCTGCCAAAGGTGTTAAAACGGTATGTCGAAAAATATCCAAATGCCAAGGTGTCACTCGTTACCGGCTGGAGCAGTGAAATGCTCAAAAGCTTGTATGAAGACCACGTGCACATAGGAATCATCCGCGGAAACCCTGATTGGAAGGGGACAAAGGAATACTTGATGACAGATCATTTATATTTAGTCGATTCCGTGATCAAGGACGTAGATGAATTAATCAAGACTGAGCGGCCATTTATCCAATTTAAAAGCGACAGCACGTATTATCAGGAAATCCAGCACTGGTGGCATCAAAAATTTAAAGTATCTCCAAAGCAGACGATTTTAGTAGACCAAATTGAAACATGTAAACAAATGGCCTACCACGGCATCGGCTACGCCATTTTGCCTTCTGTTACTCTATATGACCACGAAAAAAGTGTTTATAAAACACCGCTTGTTGATGTGAACGGAGAGCAAATAGGCCGTGACACATGGCTGCTAGGCTATGAAGCGTCTTTTCAGTTAAAACAGGTACAAGCATTTGTTGGTGTGGTTAAAGAAATGCTTGAAAATGATGCCGTGTAAGTACCTTCTTGGAATAGGGAGGTACTTTTTTTTATGAAATCATTTGACAATGAAAATCATTATCATTTAAAGTGTACATATAATAATTGAAAATGATTATCATTTAGATGAGGTGACCGATAGATGAAAGCACTAATTGCATTTGCGAGTATGTCTGGAAATACGGAAGATATGGCAGCGATCTTAAAGCAAACACTTGAAGGAAAAGGGATAGATACAGAGATGATGGAATTTGATGATACGAACGCAGAGGACCTATCCTCATACGCTTACGTATTCATTGGTTCTTATACTTGGGGTGATGGAGATTTGCCATATGAAGCAGAGGATTTTTATGAAGAGGTCTCTACTCTTGAACTTAGTCACATAAAAGCAGCTGTCTTTGGATCGGGTGATTACAGCTATCCAAAGTTTTGCGAGGCTGTCCATACATTCTATGACATGCTGAAATCAACGGGTGCATCTGTTTTTCCTGAAACATTAAAAATGGAGCTTGCACCGGATACAGATGAAGATGTGGCGTGCTGTCAGGAATTTGCTGTGAGCTTTTTAACGTGGGCCGCTTTGTCTGAGAAACGAGTTGAAAATCATGTTTCATAAAGGAGCAACAGCCGTTGCAGCATCTAAAAGTGGTGGATACTTTGTTGCTGTAAAACGTGAAGGTATTTTTCACTATAGTGTGGAGAGCGGATGGCAGCAGCTGTTTAAGCTCAAGCATAAAATTCATGCGATCAGCTATATTGGCCCTTATTTATTCGGTGTCGGTGAAAATGGCACAGTGATTAGATCAGGAGATGAAGGCAATACATGGGCGTTATCTTCATTTCCAACAAACGCAGTCGTCTGGTCTATTACAGGACGTAAAGATGGGTTTGTATGTGCGCATGGAAAACATAGTATCTATGTGTCAAATGATTTCGGAATTTCCTGGGAAATTATGAAGCCATTTGCTCATGTGAATCATCCGCCGGTCATTCGTTCTTTATGTGCTGCAGGTGACCACCTTTATATTGGAACACAGATTCATGAGGTTCACGGAGGAATATGGGTGTATGACTTGCAGAGTGAACAGATTTTTCTTTTAAACAGAGAGGAGCACCGAATGACAGCTTCTATGCTGCTCTGTCATGAACATCTTCTTGTTTGTGCATTAGGTTCAAAAAAAGGCAAAAAAGGATCTGTTCAAATTTTAGATTTACATACAAATATTCTGCATGATATTCAATCACAGGCCTTTGCTAGAGAAGAATCATTTTTAGATGTATCAGAGGATAATGGCATTGTGTATGTGACCACCTCACAAGACGAACACGGATTTTCTAAAGTGTATCAGCTTGATATTGAGCAAAAAGAGCTCAAATGGTTTGATACGATCAAAGGACACGGTTTTCGTGTAGCCAATCAAAACGAAAACTTTTTCTGCGCGGGTTTATATGAAAGTAAGTTTGTCAGGCCGTATGAGGAGCCAGCGTTGATTCATTGATAAGGAGGAAGAAAAAGTGACAGAAAAGGTTTTATTGGTGTATGCCACGATGTCTGGAAATACAGAAGCGATGGCAGATTTAATTGAAAAAGGTATAACGGAAGCAGGAGCCAGCGTGGACCGTCATGAAGCGATGGATATTGATGCGGAGTTGCTTAATGATTACTCGCACATTATGTTAGGTGCGTATACATGGGGAGATGGCGATCTTCCGGATGATTTTATTGATTTATATGAAGAAATGGAAGAGCTTGATTTAACGGGAAAAGCATTTGCAGTATTCGGTTCTGGCGATACATCTTACGAACATTTTTGCGGAGCTGTTGACCTAATCGAAGAAAAAGTGAAGGAGCTTGGCGGTGACATTGTCCTCCCATCAGTTAAAATTGAGCTGAATCCAGAAGGAGAGGAAGAAGACGAATTAATTTCTTTTGGTAAACAATTTGTTCAGCTTCACCAGCAAGAAGCGGGATAATCGGTCCCGCTTGTTTTATTTTCCATTGAGGAGATGACTCTTTCACTTGTCATTAAAACACTCCTTTGGTACAGTAATGAAGTATAAATTAAGAGGAGGACATACATACATGAAACAAATGGACGCTAATGAAATTATTTCATTTATTCAAAATAGTACAAAATCAACACCTGTCAAAGTCTATATTAAAGGTGACTTAGAAGGTATTGAGTTTGGTGAACATGCAAAAACATTCATCACAGGAAACACTGGAGTTGTTTTCGGTGAGTGGAGTGAAATTCAAGAAGTGCTAGCATCAAACAAAGACAAAATTGAAGATGTTGTCGTGGAAAATGACCGCCGCAACTCTGCAATTCCGATGTTAGATTTGAAAAACATTAAAGCCCGTATTGAGCCAGGGGCAATCATCCGTGACCAAGTTGAAATCGGTGATAATGCAGTCATTATGATGGGTGCTTCTATTAATATCGGTTCTGTGATCGGCGAAGGTACGATGATTGACATGAACGTGGTGCTTGGCGGCCGTGCGACAGTAGGTAAGAACTGTCATATCGGTGCTGGATCTGTTCTTGCAGGTGTTATTGAGCCGCCGTCTGCTAAACCAGTTGTGGTAGAAGATGACGTTGTCATCGGTGCGAACGCTGTTGTTCTAGAAGGCGTGACAATTGGTAAAGGTGCAGTAGTAGCTGCTGGTGCAATCGTTGTGAACGATGTAGAGCCTTACACAGTTGTAGCAGGTACACCTGCTAAGAAAATCAAAGACATCGATGAAAAAACAAAAGGTAAGACTGAAATCAAACAAGAACTGCGTCAGCTTTAATCATATAATTCGCAGCTGAAGACAAAGACGTGGATGAGATATCCACGTCTTATTCGTATAGAAGAAAGGAAGCGAGTTCACTTGTTAAATCGTGAGCAATTAATATCCATTCGAAGAGATTTACACCAAATCCCTGAGCTTGGTTTCCAAGAATTTAAAACACAAGCGTATCTTATTCAGCATTTGGACACCTATTCAAAAGATCGAGTTGAGATTGAAACGTGGCGAACTGGGCTTTTTGTAAAAGTGAAAGGGACAAATCCAACGCGCGTATTTGCTTATCGTGCAGATATGGACGGCCTGTCTATACCCGAGGAAACAGGGTATCCATTTGAATCTGTGCATGAAGGGAAGATGCATGCATGTGGACATGACCTTCATATGACCATTGCACTTGGTATCATCGATCATTTCGTTCATGAACCGATTAAAGAAGACGTGTTATTTATCTTCCAGCCGGCAGAAGAAGGTCCAGGCGGTGCCGAACCAATGCTTGCAAGTGATGTTCTCAAAAAATGGACACCAGACTTTATTACAGCGCTGCATATCGCACCTGAATATCCTGTTGGAACAATTGCTACAAAGCCTGGTTTGCTATTTGCCAATACGAGTGAGCTTTTGATTGAGCTTGAAGGAAAAGGCGGACACGCTGCATATCCTCATTTAGCAAATGATATGGTTGTTGCTGCAAGTGCTCTTGTAGGTCAGCTGCAATCGGTGATTTCGCGTAATGTTGATCCGCTTGATAGTGCGGTCATTACAGTGGGCACGATTACCGGCGGAACGGCTCAAAATATTATTGCGCAGCATGCAAAGCTTGACGGTACCATTCGCACACTTTCGCCAGAGTCTATGGACAAGGTGAGAAAGCGGATTGAAGCATTGGCAAAAGGAATTGAAATTGGCTACGAATGCAAAGCAACTGTTCGTTATCCTTCGTCTTATTACGAAGTGGACAATTCAAAGGATTTGACAGAGGAATTTATGTCATATGTAGCCGAAGAAGGGCTTGCGAATGTGATTGAATGCAGAGAAGCCATGACAGGAGAAGATTTTGGCTACATGCTGAAAAAATATCCCGGCTTCATGTTTTGGTTAGGGGTCGATTCAGAATACGGCCTGCATCATGCAAAGCTCCAGCCGGATGAAAACGCGATTGAAACAGCTGTGAATGTCATGACGGCTTATTTTAAAAAGCAAGCTGGTGAATGAATAATCGAGCTGCCTCCTGTACACCTTATGAACAGGAGGTGTTCTTGATTATGACAAAAATTGGTGTAGAACAATCTTTATCCGATGTAGAAGAACTATTGAAGCAAAAAGGGTATGATGTCGTACGTATTCAAAATGAACAGCAAATGGATCAGTGTGACTGTTATGTCGTCACAGGATTAGATTCAAATGTTCTTGGCATTTCAGACACAACAACAAAGGCATCTGTTATTACAGCATCAGGTATGACGGCTGATGAAATTTGCCAAGAAGTAGAACAGCGTGTTCAATAAAACAAGAAAAAGAACCGGTAGATTATGATCCCGGTTCTTTTTGCTCTTTTTCTATATCGAGTACTTCTTTCATTTTTTTGCGCAAGATTCGTTCTACCCGCCATTGCTCCATTGTTTCGGTTTTCGCTATGATGCGCAGCACAAGGGAAGAAGAACCGAACGCCTCCACGCCGACAACTTGAGGACCTTCGATAATTTGAGGAGTTTCCTCCCGCACCTCATCACAGGCAGCTTGAAGGGCTGTGATCATCTGATCCACATTTTCATCCGGAGACAGCTCAATATCAACGAGTGCCTGCATCGTCCCTCTTGAATGATTGCTCACATTCAGTATGCTGCGATTAGGAATAAAATGAAGGGTGCCGTCAAAGCTTCGAAGCTGTGTGGTTCTTAGTCCAATTTGTTCAACAATCCCATCAAAGCCGGCGACCGTTATATATTCTCCTACATCAAATTGTTTTTCCAAAAGTATAAAGAATCCGGTCACAATATCACTCACTAACCCTTGAGCGCCAAAACCGATCGCAAGTCCTACAACGCCTGCACCTGCCAGCAAAGCAGTCGGGTTATAATGAAATAAGTCGAGGATCATCACAACTAGAATAAAAATCAATAAGTAGGCGAAAATATTTAACGTCAGACTTTGAAGCGTCTGTGCTCTTGATAAAGAGACTTCATGCTTTTCAGCGAATGTGGAATAGGCTCGCTTAATCATCTTGTTTCCTATGGCTCTGATGATAAAGTAAATGGCAAAAATGGCGACTAGTTTTAGCAAAATCATACTGCTATTGAGGATAATGGAAACCCAATCTACTTGTTGAAATGCTCTCATGATCTTCAAAACCTTTCTATGTATGCTCTAAAAGAGAAGCTAATCATTTGTTCCCTTATGCAAGTCATGTTAAACTTTTGATAGGTGAAGCAGGAATTGTGACAAATCGTTAATTAAATTTATTATTAATTAATATTGACTAAAAATCGCATAAGTATTATAATTGTAATTGTGAAGTTATTAACTAAATGAGAATTTTAAGTTTTGATTCTCATTTTATATACAGCTAAGAAGACTGTATAAAGATATTATTTTTTGGAGGGATTTACATATGGCAGAGCGTTTCGTAGGAAAACAAGCTCCACGTTTTGAAATGGAAGCAGTACTTGCTAACAAGGAATTTGGTAAAGTAAGTTTAGAGGAAAACATGAAGAATGACAAATGGACAGTTCTTTTCTTCTATCCAATGGATTTCACATTTGTTTGCCCAACTGAAATTACAGCAATGAGCGATCGTTATGACGAGTTCGAAGATTTAGATGCAGAAATCATCGGTGTATCTACTGATACAATCCACACGCATCTTGCTTGGATCAATACAGACCGTAAAGACAATGGTCTAGGTGAATTAAAATACCCGTTAGCTGCTGATACTAACCACACAGTATCTAGAGAATACGGCGTTTTAATTGAAGAAGAAGGAATTGCTCTTCGCGGTTTATTCATCATTAACCCAGAAGGCGAACTTCAATACCAAACAGTATTCCACAACAATATCGGTCGTGATGTAGATGAGACATTACGTGTTCTTCAAGCATTACAAACTGGTGGACTTTGCCCAGCGAACTGGAAACCTGGTCAAAAAACACTTTAATTGATAACTGAAGAAACAGGAGGGTCTAACTGATGTTAGACCTTTTTGTTTCGACACATACAATGGATGGAGGCGCTTCATAATGAAATTACGTCAACCAATGCCAGAACTAACTGGTGCAAAAGAGTGGTTAAATGGAGAAGTAACAAAAGAAGATTTGATTGGTGACAAACCAACATTGATTCATTTCTGGTCAGTCAGCTGTCATCTTTGTAAAGAGGCAATGCCTCAAGTCAATCAATTCCGTGATGAGTACAAGGATCAACTAAACGTTGTAGCAGTTCATATGCCTCGTTCAGAAGATGACCTAGATCTAGAAAAAATCAAAGAAGTTGCGAAAGAGCATGAAATTACGCAGCCAATCTTTGTGGACAGTGATCATCACCTAACAGAAGCCTTTGAAAACGAATATGTACCTGCATATTATGTATTTGATAAAACAGGTGCTTTGCGTCACTTCCAAGCCGGCGGAAGCGGAATGAAAATGCTTGAAAAACGTGTCAATCGAGTGCTTTCTGAGTCTGAAAAGGCTGCAGAATAGGCTTTCCCCCATAAATGGGGGTTTTTTCATGGGCAAAAACAGGCGGCTTATTGCACTGGACGAGTTTATTATTCCTAAGAAAAGAGAAAATGAGGGAGTTTATTAAAAAATATCCCTGAAACAAAAAGGTATAACGACCTATTTACATTTTTGTTTTGAAATGAAATTGTAAAGATTTTAACTTTTTACTATTCAGAACGTTTTTGCACAAAAGAAATTTCAGTTAGGTAAATAACTATATAAATCAAGTAGTATAAGCGTTTATTCAATTTTTTTACAATATTTTAAGGTTTGTCAAAAGCCTATGGTGTCAATGAAATGGGTGCCGATTTTTCCTCCTTGGCAAAATTTTAGTTGAAAATACCTATCTGTTAGCAAACTGTAAAATGATAAAAAAATAGTTGATAAAATTAGTTTTCTAATCTAATATTTACTATAGAATATTTTTTATATGATGAGGGGGAAATCCATTGTTTAATGAGAGGGAAGCGTTACGTTTACGATTGGAACAATTAAACGAGGCAGAAGTAAAGGTCATCCGTGAATATCAAATTGAGCGCGATGCGATTTATGCAAAATTAAGAGAATTAGACCGTCAAGGAACAGGTCTAGTGTCAGATACAAAAAAAGAAGTACGTACAGAAAGAAAGACAGATTCACTGCCTGTATTAGCTGAGCTTGCTGCGCAAGAAATGAGAAGCTACCAGCAGCCGGCACAACCACAATCATCATCTTTAGGAACAGGACAGCTAAACGGTGCACCTGTAGGTATTCCTGAAGGATCGACAAGACGCAGAAGAGGCACAGCTCGTCCTGGCTCAAAGGCAGCGAAGCTTCGTGAAGCTGCGATTAAAACGTTAAAACGTCATAATGCAGCGATTAAAAGCTCAGAGCTTCAAAAAGAGATCGAAAAAGAGAGCGGTCTTGAAATCCCAAATATGACAACGTTTATGCAAAGCTTAATTAAAATGTATCCTGAAGTGAAGAAGCCTTATCGCGGACAGTATATTTTAGAAGGCGACATTCAAACAGAAGACGAATAAATAAAAAAACTGCTGGGCGTCAAGCCAGCAGTTTTTTTATTCGAGAATTACTTCTTTTGATCAACTGTATAGACAATTTTGCGTTCCTTAGGCAGGTGATCACGCTGTTTTTTAAAGCCGTCGATTTTGACTGTCATGACTTCTCCATTACGCTGCACAGCATCGACTTGTTCCTGAAGTGTTTGAACTTGTTCGTTGAGTTTCTTCAAAATCGGTTCGATTTCTTCTGTCGTTTGCAGGATGTCTCGTGAGAATGGCTGTGAATTTGTTTGGGCTGACTGGTCAATATCAGCAAAATGAGATGCGATCCATTCCTCGCTTTCTGCTAACTGTTTTTGATAGCTCGTGAGCGTTTCATAAAAAATCGCTTCTTTTGCTTTTTCAATTTGCAGTAATTTCTCCTGCGTTTCATAAAAACGCTCTTGAAGGTGTCTGACGCCTTCCTGTAATACATGGAGCTCTGCGTTTTTATCGCCCAAATTTTGCTGCAGCTTTTCAATCACTGCGGATAAAGTATTTCCTTTTTTCTCCTCTTTTGCAAGTCGTTTATCTTGATCTTCTATCCGTTCATTTAATTGTTGCGAGATTTCCTTATATTTGACAACTTTCAAATGCAGCCTGTGTTTTTCTTCGGTTTCTTTTCTTCTATGATAGGTTTCCTTTTGCAGCATCTCATGGAGAAGGACCATTTTATGTAACAATTCTGTTTTGCTGTAGGAGAGATCCTGTATTTTTGAGGCAGCATCATGTTGATCATTGGTTATTTCATCCAGTTGTTGTTTTAATTGTGTGTAATCCTTTTTCATCTCATGATATTCTTGAGTTAGCTTCTTATTTTTAGAATACGTATATGAGGACTGTAAATCAGAGATCATTTGTTGATATTTGGCAGTTTCAGCTTTTAAGTATAAATTTTCTTGAGATAGATCATGGAATAGGGGAGAAGCATGGCGCCTGTTCATCGATAGACCCTCCTTATTCATGTTACCAATAAAGTATGCGAAAGGAGTGCGATTAGAACAACCATATCAAAGGAGGATGAGAGGATGCACGTAGTGAATGTGATTTTAGCTGGAGGAGCTTCCAGACGTTTTGGAGAGCCAAAGGCAAGCCATATGTTTCAGGGGAAACCATTATATGAGCATGTGAAAGAGCAGCTTTTAGACGGGCAGACTGTCATCATAAGTCATCCATCGCTTCTTCCTTTTTTCAAAGCAAGAGGTGAACAAAGTGTGTGTTTAGATGATGAAGAGGTGCGCGGATGCGGACCGCTTGCTGGCATATATACAGCGATGCAAAAGCAAGAAGCAGAATGGTATTTAGTGACGGCGTGTGACATGCCTTTCATACGGAAGAAAACGGCGGAAGTATTATCGTCCTATTGCAATGAGCGCGCAGATGCCATTATCCCGCTTGTTCAGGGCAGATTACAGCCTTTATTTGCACTTTATCACCGCCGCTCTCTGCCGTTTATTCGCGCGTGCTTAAAAGAGAATCAATTAGCCATTAAAGATTTGCTTCAAAAGCTTCATGTGCGTATCGTTTCAGAGGAAGAACTGAACGTGACATCAAACGAATTTCGTAATATCAATAAAAGAAGCGATTTACCTGAAAACGGTATGATATGATACATAAAAAAACGGTGAGGAGAGAACAGCATTGAATGACCGATATTCAAGACAAATCTTGTTCCCTCCGGTTGGGGAAAAAGGGCAGCATGCGCTGGCTGAAAGTCATGTGCTGATCGTTGGAGCCGGTGCACTTGGTACCGCTTCTGCGGAAGGGCTTGTCCGGTCTGGCATCGGTACGCTTACGATTGTCGATCGTGATTATGTGGAATTTTCAAATTTACAGCGGCAGCAGCTCTACACGGAACATGATGCAAAGGCACATGTACCAAAAGCAGCTGCGGCACAAAAACGTCTCGAGCAGATCAATCATGAAGTGACCATACACGCTCTGATTGAAGATGCAGGGGCGGAGCTGTTAAGGCCGTTATTCCAGAGAGCAGATATCGTCATTGATGCAACAGATAATTTTGAGACAAGAATGGTGATGAATGACTTATCACTAGAAACGAAGACGCCGTGGATATATGGTGCTTGTGTGAGCAGTCAGGGGATGTATATGACCATATTGCCGGATAAAACGCCATGTTTATCATGTGTGTTCACGGCAATGCCTGTTGGCGGCTTGACGTGTGATACAGCGGGGATTATTTCACCTGCTGTTCAAATGGTTTCTGCTTATCAGCAAACAGAGGCACTAAAATATTTAACAGGGCATGAAGATCAAATCGAGCGGAAATTTGTCACGTTTGATCTTTGGCAGTCCACATCATTTAAAATGGATTTATCTCTAACTAAAGAGAAGAACTGTCCAACTTGCGGCATCGCAAGAACCTATCCTTATTTACATGATCAGCGTAAAAAATCGACGGTCCTTTGCGGACGTGACACCGTTCAAATTGTTTCAAAGGATTTAGCAAAACTCTCATTTCAGCATATGAAAGAGCGGCTCTCATCTATTTGTGAGGTGAAAGTAAACGACTTCTTAATCCATGTACGCTACGAAAATTACCGGATGGTCTGTTTCAAAGGAGGACGTGCATTAATCCATGGAACAAATGATGAAAAAGAAGCCAATTCATTACTAGCGAGACTGCTAGGGATATAGGAGTGAAGTGTGATGGAAAGACGGCAGCCAATACCAGTAGAAGAGGCTATAAAGAAAGTTCACCAATACGAAAAACATGGAGAAATAGAATGGGTCCCTTTAAAGGATAGCCTTGGAAGGTTTATTGCAGAAGATATTTTGGCAGACCATGATGTTCCGGCATTTGATCGTTCTCCGTATGATGGATTTGCGCTTCGGGCAGAAGATACAAAAGAAGCGTCAAGTGCGCATCCAGTTGAATTCGAGGTCATTGATCATATTGGTGCAGGAATGGTCTCAGCAAAAACCATCGGTCCCTTTCAGGCCATCCGTATAATGACAGGGGCAAAAATTCCAAATGGAGCAAATGTCGTCATCATGATCGAGCTGACGAAGACTTTCGAAAAAGACGGCAAATCATTCATGTCACTGAAAAGACCGCTGAAAAAGGGAGACAATATTTCTAGTCAAGGAGAAGAGGTTCTCAAAGGAAACGTGATGGTCAAAAAAGGAACAGCTGTCACTTCTGGCGTCACGGCTCTTTTGGCGACATTTGGATATGCGGTAGTGCCAGTTGTCAAAAAACCGGTGATTGGCATTATTTCAACGGGCACAGAGCTTCTTCAAGTAAGTGATGCCATGGTAGACGGCAAGATTAGAAATAGTAATCTGAGTATGGTCTATGCGCAGGTACTTGAGGCCGGAGCTGATCCGCTAGATTTAGGCGGAGTCTCCGATGATTTTGACAAAAGTTATCATGCAGTAAAAGCAGCCATGAGCAAGGTAGACATTCTGATCACAACAGGCGGCGTGTCAGTGGGTGATTTTGACTTTCTGCCTGCCATTTATGAAAAGCTGGGAGCCAAGGTACTGTTTAATAAAGTAGCCATGAGACCTGGAAGTGTGACGACTGTGGCTGCAATGCCGAATGGTCAATTGCTGTTTGGGCTGTCTGGAAACCCTGCTGCCTGTTTTGTGGGCTTTGAATTATTTGTGAAACCGATCATTTATAAATGGTATATGAAAGAAAATCCGTTTCCCGCTTTTGCTGAGGCGAAACTCACACATGATTTTCCAAAAGCCAATCCGTTTACTCGTTTTGTCAGGGCGGCTCTTCAATTCACTGGGAGTCAGATCAGTGTGACTCCGACAGGTCTTGATAAATCAAGTGCAGTGACCTCTATTGCAGAGGCTGACTGTTTCATCATGCTGCCTGGGGGAACAAGAGGTTTTCAAGCAGGTGATCAAGTTGATGTTCTGCTGTTTCAGCACAAAGGCGGTGGGTCTCCATGCTGGATGACAAATTAAGCATATTACAGGTGGTCGGTTTTCAAAATAGCGGCAAGACCACATTGATTGAAAAGCTCTGTCAGCTGGCCGAACGTGAAGGACTGAAGCTGGGTTGCTTTAAACACCATGGACATGGCGGGACACCAGATCGTCTTTTCAAAGAAAAAGATACTGATCGATATATTCAGGCAGGTGCCTATGCCGCAGGTGTGGAAGGAGAAGGTGAGTTTCACTTTTCGATGCAGGACTTCACGTTAGAACAGCTGCTCAACATGTGTCAGCATCTTCCGTTAGACGCTGTTCTCATAGAGGGGTACAAACAGGCGCCTTATCGCAAAATCGTTTGTGTAAAGAATGAAGAGGAGCTTATTGACCTTTCCGCTCTTTCCAATATACAAGCAGCTATTTATTTTTCTCAAGAAGATCAATTAACCGAAAATTACCCGTTTCCTGTGTTTTCAGCTTTTGATAAGCGCGGGATGACATTTGCTTTTCACTTATTGAAGGGAGGCGGCACGTTTTGAGCGAACTTTTTAAAATAACAAAAACGCCGATTGAGGTAAACGAATTGATTCAGCATGTGACAAGACGAAAGGCAGGGGCGATTACGACGTTTATTGGGACGGTCAGAGAATGGACAAACGGCAAGAAAACATTGCGTTTAACCTACGAAGCATACATACCAATGGCGGAAAGCATGCTAAGGCAGATTGGACAAGAAATCAAGAATCGATGGCCTGACACTGAAGCAGCGATTGTGCACCGGATTGGAACACTTGAGATAACGGATATTGCTGTTGCGATCGCCGTTTCGTCTCCTCATAGGAAGGCTGCCTACGAAGCCAATGAATATGCCATTGAACGAATCAAGGAAATCGTTCCCATTTGGAAAAAAGAATATTGGGAAGACGGAGAGGCCTGGATAGGTGATCAGCTTGAAACGGTTTCATATCCAGAAGGTAAACCTAGCAATCTTCAACTTGCAGAGAAAGAAGGTGATCAGCATGATTAATGTATTATTGTTCGCCGGCCTTGCTGAGAAGGCCGGTAAACAACAAATCATCATTCAAAAAGATCAAACAACGGTTGATGAGATTAAAATAGAATTACAGGAGGTATATGGTGTTGATGCTGCACAAAACGTAATGGTTGCAGTCAACGAAATATATACGAGGGAAAATGCTGAAGTGCGTAGCGGGGACACTGTTGCACTCATTCCTCCTGTAAGTGGTGGATAATAGATATTAGAGGATTTGGTTATGGCCACCCGGCTGTAACCAATTTTTTATGTGTGAAAAGTTTGTAGAGGTACTTGGGTGTGATCTTCGTAAATAAAACATCCCCTTCTTGCTTTAGAAATGTGAGGATCGAGCTGCTGAATGAGATCATACAATTCGCTGATTCGTCTCACATTGAAATCTGTTTGGGCTTGAAGCTGTTCCTTTAATTCTTTTGTGCTCACAATGCTTCCCTTTTTCTCTTTGATAATATCTACACATCTTGCAGCGTAGTATATTTTGTCATTAGAAGGTCTGCTTTCTTTCATATCAAGTAATTTGAGCTCATGATAAATCGATTCTCTTTCCTTTCGAAAGTATTGCCATGCTTCTTGTTCCTTTTCATACAGTAAAATCAATTGCATTTTCAATTTTTCTCTTAACATTCACTTGACTCCATTTCCACTATCATTTAACCTACCTCTATTTTACATTATATGAAAAAATAACTTTTGATCAAGTAAAATCCCTTTATTTTTAATTTTTTAATATGAAAGTATTGATACTAAAGACTTATTTGTTCTGTAAAAGAAACCAATCATAGTCCTATAAAGCCGGGATTTGTCGAAATTAATAGGATTATTTTAACAAAAAATTGTTGTGTCTATCTAAGACCATGCGAATTCAAAAGAAAAGGATATTTATTCCGAAAGACATATTGTTTACTTAATAAAATGTTTTTAGGTCAGTAAAAGCACGATTCTTGGTATGAATATGGTCGGATCATGAGGTCATTTGAAGGGTTTCTTTCGTGAAAATAGAATAATAGATAAAATTTTTTCTCAACGAAAATAAGAAAATCAAATGTTCGATCACTTATTGGCAATCTTTTGATAAAATAGAAAGAAAAAGAGCGTTATTGTGCGTTTGCATACTTGCTTGACATAGAGAGGATGACATTTGATGAAAGAAAACATGGACAAACCTACGATCATTGGAGTGAGTACAAGACCATCAGAGCACCTGAAAAGAGTATGGGAAAATCCAGTTGTTTGGTGGCCTTTATCTTGTGTGCTTATTTTAACAGTCGTTGTGACTTATTTGTCTGAGCTCGTAAATAAGGGAATGTGGGCAGATTTAAGTTTGCCGATACCTGTTGTTTATGTGGTGACACTCATTGGTCTCGTATTTGGGATTGTCATCAATGCGGCTATATATAAGCTCATCGTATTTTTAGCGAAAGGTGATGCATCATTTCGGCAGCTTTTTTCAGCGGTCCTGTTCATTACACCCGTTACGATCATTGGGACAATTATTTCTCATTTGGCAGTCATCCTTTTTCATGTTCCAAAAGACATCACGGTTACCTCGTTAAACGCGCTCATTCGAATTTCTGGTCCATGGCAGGCGGTGTTAGCCAATATCGATCTATTTGTGATCTGGAATCTTGTTTTAACTGGCTTTTTATTCATCCAAGTTGGGCGTATATCACCGAGAATTTCTTGGGTGATTATAGGCGTTTTTTATATCTTATCGTTAATTTTTCAATATGTAGGAACAGCAATTAACATATCAGTAAGCTGGGGGTAGAAGGTTTTTATGAGAAAGAAAATCATCATTGGATCTATTTTAATTATTGTGATTGGACTATTTATTGGATTTAATATTGCGAAAAACCAAGCAAAGCCTGCTTCTACAGCAGCGATTAAAACAGTCAAACTCACGCCAAAAGAAATCACCTCTACCGTGATGACACCGGGGACACTTTCATTCTTTGAAGAGCAGTTCATCTATGAAGAAGAGGAAAAGGGGAAATTGAAGGAAATTGCTGTGAAAGAAGGGGAAAAGGTAAAGGCTGGAACGCCGCTTCTTACATATGAAAATAAGGAACTGGAGCTTGAAGAGCAGCAGCAAGCACTAGCCGTTGAATCAAGTACATTAAACCTGGAACAATTGCAAAATCGGCTGAGTGAATTAGAGGAGAAAAAAGCAGGCGCTAATATCAAAAGCGAGCGAGATCAGCTTCAATTAGAACTGAAAGCGGCTGAATTAGAACAAAAGCAAGCAGAGATCAGCCAAGAAAAAGTAAAGGCTCAAATAGAAGATTTAACCGTACATAGTAAAATTGATGGAACAGTGATTTCCATTGAGCAAGAGGCAGGGGCAGGGGGGGCGGAAGAAAGGCAGCCGATCATTCATATTGGTCATGATAAAAAAATGATCGTGCGGGGTTTGATCTCAGAGTATGATGCCATAAAAATCAAAAAGAAACAAAAAGTGAAGGTAACGTCTGATGTCATTCGCGGGAAGAGCTGGCAAGGAGTCGTGAAAAAAGTAGGCACTGTTCCTGTCCAGACAGCAGTCGAAACAACTTCGAGCGACCAAACGGTTCAATATCCTGTTGAGGTAGAAATAAAGGGAAAGAAACCTGAGGCGAAGCCTGGTTTTAAAATGATCATGGAAATTCAAACAGATAAGCGCCAAGCGCAAACAATTCCTGAAACAGCGGTAAAAAAAGAGACTGATGGACAATACGTTTATGTTGTTGAAAAAAATGAATTGAAAAAAGTAAAAGTGGTCATAGGGGAAACGTCAGGTCATGATCTTGAAGTGACAAAAGGTGTCAAGGCAGAGGATCAAATCATTGCTCATCCAACAGATGACATGTATGACGGAATGGAAGTGAATGCTGAATGATTCAGCTTTCCAACGTGACAAAAAGCTATGAGGTCGCACACGAAACATTTGATGTATTAAGTGATATGAATCTTGTCATTGAAAAAGGCGAGTATATGTCCATTATGGGCCCGTCCGGCTCTGGAAAATCAACATTAATGAATATTATTGGCTGTTTAGACCGCCCAACGACAGGACAATATCATTTTCAAGGTACAGAGCTGTCAGCAGCAAAGGACCAGGAGCTTGCGGTCATTCGAAATCAATCCATTGGATTTGTTTTTCAGCAATTTCATCTGCTGCCAAGGTTAAATGCGAGGCGCAATGTGGAACTGCCGATGATTTACGCTGGGATCAGTCAAAAGGAAAGAAAAGAACGTGCGGAATTGGCACTGGAAAAGGTTGGTTTGGCAGATCGAATGAAACATATGCCAAGTGAGTTGTCAGGAGGACAAAAGCAAAGGGTGGCAATTGCACGTGCGATTGTCAATAAGCCTCAGCTGATTTTAGCAGATGAACCGACTGGTGCTCTCGACTCAAAAACAAGCATCTCAATTATGGAACAGTTTACACAGCTGAATGAGGAAGGGACAACGATTGTGCTTGTCACCCATGAAGAAGAAATAGCTGCGTATACAAATCGGACTGTCGTTGTGAGAGATGGACGGCTTGTTGAAGATAGATGGATACAAGGGGACGCTATGAATGAAACTCTTTGAAAATATCAAAATAGCGCTGAATTCGGTTTTAGCTCATAAATTACGTTCTATTTTAACGATGCTTGGGATTATTATTGGTGTTGGATCAGTCATTGCAGTCGTGGCGATCGGTCAAGGCGGTGAGCAAATGTTAAAAGGATCGATTTCAGGTCCAAACAATACCATTGATATGACATATACGCCTTCTGACGAAGAATTAAATGCAAATCCAAATGCCTTATTCGAAGCATCATTTACTGAGGAAGACATAAAAAGCATTAGGACAATCAACGGGGTGGAGCAGGTCGCCTCCTCGACTGCACAAGGAATGCAGCTGAGGTTTCAAGATACGACAGTTGATGCGACAGTTAACGGTATAAATGAAGGGTATACAAATGTACATTCATTACAAATCGCAGAAGGACAGGATTTAAGAGATATTGATTTTAGAAGCGGCAGAAGAGCTGCTCTTATCTCAGATGGCTTACAAAAAGAACTATTCAACGGACAAAAGGCATTAGGCGAACTGATTTGGATGAACGGACAGCCAGTTGAAGTCATCGGTGTGTTAGCAAAACAGAAAGGGATGTTTTCATTTGATATGAATGAAATCTATGTCCCATTTGCGATGCTCACCTCCACACTTGGTATGAGTGAATATGATAAGTTGTCTATTCAAGTCGCACATGCTGATCAAATGAAGGAAGTAGGAAAGAGCGCGGCTGCCATATTAAATGAAAATCATCATACAGAAGATGCTTACGAAATGATCAATATGGAAGAAATCGCAGAAGGGATTGGTCAAATAACATCCGTTATGACAACGATCATTGGCTCAATAGCCGGGATCTCTTTACTTGTTGGCGGAATCGGTGTGATGAATATTATGCTCGTTTCTGTGACAGAGAGGACAAGAGAAATCGGTATTCGAAAGGCGATGGGCGCAACAAGGGCTCAAATCCTCGTCCAGTTTTTAATTGAGTCTGTCGTTTTAACACTCATCGGCGGGTTGATGGGGATTGCACTTGGTTTAGGCGGAGCTTCGTTAGTATCACTATTTGCCGGCTGGCCGTCTCTTGTATCTTGGCAAGTAGTATGTGGAGGCGTACTGTTTAGTATGCTCATTGGTATTGTTTTTGGGTTAATTCCTGCGAATAAAGCAGCGAGACTAGACCCTATTGAATCGCTCAGGTATGAATAAATCGAAGAGGAAAGAAGCATACAAACAGTTTACATTCGCCTTCATTACCCATCAAAAGCTTTTATGCAAATCGCATAAAAGCTTTTTTTAGTTCCATTGAATGAAATAAAAAATGATAGAAATGCTAATATCATGACTTTCATCTTATTGTCACATATTTTTCAGTTTACAAATGGTACATATAAAGGTAAGATGACCATGGTGAAAGATTTTGATAGTTATTGAATGTATTTGATTGTTTTGTATTGATAATGTTGAAAAAAGCGATTACAATAAAGGTGCGCGCAAAATGAATACGTTTTCAAAAGGGGTGTTCGCATGTTAACACCGGAAAGACATCAACTCATAATCGACAGCTTGGAAGAAAATGATGTCATTAAAATACAGGACTTAACGATGATGACGGATGCGTCTGAATCTACAATTAGAAGAGATTTATCAGCCCTTGAAGAAAAAGGATTTCTTAAAAGGGTTCATGGAGGAGCAGCCAAGATTTCGAGTATTCGCCTTGAACCAGATGTATTTGAGAAATCTGCCAAAAACCTTCAAGAAAAGTCATTGGTAGCAGAGGCGGCGGCATCTCTTTTAAAACAGGGCGACTGTATTTATTTAGATGCTGGTACAACCACACAGCAAATGATTGAATATATCGATCCAGATCAAGATATTGTCGTGGTGACAAACGGTGTGATGCACATTGAAGCCCTCATGAGAAAAGGTATTACCTTTTACTTGATAGGCGGATCAGTGAAACATCGAACAGGAGCCATGGTTGGAGCCGCAGCTTTGACAGCGATGGAGAATTATCGTTTTGACAAAAGCTTTGTTGGGACAAATGGCATTCATCCCGAGGCGGGTTTTACAACACCTGATCCAGAGGAAGCACTCATGAAAAAAAGAGCCATGAAACAGGCGAAAAAAACCTATATCTTATCAGATGCCTCAAAGTTTGGCGAAATATCGTTTTCAACCTTTGCTAGTTTACAGGAAGCCACCATTATCACAAACGACGCAAAAGAAGATTCATTCGATAATTACCATGAAAAAACGGTTATAAAGGTAGTGAAAACATGATTTATACAGTTACTTTAAACCCATCAGTTGATTACATCGTACACGTGGAGGATTTTGCAGTCGGCGGTTTAAATCGTTCAACCTATGATCAAAAATATCCAGGTGGTAAAGGAATCAATGTCTCAAGGCTATTAAAACGTCACGGTGTTGAATCGAAAGCACTTGGATTCATTGGTGGATTTACAGGCAAATATATTCAAAATTTTTTACAGAACGAACAATTACAAACAGCCTTTCACGAGGTGTCAGAAGATACAAGGATCAATGTAAAACTAAAAACAGGTGAAGAGACAGAAATCAACGGACTCGGCCCATCTATTACTGAAGCGCAATTTGAGTCGTTTCTATCTCAATTTTCTTCATTGACTGAAGGAGATGTCGTTGTTTTAGCTGGCAGCATTCCTTCATCATTGCCTCATAACACATATGAGCGTATTGCTGAAGTTTGCCGAGAGCAAGGTGTAAGAGTTGTTCTTGATATTTCTGGCGAAGCGCTAAAAAAAGCAGCAGACATGAAACCGTTCTTAATGAAGCCAAATCATCATGAACTGGGTGAAATGTTTGAGACGAGTATTTCATCAGCAGCAGAAGCCATTCCTTATGGGAAAAAGCTGTTAGAACAAGGTGCTGAACATGTCATCGTCTCCATGGCTGGTGATGGCGCCCTCTTATTCAGTAAAGAAGGAATCTATCAGTCCAATGTTCCAAAAGGAACGCTCGTTAATTCAGTTGGAGCAGGGGATTCAGTCGTTGCAGGGTTTTTAGCCGGCGTTTCAAAAGGCCTTTCAATTGAAGAGTCATTTAAGCTTGGTGTCACTTCAGGAAGCGCTACAGCCTTTTCTGAGGAGCTTGGCACAAAAGAGCTTGTCGACACACTATTACCACAAGTAAAAGTCACACGCATTTAAAGGAGGAGTCATCATGAAAATTACAGAACTACTCACGAAGCATACCATTAAGCTTCAATTAGACAGCCAGCAGAAAGAAGCAGTCATTGAAGAGCTTGTCACTGTTTTAGATACAGCAGGCAAGTTAAATGATAAAGAGGGCTATAAAGAAGCTGTGATTAATCGTGAAAAACAGAGCTCTACTGGTATTGGTGAAGGAATTGCCATCCCGCACGCTAAAACAGCAAGTGTAAAAGAGCCTGCCATTGCATTTGGCCGCTCCACTGCTGGTGTAGATTATGAATCACTGGACGCTCAGCCGAGTCATCTTGTCTTTATGATTGCCGCAACTGAAGGCGCAAACAACACGCACTTAGAGGCACTTTCTCGTTTATCTACACTTCTTATGCGTGAAGAAATTCGAAAGCAGCTTCTTGAAGCGGCGACTGAAGATGAAATCATTGAGATCATCAATACACATGATCAAGATGATGAAGAAGAAGAGGAAGTTCAAGAAGAGCCGGCTGCAGAAGGAAAACCTGCTAAAATTTTAGCGGTAACAGCTTGCCCGACCGGCATTGCACATACATTTATGGCAGCAGATGCTTTGAAAGAAAAAGCAAAAGAAATGGGCGTTGACATTAAAGTTGAAACAAACGGCTCTGGCGGTATTAAACATGCCCTTACAGCAAAAGAAATTGAAGAAGCACCAGCCATCATTGTGGCAGCGGACAAGCAAGTTGAAATGGAACGCTTTAAAGGCAAACATGTCATTGAAGTCCCTGTAACAGCTGGTATTCGCCGTCCGCAGGAATTAATTGAAAAAGCCATCAATCAAGATGCGCCGATTTATAAAGGTTCAGGCGGCAGTTCTTCTAAAGACGAAACTGAATCATCTGGCAAAGGAAGAAGCGGATTTTACAAGCACTTAATGAGTGGTGTAAGTAACATGCTTCCATTTGTTGTCGGAGGCGGTATATTAGTTGCGATTTCATTCTTCTGGGGAATTAATTCAGCAGATCCTAAGGACCCTTCATTTAATTCATTTGCAGCTGTCTTAAAAGGAATTGGCGGCGATAATGCGCTTGCCTTAATCGTTGCGGTATTAGCTGGATTTATTGCCATGAGTATTGCAGATCGTCCAGGTTTTGCGCCAGGTATGGTCGGTGGATTTATGGCGTCAGCAGCAGGTGCAGGGTTCTTAGGTGGACTGATTGCTGGTTTCCTAGCAGGTTACATTGTTGTACTGCTCAAAAAAGTATTCACATTCGTACCGCAGACACTCGACGGGATTAAACCGGTTCTGCTGTATCCATTGTTCGGTATTTTCTTTACAGGCATTATCATGCATTATATTGTCAACACACCAGTGAAAATGGTGATGGACGGATTAACACATTGGCTTGAATCATTAGGTACTGGAAACCTTGTTTTAATGGGTATTATTTTAGCTGGTATGATGGCAATTGATATGGGTGGCCCAATTAACAAAGCGGCTTACACATTTGGTCTTGCAATGATTGCTGCTGGCAACTATGCACCGCATGCTGCAATTATGGCAGGCGGAATGGTTCCACCACTAGGTATTGCACTTGCAACAACGATCTTTAGAAATAAGTTCTCAAAACGTGACCGTGAAGCAGGGATTACATGCTACTTCATGGGAGCAGCCTTCATCACTGAAGGGGCGATCCCATTTGCGGCGGCAGATCCTCTTCGTGTGATTCCTTCAGCTGTTATTGGTGCAGCAGTTGCTGGTGGATTAACGGAATTCTTTAGAGTGACGCTTCCTGCACCGCATGGCGGACTATTTGTTTTCTGGGTAACAAATCATCCAGTTCTTTACATCATCAGCATCTTAATCGGTGCCGTTGTGACAGCGATTTTACTGGGTATTTTGAAAAAACCGGTTCAACAAGAAGCGTAATGCAGAAGAGAAGCATCGTGAAAAACGGTGCTTCTTTTTGTTTAATCATCAGTGAATTAGGAAAAAATATCTAATTAGATGGTTGTCTTGTGAATTTTTAAATGACATATGATAAAGTAAAGTTATTCAATTCACGTTTCAAGTCTTTTAGCAGAAAGTCTTAGGAGGAAGCAGTATTTTGAACGAAGAAAACAAACAAAACGAAAATGACATTCAATCTGATGCGAAGCAAGCCAAAACAGAGAAGAAAAGTTCACTGTTTGAATGGATCAAAGCCATTTTAATTGCACTTGCGCTCGTCTTGCTCATCCGTACATTTATATTTGAACCGTATGTGGTGGAAGGAGAGTCAATGGAACCGACACTTCATGACGGGGAAAAGCTGTTTGTCAACAAAACCATTAACTATCTCGGTGGTGTGAAACGCGGTGACATCGTGATTATTAATGGAAAAGATGGACAGAAGATTCATTATGTCAAACGATTGATCGGCCTTCCAGGTGATACGATTGAAATGAAGGATGATACGCTTTACATTAATGGTAAAAAAGTAGATGAGCCTTATTTAAAAGAGAACAAGGCGCATGCGAAAGAGTATGAAGTGCATTTAACTGGAGATTTTGGTCCAGTGAAAGTACCGAAAAACGATTACTTTGTGATGGGGGACAATAGACTCAATTCCATGGACAGCAGAAATGGACTTGGCCTCATTGAAAAGGATCGGGTTGTCGGGACATCAGAATTTGTTTTCTTCCCGTTTGGCGACATTCGACAGACAAAATAAAAGCACCTTCTCAGAGGCAAGAGAAAGGTGCTTGAACGAGCGACCCTTACAGAAGGGTCGTTTTTAATTTGGCGTGAGCACTGTAACAATGATCACAATGGCTAGTACCGAAGCGAATACAGATCCGGTAATGGCTAATACGGATCGAAACAATCCGATTTTTTTGTTTTCTTTTCCCCGCTTTTGTAAAAAGCGTTTGGAAAAGATGTGGACCAGTGTGTAAATGAGGACAAGCCCAATATAAAGGCCAAAGTCCTTCGCATTAAAGCCTGTTGCAGATAAATAAATGCCCATAAAGAAAATCAATAAACAGTATTCCATCAGTGTGAGTAATCTCAAATCGCCCGAACTCCTTCAATCAATCATTCCCGTTTATTATACCATAATGGACAAAAAGCCTTCGTTCTTAGCGAGAGACGTTTCTATCAAACGTTATTCATGTTATACTTCATAATGATGAATGAGTGATGGAGGATTAATAAATGATTGCAGTAAATAATGTTAGTTTGCGCTTTGCTGATCGTAAACTATTTGAAGAAGTAAATATTAAATTCACTCCTGGCAACTGCTACGGATTAATTGGTGCCAATGGAGCTGGTAAATCAACGTTCCTAAAGATTCTTTCTGGAGAAATTGAGGCTCAAACGGGTGATGTTCATATGAGCCCTGGTGAGCGTTTAGCGATTTTAAAACAGAACCACTTTGAATACGAAGAGTTTGAAGTGCTAAAAGTCGTCATCATGGGTCACAAACGTCTATATGACGTGATGCAGGAGAAAGATGCGATCTATATGAAACCTGATTTCTCAGATGAAGACGGGATTCGTGCAGCCGAGCTTGAAGGTGAGTTTGCTGAATTAAACGGATGGGAAGCTGAAAGTGAAGCAGCGATCCTATTAAAGGGTCTTGGCATTCCAGAAAGCCTTCAATCGAAGAAAATGTCTGAGCTTGGCGGTTCTGAAAAGGTAAAAGTACTTTTAGCTCAAGCTTTATTTGGCAAGCCTGACGTTCTTCTTCTCGATGAGCCAACGAACCACTTGGACTTACAAGCGATCCAGTGGCTCGAAGAGTTCCTCATTAACTTTGAAAATACCGTCATCGTCGTTTCGCATGATCGTCATTTCTTAAACAAAGTATGTACACATATTGCGGACCTTGATTTCGGAAAAATCCAAGTATACGTCGGTAACTATGACTTTTGGTATGAGTCCAGCCAGTTAGCGCTGAAACTAAGCCAAGAAGCAAATAAGAAAAAAGAAGAACAAATTAAGCAGCTTCAAGAATTCGTTGCCCGGTTTAGTGCGAACGCTTCTAAATCGAAGCAAGCGACATCAAGAAAGAAATTGCTTGATAAAATCTCTTTAGACGATATTAAGCCGTCTTCACGTAAATATCCATATGTTCATTTTGCGCCAGAGCGCGAAATCGGAAATGATGTCCTTCAAGTAGAAGGTCTATCAAAAACAATTGACGGTGTGAAAGTACTTGATAATGTCAGCTTTATTATGAACCGTGAAGATAAAATTGCGTTCTTAAGTCGTAATGAGCTTGCTGTGTCCACTTTATTTAAGATCCTTGCTGGTGAAATGGAGCCAGACAACGGATCATTTAAATGGGGTGTCACAACGTCACAAGCCTTTTTCCCGAAAGACAATAGTGAATATTTTGAAGGAAACGATGTTGATCTCGTTGATTGGCTTCGTCAATATTCTCCGAACGATCAAAGTGAGAGCTTCCTGCGTGGTTTCTTAGGACGTATGCTTTTCTCTGGGGAAGAAGTGAAGAAAAAAGCAAGTGTCTTATCAGGAGGAGAAAAGGTTCGTTGTATGTTATCAAAAATGATGCTGTCTGGAGCGAATATTTTGCTGCTGGATGAGCCAACGAACCACTTAGACCTAGAATCCATTACAGCGCTGAATAACGGCCTCATGAGCTTTAAAGGAGCAATGCTCTTCTCATCTCATGACCATCAGTTTGTTGAAACAGTCGCAAACCGAATTATCGAAGTGACGCCAAATGGCATCGTCGATAAACAAACAACATATGATGAGTTCTTATCAGATCAAGACATCCAAAAAAGACTTGAAGAGCTTTACGCATAACAAAGAAAAGACATCCATAGGATGTCTTTTTTTGATTAAATCGCCCAGTTTCCATTTCGGAAGATCGGTTCGCGTTTCCCGTCTTTTGTAATCCCGTCAATATTCATTTCCTTTGAACCAATCATGAAATCAACGTGTGTAATACTGCTGTTCACACCCGCTGCATCCAATTCTTCTCGTTTCATTTCTTTTCCGCCTTCGATATTAAACGCATATCCGCTGCCGATCGCAAGGTGATTTGATGCATTTTCATCGTAAAGTGTATTGTAATAAAGAATATTGGAATTAGAAATTGGTGAATCATCTGGTACGAGGGCAACCTCACCTAGATAATGAGAGCCTTCATCTGTTTCAACGAGAGATTTTAAAATATCTTCGCCTTCTTTTGCTTTCACATCCACAATCCGGCCATTTTCAAAGGTTAATGAAAATTCATCAATGATGTTTCCGGCATAGCTGAGCGGCTTAGTGCTTGAGACGGTCCCATTTACACCGTCTTTTTTCGGTACGGTAAAGACTTCTTCTGTCGGCATGTTGGCCATGAACGAGACGCCGCGTTCACTTACGCTGCCAGCACCTACCCAAATATGCTGCACTGGAAGCTCAATCGTTAGGTCTGTGCCCGGTGCTTCATAATGAAGCTTATGGTAGTGACGTTCATTGAGTATTTTGACCTTTTCATTTAATGACGCATCATGCTTTTTCCAAGCCTCAACAGGATCTGCTTGATCAGCGCGTGCGACTTTAAAGATTTGATCCCACAATAAAGTGACAGCTTCTTCATCTGTATGATCAGGGAAAATCTTTTTCGCCCATTCTTTTGATGCAGCACCTACGACCGTCCAAGCGACTTTGTCAGATTGAACGTATTGACGATATGTATGTAGTGCTGAACCAGCAGCTTTTTGCTGTGCAGCGATTTTTTTCGAATCAATGCCTCGCAGAAGGTCAGGGCTTTCTGACAGGATGGTAATAAAAGCACCGCCGCGTTTTGCGATGGTTTCCATCATCTGTGCTTCCCATTCTGGGAATTGCTCAAAGACATCCTGTGGCGCATGTTCAAATTTTAAACGGGTGAGAACACCATCACTCCAGCGGATATGTACGTTTTTCGCCCCGCGCTCATACGCGTGTTTCGCGACAAGACGAACAAGGTGTGCAGATTCAGTAAATGCGGATACAACTACTTCCTGCCCCTTTTGTACATTCACACCGACTTCAACGATGGTCTTGGCATATTGATCAAGTTGTTTTTCAAATGAACTCATAAAAAACCCTCCTTTAGTCATGTTCATCATATCAGATTTATGACCGAAAAGGAAAATGGGGAGCACGCTTAAAGCCAAAATAAAAAAGCCGCTTTCGTGCGGCTTTTTTAGCGGTTCAGTTGTTTCACAGGCTGTGCATTAGAAGGCGGCATATGTGAAAACGACAGGCTCATTCCTCCTAAAATAATACCCGTTAAAATGACTGTGACAACGACCCGTTTACCTAAATCAAGCAACATGTTCTTCCTCCTTCACGTTTATCCATTTCTCACGATATGATCGAAATGACGAAAAAAGAAGTAGAACAAGAAGATTATTTTAAAGTTTTTTGCAATTTGTCGATCACTTCTAATGAACGACCTGTTCCAATGGCAACAGACTCAAGTGGATTAGCTGCAATATGAACTGGAACAACAATCTCTTGAGAAAGCCATTCTTGAATTCCATTTAAAAGAGCGCCTCCGCCAGTTAAAATGACGCCGCGGTCTACAATATCTCCGCTTAGCTCTGGAGGGCTGTCCTCTAATGTGGCACGAATCGCTTCTAAAATATGAAGAAGTGATTCTCGCATGGCGCCTTGAATTTCATGAGAGACAAGTGTGATCGTTTTTGGCAGACCTGTTACAAGGTCGCGCCCGCGCACTTCTAATGATTCAGGCTCATGCTCAATAAGACCATACCCAATTTCCATTTTCACCTGCTCGGCAGTCCGTTCGCCGATTAATAGGTTATATTTCTTTCTGACAAACGTAATGATATCTTCATCCAGCTGATCGCCGCCAATTCGGATCGAATGACAAGAAACAACGCCGCCAAATGAAATAATCGCAACTTCTGTTGTTCCGCCGCCAATATCGACTACGACGTTCGCAACAGGCTCGTCTACCGGAAGATCAGCACCGATTGCAGCTGCAACAGGTTCTTCAATTAAATGCACATGTTTTGCTCCGCAGTTTTTCACAGCATCGCTGATGGCGCGGCGCTCAACAGCGGTTGAACCAGAAGGTGTACATACAACGACAGTTGGCTTCCTGAAGGTAAACCCGATATTTTTTCCTGCTTTTTTCATGATTTGTTTAAGTAAATCTGTTGTCATATCATAATCAGCGATAACACCGTCTTTCATCGGACGGATCGCAACAATTTTCCCAGGTGTTTTCCCGATCATTTCTTTTGCTTCTGATCCGACGGCAAGTACAGTCTTTGTTTCTGTATCGACTGCCACGACGGACGGTTCATTTAAAATAATTCCCTTATTTTTACTATAAACCAATATGTTAGCTGTTCCTAAATCAATTCCAATTTCGGCATTTTGAAACATGTTTTCACCCAATCTCTATTTTTGCTGTTTTAAACAATTTTACATTTAAAAGTTCAGAGGGTTGATGTCATTTGTGGGGGTTTGTGATCACCTTGAAATGAATCTGTAAAATTCAAGTATCATTTTGACAATCACAATAAATTTTCCCTTTGTTTTTTCTTTTATGAAAAAAATTTTTATAGAGGAGAAACCTTTTCAGAATCTCTTACGTCTACGATATATCAATTGGTGAAAAACAGATTGATCTTGAGCTAATGAAAGAAAGAGGGAACGAAATTGAAATCTATCGGAGTCGTAAGAAAAGTAGACGAACTAGGGCGTATTGTCATGCCAATCGAATTGAGAAGAGCACTTGATATCGCTATTAAAGACAGTATGGAATTTTTTATAGATGGAGATAAAATCGTCTTGAAAAAATATCAGCCAGAGGGTGTTTGTCTCATGACTGGTGAGATTACATCAGAGAACCATGAATACGGAAATGGTCAAATTACATTAAGCGCTGAAGGCGCAGAACTGCTGTTAAAAGAGCTGCAAGAAGCTCTTCAGCAGTAATTGAAATAGCCTGATCTCTTCCTTTGTGCTGAGAACAGGCTATTTTTCTTTAAAAAAGTTCCTTAAAAATGCCCCATCTCCCTCAAAAAATAAGTGGAAAATGGTACAATTGACAAAGAATCTCAGGGCGGCAGGTGGAATCATTTGAACAAAACATATCAAGTGCGGATCGTGTTATCTGTTCTTGCATTTATCTTAATCATAAGCTGGGATTTCTTTTATTATCTAGGCGGCTATCAAATTAATTGGCCGCTCGATTTAGCCTTTACAGTCGTTGTGTTAGCAGGGATCTGGGTTGTCTCAGGGTATGTAGACCGCTTGACTTTGCTTGTGTCAGATCTAAATAAAAGAGAAAAAGAAGCACACGAACTGACAGAGCGGCTGAATCGAATTACAGATAACTTGCAGGAAATCGTCTTTGAAACAGATGAAAAAGGGCACATCATTTTCTTAAATCAAGCATGGAAACAAATGACCGGCTATGACATAGATGAATGTCTAGGTACGATGTACAATCAGTACTTTGATCAAGAAGAAAGAGTTATTCAGCATTTGTCATCTGTCATCAAAGAGCATAAAGATTCAGGACGGATCGAGCTCCAGCTTCTTCATAAAGAGGGAAAGAAAGTATGGGGAGACGTTCATTATAAGCTCTACTTTGATGAAGAGCACCAGTTTACTGGAGGTATAGGAACAGTTGCAGATATTACAAAACAAAAGCTGGCAAAGCTTGAGCTTGAAAGGTCAAATCAACAATTGCAAATGCAGGCGCAAAAGCTGGCCGTTGCAGGACAAATCGCCGCTGGAATCGCCCATGAAGTCAGAAATCCGCTGACCTCAGTAAACGGCTTTTTGCAGCTAATGAAAACTCAATATCCTGAAAGAACCGATTATTTTGACATTATCTTTTCCGAAATTAAACGGATTGATTTTGTTTTAAGTGAACTGCTTGTGCTGGCAAAGCCGCAGTCGGTCCATTTTCAAGAAGTTCAGCTTCATGGACTGTTAGAGCAGGTCATTACATTGCTAAAAACCAATGCAGTCCTTTCGAATATTGATCTCAAACAGCCATTTAAAAAGCAGGATGCCGGAGCTATATTAGCAGACGCTAACCAAATGAAGCAGCTGTTCATTAATTTAATCAAAAATGCCATTGAGGCAATGCCTGAAGGCGGCAGCATATACATATCAACAGAAAAAGTGATGAACGAATGGAAAATTACCATTCAAGATGAAGGAAAAGGGATGTCTGAAGAGGATATTCAGAAAATCTATGATCCTTTCTTCTCCACGAAAACAGAAGGGACGGGACTTGGCCTCACCATCTGTGCAACGATTTTAAAAGATCATCACGGTAGGATGGATGTGGTCAGTGAGCTGGGAAAAGGTACAACTTTTCATATCTATTTACCTGTGTGTCAAAAAAGCAGACAGCAGCAAGGCGAGAGGACGTGATTTCATGAAGGCGAAAGCTTTATTTGTATATGGGACGCTTCTGCAGCATGAAGAACACCACGAGACATATATGAAAGAAAGCAGACCATTAGCTAAATCAGCTTGGATCAGCGGCAAAATCTATGATACAGGTCAAGGATACCCTGCGTGCGTTCCAGAAGAAACAAGCACAGTATATGGAGAATTGTACGAGGTAACCGCAAGCACGCTGAATAAGATAGATTTACTTGAGGAAGGGTATGACAAGCAGGTGGTCGATGTCATGACAGACCGGGGGCTGGTGGCGGCTATTACATACACTTTACCAAAACAGAAGGCATCAGCGCTGAAGGAAATCGAGACTGGCTGCTGGAAGGAATATAGACTATGGCAGCAGAGGCCGGCATCCTTCTATTATTTTGCCTATGGCTCTTGTATGGATGATGCAAGATTTAAACTGGCAGAAGTCGATCATTATTTTAAACAAATCATCGGCGGTGGTGCTCTGAACGGCTTTACAACTAGATTTACATTGGTGAGGCCTGATGGGTCAAGAGCCGATATGGTAGAAGACGGCGGAGAAACAGAGGGCGTTTTATATGAGGTTCCTTTTGATGCCATTCGATATTTGTACAAACGAGAAGGCGTATATGAGGGCACATATCGTCCAGCTTTTGTGGATGTTAAAATAGGTGACCAAATATATGAGGACTGTTTAACCTTTCTTGTTCTTCAAAAGAGCGAAGAAATTGCTCCACCAGGTCATTACCGTAGTGAAATTGAAAAAGGAGCAGACCTTTACTTAAGTGAAGCGTTCTGTAAAAAAATTCGCTCGCATATGGATTCATTAATCAAACCGTAGTAAAATGCATGGTAAGTGAGATAAAAGGAGTCTGAACATGAAAAAGGAATATGCAGTCATTGGTCTTGGACGCTTTGGCGGAAGTATTTGCAAAGCGCTGAGCGAAGAAGGACTTGAAGTCATGGCCATGGATATGAATGAAGATCGAGTGAACGAATACGCGAAAATTGCTTCACATGCGGTCATTGGCGATTCGACAGACGAATCGGTTTTAAAAAATCTCGGTATTCGTAATTTTGATCATGTCATCGTTGCGATTGGTGAAAACATTCAGGCCAGTATTTTGACGACGATTATGCTGAAAGAGCTTGGCGTCAAAATGGTCACAGTAAAGGCACAAAACGACTATCACGAAAAGGTACTAAATAAAATTGGGGCCGATCGCATCGTTCATCCAGAGCGAGACATGGGCAGACGAATTGCACATAAGATCATCTCCAACAACGTATTAGATTATCTTGAGCTGTCAGATGAGTACAGCCTCATTGAAATCGTTGCCAACAGCAGGCTTGCAGGGCATTCTCTTTTAGATCTCGATATTAGAGCGAGATATGGCATTAATATTGTGGCGATAAAGCGTGGAAAAGAAGTGATTGTTTCACCACTCGCAGATGAAATGATACAAAAAGAAGATATTCTGATTGTCATCGGGGCAGTAGCCGATATTGGACGCTTTGAAAAACGAGAAATGCAGAACGATTATTAAACACTCCGGAGCGGGGTGTTTTTTATATTGTTGTGTACACACAGGACGGACAGTGAGGAGAGAAGAAGACACTAAAAAAGGGCTATTTTGTTCTGCATAAACAGCAAAAGCCAATCATCATATTTTTCGTGCAATTATCACTATTCAGAAATAAAAATCAGCCTTTTTATCTGGATGATTTTCTCTAAATGTCATTGACTGGGCAAACAGATTCGTTTACGATAAGAAACATTATATTGTTTACTTGGAGGAGGCAGTGTCGTTGGATAAGGAGCTTTTCAGACATCAAATTGAAGTAGCTGCAAAGAGAAAAAAAGCAGCCCTAGTGATTAAACATGCGAAGGTTATGGACGTGTTTAACCAGGAATGGATAGACGCTGATGTCGCTGTTGAAAATGGACAAATAGTAGGGATTGGAGAGTATGAGGGAGAACAGGAGCTGGATGCAGCAGGTCAAATGCTTGTACCCGGTTTTATTGATGGCCACGTTCATATCGAGTCCTCTATGGTGACCCCTGCTGAATTCTCCAAAGCTGTCGTCTCGCACGGTGTGACAACTGTCGTAACAGACCCGCATGAAATTGCCAACGTGTCAGGGATCTCAGGCATCCGTTTTATGCTGGAAGAAGCGAGAAAAGTTGCCTTAAATATTTATTTCATGCTGCCATCCTGCGTACCGGCAGTTAGTTTTGAACGATCAGGTGCTGTTTTAAAAGCGAAAGATTTAAAACCTTTGTATCAAGAGAAAGAGGTTCTTGGTCTTGCTGAGGTGATGGATTACGTCGGTGTAGAGCAGGCAGAAGAAGATATGCTTCAAAAGCTGCTTGATGCACAAAACGAACATAAACTGATTGATGGCCATCTAGCAGGCTTAACAGACCGATTAATAAACGTTTACCGCACAGCAAGTGTCCAAACAGATCATGAGGTAACAACAGCCAGCGAAGCCCTTGAACGTGTAAAACGAGGCATGTATGTCATGCTAAGAGAAGGCTCTGTTGCCAAAAACGTGAAAAACGTTTTACCAGCTGTGAATGAAAAGAATGCGAGACGCTTTTTCTTTTGTACCGATGATAAACATTTAGATGATTTAATGTCGGAGGGAAGTATTGACGAACAAGTACGTATGTCTATAAAAGAAGGGTTAGACCCATTTTTAGCGTATCAAATGGGAAGTTTAAACGCAGCAGAGTGTTTTGGCCTCAAAACAAAGGGAGCCATTGCGCCAGGCTTTGATGCTGATTTTATGCTCGTCTCTGATCTTCATCAAGTCGACATCACCAGCGTATTTATTGCAGGAGAATTGGTGGCGCAGCATGGAGAGTACAAGCCAAGTGTCGAAAAAATTGCACCGAGTCCAGCATTATTACAATCTGTTCATACTATAGACGTTCAAGAGCAAGATCTGGCACTGCCTATCACAGCTCATCAAAAAATGAATGTGATCCGCATTATTCCGAATCAGCTAGAAACAAAATTAGAACAAGTCTCTCCTTCAGAAACGAACGGACAATTCACTAGTGATACAGAAAGAGATGTATTAAAAATGGTGCTTGTCGAACGCCATCAAGGCTTATCTGAAATGGGGATAGGGGTTGTCAGCGGCTTTGGATTAGAAAAGGGCGCAATTGCAACAACGGTTGCGCATGATTCTCACAATTTAATTGCGGTTGGCACAAATGATGCTGATATCGTAAAAGCCATTGACGTGTTAAAAGAAGCAGGCGGCGGTTTGACTGTTGTCAAAAATGGCGAGTCTCTTCATACGCTGCCATTACCGATATCTGGTTTACTTTCAGATCAGCCGGCACATCTTGTAAATGAAAGCCTTCATGCGCTCCATGAAGCGTTAAAAGAAACAGGCTTTAATTTAGACTTTAATCCATTTTTGACGCTGTCCTTCTTGGCACTCCCAGTCATTCCTGATGTGAAAATGACGACAAAGGGTTTGTTTGATGTCAGAAGCTTTCAGCATCTCCCAATTCAATCATAAAAAAGAGAAACCGCATATGTATATATGCGGTTTTTTCAATGAATGGTGAAAAAAAGAGACACAGCCAAGCGGCTTGTGTCTCTTTTTTGTGATTACACTTCCATAATAATCGGTAAGATCATTGGACGGCGTCTTGTTTTTTCATAAAGGAAAGGTGCAAGAGTGTCAGTAATTTCGTTCTTGATTTCAGACCACTGAGTTGTCTTACGTTCCATTACTTTTTCAAGATGCTTTGAAATTAAATCCTGTGCATCGTTGATAAGGTCTCCAGATTCTCTCATGTAGACAAAACCTCTTGAGATCAAATCAGGTCCAGCAGAGATTTTGAATTCTTTCATGTCCATGCTGACGACTACTATGACAAGACCCTCTTCAGAAAGAATGCGGCGGTCTCTTAAAACGATGTTTCCGATATCGCCAATACCGCTTCCATCGATATACACGTTGCCTGATGGAATTTTGCCAGCGACACTTGCTTCGTCACCTTTCAGTGCAAGAACTTCACCGTTATCCATGATAAAGCAGTTTTCCTCAGGGATGCCGCAGTCATTCGCAAGCTTGATATGCGTTTTTTGCATGCGGTATTCACCGTGAATCGGCATAAAGAATTTTGGTTTAATTAAACGGAGCATCAGTTTTTGTTCTTCTTGTCCGCCGTGACCAGATGTATGAATATTATTAAGCGAGCCATGAATGACCTCAGCGCCTGCACGATAAAGCTGGTTAATGGTGCGGCTTACGCTAATATTGTTACCTGGGATTGGTGAAGATGAGAAGACAACAGTGTCTCCAGGGTTAATCGAAATCTGGCGGTGAGTACCGTTCGCAATACGAGAAAGAGCTGCCATCGGTTCACCCTGGCTACCAGTACAAAGAATGGTTACTTTGTTTGCTGGAAGGCGGTTGATTTCATTATGTTCGATAAACGTGTTTTTTGGACATTTAATATAGCCAAGATCTTGTCCAATATCAATAGCAGACTCCATACTGCGTCCAAATACAGCGACTTTTCTGCCGTTGGCAACAGCAGACTCAATCACTTGCTGAAGTCTGTGAATGTTTGAAGCAAACGTGGCAAAGATGATACGTCCGTCGACTTTTCTAAAGATGTCATCAATGCTTTCACCTACGCGTCTTTCAGACATCGTAAATTCTGGGATTTCACTGTTTGTACTATCAGATAAAAGACAAAGTACGCCTTCTTTTCCGATCTCAGCCATTTTGGTTAAATTGGCAGGCTCGCCAACAGGAGTAAAGTCAAACTTGAAATCACCTGTATGTACGATGTTACCAGGAGGTGTCTTGACGACAATTCCATAAGAATCTGGAATACTGTGTGTCGTTCTAAAGAAAGACACAGCTGTTTTTCTAAATTTGATGGTATCTTCTTCTTCAAAAATGTGAAGTTTTGTTTGTCTCAAGAGACCATGCTCTTCCAATTTATTACGAAGTAGGCCGATTGCGAGTTTGCCGCCGTAAACTGGAATATTCACTTGCTTGAGAAGGTAAGGGATACCGCCGATGTGATCTTCATGTCCGTGAGTGATGAAAAGACCTTTGATTTTATCTTCGTTTTTAACTAAGTACGTATAGTCAGGGATGACGTAGTCAATTCCAAGAAGCTCATCTTCAGGAAACTTAATACCAGCATCAATTAAAATGATTTCATCTTGAAATTGAACGCCATACGTGTTTTTACCGATCTCGCCTAAACCGCCGAGCGCAAAAACTGCCGCCTGATCGTTTTTTACAAATTTCATTCCTCTCATAGCTCCAATACTTTAAAATTTTCACTTTCTCGTTCATAGTCTAAAAAAGCACCGTCTACAGGCTGAATGAATTCAATGTTGTAGTTATGTTTTTTCAACTTATCGCGTACGTCTCTTTCAGAAACCGCTTCAACGTATAGTGAATCTGTGTGTTCTCTTACAGGTACCTCAGTAGTACTTGCCTGAAAAAATACCTTATATATCATCCAAATCTCTCCTTAAATACCGTATGTTACACTCGCTTATTCTATTATATTAAAAAAACGCGCATAAGAAAAGTCTCTGAGAAAAAAGGACCTTCGGCAAATGTGCGAAAGATCCCTTTAAGCAATCGATTTTTTACGAAGCATGTCCTTCCATTGTCTTCGAATTTTCTTGCGCAGACGACGAAGCATCACAGGCCGCCTCCTTTCGGTTTAAAGTAAGCTTAAACAGCGTATTCCGATCTCTCTATATACTTGTATTATATGATGTTTCCAATGAATGTTACATGGATATATGTGGGAAAATAGGCGTTTTCAAAAGGATTTGGTTTCGAAAGCGAAAATCTTTCTGTATGATGAAAGGGAGTGTGTATACATAACAAAGGGCAGGAGGGCGAGATATGAATAAAAAAGTCATCTTCTTTGATATCGATGGTACTTTATATGATCATGATAAAAAAATACCTGAGTCAACGAAGCGAGCGGTTCATTTATTAAAAGAAAAAGGTCATCATCTCTTTATTGCATCTGGGCGTTCTCCTTTTCTGATTCAGCCCATTTTAGAAGAATTAGGGCTTGACTCATTCATTGCTTATAACGGTCAGTATGTCATGTATGAGGGAGATGTTATTTACGGTAATCCGCTGAAGCAGGAGTTAATGGAGCGAATTTATGAGACAGCGGATCGTCATGATCATCCGCTTGTTTTTATGGGAGAAGAAACGATGAAGGCGTCTGTGCCGAACCATCCGTTTATCCATGAAGGAATCGGTACTTTAAAAACAGAGCATCCTGAGCACGATTTGTCTTTCTTTAAAGAAAACGACATTTTTCAAATGCTGTTATTTTGTAAGGCAGAAGAGGAAGAGCAATATAAGGCATTCTACAATGAGATTGACCTTGTCAGATGGCATGAGCTGTCAACAGATGTTCTGCCAAAAGGCGGATCAAAAGCTGAAGGAATCAAACGAGTCATCGAAAGACTTCCTTACGATCAAAAGGATACCATTGCCTTTGGAGACGGACTGAACGATAGAGAAATGATTTCGTTTGCTGGAACAGGCGTTGCGATGGGAAATGCTGTGAGTGAACTGAAAGCATTGGCTGATTTTGTGACAAAGCCAGTAGATGAGGACGGCATATTCCATGCAGTGACCCATCTTGGCCTTATTGAAGAATAAAAAAGAAGACCCTTAGATGTGGGGTCTTCTTTTTTATGTTATGATCTGCCAATCGCAACAGAGTTTTCTGGCTCAGCGAATGGCTGATCCTTTTGAATATGATCATAAAACATAATGCCATTTAAATGGTCAATTTCATGCTGAAAGACAATAGCAGGGAATCCTTTTAGACGGATATCAATGTCCTCTCCTTCAAGCGTTGTGGCCTTGACCCTGATTTTTTGATATCGAGGAACAAATCCAGGGATGGCTTCATCAACTGATAAACAGCCTTCACCAGTAGCTAAATAAGCTCTTTTGACTGAATGACTGACAATACGCGGGTTGAACAGAGCATAGCTGTATTCTTCTCCGTCTTCATCCTCACAGTGAACTGCGATCATCCGTTTACTAATATTGATCTGCGGAGCAGCTAATCCAACGCCGGGTCTTAGTCCGTATTTTTCAGCAATGTCAGCATCCTGACTGTTTTTGACGAATTCGATCATGTCAGCTAATTGCTGTTTTTCCTCCTCTGTCGGCGGGAGCTCGACCGCTTCAGCTGTTTGTCTTAAGACGGGATGTCCGTCCCTTACGATATCATCCATGGTAATCACAAAACTTCACTCCTATTTCCTTTGTATGTAAAGTATATAAAATGATACACAACATATGCAATGAAATAAAGAAGACCGGTCCTTTGAGACCGGTCAGAGGCTTAAACAGCCTTAGCAGCAGCCACCGCCGCCTAAGAATGCTGCGCCAACGATGATTAATAGGATGAAAAGCACAACGATTAAAGCGAATGTACGTCCGCCGCCGTATCCGCATCCGTATCCACCGCCATAACTTGGGTAACAACAGCCGCCGCCGTATCCATACCCGTAACCGCCGTATCCACCATACATACTTCCATGACTATAATTAGACATACTTTTGACCTCCTTTGGAAATACACTCAGCCTCTCATAAGTGAAGGCGAAGCGTGTAATATAAACTATGTATGAATGCACTATTTGTATAGTCATGAGCCTATTGCTTGAAAAAAATCTTCTCCGTCTCATCTGACTGACCTCTTTTCTTGTCACAAACGCCTATAAAAATTATAGTGGTATGTGGAGATGTAAAGGGGGACCTTGTGATGAGACAGATGAAAAGAAGCATGAAAGCAGGTGCTGCTTTAGCGGGGATATGTACCCTTTTGCTGACAGGATGCGGAGGTCAAAATCCATTCAATGACATGCAGGATGCGATGACGAAAATGAGTGAAAAAGAAGCTTCCTTCGAAAAAGAGCAAGGTGCACTGCAAAGCTATGAGAAAAAAGAGCAGAAGCTGTATACAAAAATGATTCAAACAACAAAGGACCATACAAAAACAGTGTCAAGCCTTTCTGATCAGGCATTAGCATCGGCAGCGAAACGAGAAGAACATTTAAAAACAGAAAAAGACAGCATGGATGAATCGAAAAAAGAATTGAATACGGTAAAGGAATCTGCCGCACGATTGCAAGATGCCGAGTTAAAAGAGAAAGCAGATCAAACAGTCAAATCGATCGAGAAACGATATGCATCATATGATCAGCTATACAAGGAGTATCAAAAGGCGCTGAAACAAGATCAGCATTTGTATCAATCTTTTAAGAAAAAGGATCTAGGATATGAAGAGCTGAAGTCTAAGCTGAAGACCGTCAATCGTTCATATAGCAAAGTCAGAAAAGAAAGTAAGAAGTTCAATCGATATACAGATCAATTGAATGATCATAAAAAGGCTTTGTATAAAGCAGCAGAACAAGAGTCAAAAAAGAGCTGAAAAACAGCTCTTTTTTTATTTTTCGACAAAAACAAACATTTTCTATTGTAGTACAGTAGTACACTCTATACTAGTACAGATTAGGTTGTTTGTTAAACAGATTGATACAGTTCACCATAAAAAGTAAAGCGAATACATTTATTTAAATAAAGCCGTTAAATCAATTGACGGACTATTTTTCTTGTTGTAAACTATTCCTTGTTAACAGAAGTTGTATTAGTTTTTTGTGAACTATCGTTAATACAGTTAGAAGGACTCAAAAAAGAGTGGTCAACCTATGTTTCGACAACGATCTTAGTGGCTATTATATACAGGAGTCATATGAGTATTTTGGGTTATCCTATATCTGTATGTATAAATGGATTCACGACAAATGGACTGTTAAAAGAAAGGAAGAGGTGACTTTAGAATGGCTGCAAAAACAAAAAAAGCAATTGTTGATAGCAAAAAGCAATTTGATGCCATCAAAAAGCAGTTTGAAACGTTTCAAATTTTAAACGAAAAAGGCGAAGTCGTAAACGAAGCGGCAATGCCGGATCTTTCAGATGACCAATTAAAAGAATTAATGCGCCGTATGGTGTTTACACGTGTATTAGATCAACGTTCAATTTCATTGAACCGTCAAGGACGTCTTGGCTTCTATGCGCCAACAGCTGGACAAGAGGCTTCTCAGCTTGCAACTCACTTTGCACTTGAGAAAGAAGATTTCATTCTTCCAGGATATCGTGATGTACCACAATTAATCTGGCATGGTCTTCCGCTAACAAAAGCATTCTTGTTCTCTCGCGGACACTTTGTTGGTAACCAAATGCCTGAAGATGTGAATGCACTTTCACCGCAAATCATTATCGGTGCACAAATCATTCAAGCTGCTGGTGTAGCTCTTGGTTTGAAAAAGCGCGGTAAAAAAGCTGTTGCAATCACTTACACTGGTGACGGTGGAGCTTCACAAGGTGATTTCTACGAAGGTATTAACTTTGCAGGGGCTTACAAAGCGCCAGCGATTTTTGTTGTCCAAAACAACAGATATGCGATCTCTACACCTGTTGAAAAGCAGTCTGCTGCACAAACAATTGCACAAAAAGCAGCTGCAGCTGGTATCGTAGGCGTACAAGTTGACGGTATGGATGCATTAGCTGTTTATGCAGCAACTGCTGAAGCTCGTGAGCGCGCTGTAAATGGTGAAGGTCCAACATTAATCGAAACTCTTACATTCCGTTACGGCCCACATACAATGGCTGGTGACGATCCAACAAGATATCGTACAAAAGAAGATGAAAACGAGTGGGAGCAAAAAGATCCATTGGTACGCTACCGCAAATTCTTGGAAAACAAAGGCCTATGGTCTGAAGAAGAAGAGAATAAAGTGATCGAAGATGCAAAAGAACAAATCAAACAAGCGATCAAAGAAGCTGACGAACAGCCTAAGCAAAAAGTCACTGACTTGATCGAAAACATGTACGATGTGAAACCATTCAACTTAGTTGAACAGCTTGAAATTTACAAACAGAAGGAGTCGAAGTAAGCCATGGCGCAAATGACAATGATTCAAGCGATCACTGATGCGTTACGCACAGAACTGAAAAATGACGAAAACGTTCTCGTTTTCGGAGAAGACGTTGGTAAAAACGGCGGCGTATTCCGTGCGACTGAAGGATTGCAAAAAGAGTTTGGTGAGGATCGTGTATTCGATACTCCACTTGCTGAATCTGGTATTGGCGGTCTTGCAATTGGCCTTGGACTACAAGAATTCCGCCCAGTAATGGAAATTCAATTCTTCGGATTCGTTTACGAAGTATTAGATTCTGTTTCTGGACAAATGGCTCGTATGCGTTACCGTTCTGGCGGACGCTGGCATTCTCCAGTGACAATCCGTTCTCCATTCGGTGGAGGAGTTCACACACCTGAGCTTCACGCTGACAGCTTAGAAGGTCTTATCGCACAACAGCCTGGTATCAAGGTTGTCATTCCTTCAACACCTTATGATGCAAAAGGACTTTTAATTTCTGCAATTCGTGACAACGATCCTGTAGTGTTCCTTGAGCATATGAAACTTTATCGTTCTTTCCGTCAGGAAGTTCCTGAAGAAGAGTACACAATTGAAATCGGTAAAGCTGACGTGAAACGTGAAGGTACTGACCTTTCAATCATCACTTACGGTGCAATGGTTCACGAATCACTAAAAGCTGCTGAAGAGCTAGAAAAAGAAGGCGTTTCTGCTGAAGTTATCGACCTTCGCACAGTAAGCCCGCTTGATATTGAAACAATCATCGCTTCTGTTGAAAAAACAGGCCGTGCGATCGTTGTTCAAGAAGCACAAAAACAAGCTGGTATTGCTGCAAACGTAGTAGCTGAAATCAATGACAGAGCGATCCTTAGCCTGGAAGCACCAGTACTTCGTGTAGCTGCACCTGATACTGTATTTGCTTTCTCTCAAGCTGAGAGCGTATGGCTTCCAAACCATAAAGATGTACTTGAAACAGCGAAAAAAGTTCTTGAATTTTAATTAAATGACAGAGGGGAAAAGAATTTATTTCTCTTCCCCTTTATCAATTACATGACCGTGTAAACATACACAACAAGGGTTCAACAAAATCTAGGAGGCGAAAAACAGTGGCATTTGAATTTAAACTTCCGGACATCGGAGAAGGTATCCACGAAGGTGAGATCGTTAAGTGGTTTGTTAAACCAAACGACGAAATTAATGAAGATGACGTTTTAGCAGAGGTACAAAATGATAAAGCAGTTGTAGAAATTCCTTCACCTGTTAAAGGAAAAGTATTAGAATTAAAAGTTGAAGAGGGAACAGTTGCAACTGTAGGACAAACAATCATTACGTTTGATGCACCTGGTTACGAAAATCTTCAATTTAAAGGCAGCGAAGAAGAAGGCGAAGCAAAAACTGAAGCTCAAGTACAAGGTACTGCTGAAGCTGGTAACGAGCCAGAGAAGAAAGAAGTAGCACAAGAAGAAGCGGCAGCAGCAACTGGTGCAGGCGCACAAGAGCAAGTAGATGCTGATCCAAACAAACGCGTGATCGCTATGCCATCTGTACGTAAATATGCTCGTGAAAAAGGCGTTGAAATTTACAAAGTTGCAGGTTCTGGTAAAAACGGACGTGTGTTAAAAGAAGATATCGACAGCTTCGTTAATGGTGGTTCTGCAGCTCCAGCAGCAGCACCTCAAGCAGCTGAAAGTGCGAAAGAAGAAGTAGCTCCTAAAGCGGCAGCAGCTCCAGTTCTTGAAGGAGAATTCCCAGAAACTCGCGAGAAAATGAGCGGAATCCGCAAAGCAATCGCGAAAGCAATGGTGAACTCTAAGCATACAGCTCCTCACGTAACATTAATGGATGAAGTTGATGTAACAAACCTTGTTGCACATCGTAAACAATTCAAACAAGTTGCAGCTGATCAAGGAATCAAGTTAACTTACTTGCCTTACGTTGTAAAAGCTTTAACTTCTGCTTTGAAAAAGTACCCAGTACTTAACACTTCTATCGATGATAAAACAGATGAAGTTGTGCAAAAGCATTACTACAACATCGGAATTGCAGCTGACACTGAAAAAGGCTTGCTAGTTCCAGTTGTGAAAAATGCAGATCGCAAAGCGATTTTCGAAGTTTCTAACGAAATCAATGAGCTTGCAACAAAAGCACGTGATGGTAAATTGGCTCCAGCTGAAATGAAAGGTGCATCTTGCACAATCACAAACATCGGTTCTGCTGGTGGACAATGGTTTACTCCAGTCATCAACCACCCAGAAGTAGCGATCCTTGGTATTGGCCGTATCGCTGAAAAAGCGGTTGTTCGTGATGGCGAAATCGTTGCAGCTCCAGTCTTAGCTCTTTCCCTAAGCTTTGACCACCGTATGATTGACGGAGCTACTGCGCAAAATGCCCTTAACCACATCAAGCGTTTATTGAATGATCCACAATTAATTTTAATGGAGGCGTAATGTCATGGTAGTAGGAGATTTCCCAATCGAAACAGATACTCTTGTCATCGGTGCAGGTCCTGGTGGATATGTAGCTGCTATTCGTGCTGCACAGCTTGGACAAAAAGTAACAATCGTTGAAAAAGGAACACTTGGCGGTGTATGTCTAAACGTTGGTTGTATTCCTTCAAAAGCATTAATCAATGCTGGCCATCGTTTCGAAAATGCTAAGCATTCTGAAGACATGGGTATCAAAGCTGAAAACGTAACAGTTGATTTCACAAAAGTTCAAGAGTGGAAAGCTTCTGTTGTAAACAAATTAACAGGTGGAGTTCAAGGTCTTCTTAAAGGAAATAAAGTAGACATCGTTAAAGGTGAAGCTTATTTCGTAGACAGCAACTCTGTACGTGTAATGGATGAAAATTCAGCACAGACTTACACTTTCAAAAATGCAATTCTTGCTACTGGATCTCGTCCAATCGAATTGCCTACTTTTAAATACACAGACCGCGTGATCAACTCAACTGGTGCTTTAGCGCTTAAAGAAGTACCTAAAAAGTTAGTTGTCATCGGTGGTGGATACATCGGTACTGAGCTTGGTACTGCTTATGCAAACTTTGGAACAGAAGTTGTGATCCTTGAAGGTGGAGACGAAATCCTTCCAGGTTTCGAAAAGCAAATGAGCTCATTGGTTAAACGTAACCTGAAGAAAAAAGGAAACGTTGAAATCCATACAAACGCTCTTGCAAAAGGCGTTGAAGAAAAATCTGATGGTGTCACTGTTACATTCGAAGTAAAAGGTGAAGAAAAAACAGTTGATGCTGATTACGTACTTGTGACTGTTGGTCGTCGTCCAAACACTGATGAGCTTGGTCTTGAGCAAGTTGGTGTTGAATTGACTGACCGCGGAGTTGTCAAAACAGACAAACAATGCCGTACAAGCGTATCTAACATCTATGCAATCGGTGACATCGTTGATGGACCACCACTTGCACACAAAGCTTCTTACGAAGGTAAAATTGCAGCTGAAGCAATTGCTGGAGAGCCAGCTGAAATTGATTACCTTGGTATTCCTGCTGTTGTATTCTCTGAGCCAGAACTTGCAACTGTTGGATACACTGAAGCAGAAGCAAAAGCAGAAGGAATCGAAATCGTTGCAGCGAAATTCCCATTCGCAGCGAACGGACGTGCACTTTCTCTTGATGCAACTGATGGCTTCATGAAAATGATCACTCGTAAAGAGGATGGTCTAGTTATCGGTGCACAAATCGCAGGTGTTGGCGCTTCTGATATGATTTCAGAGCTTAGCCTTGCAATCGAAGCTGGAGTGACTGCTGAAGACATCGCTATGACAATTCATGCTCACCCAACATTAGGTGAAATTACAATGGAAACGGCTGAAGTAGCAATCGGAAGCCCAATCCACATCGTAAAATGAAACCTATGAACCCTCTCCTTGATGGAGAGGGTTTTTTGCGCCCTGAACACCATATGAAAAACCCCTCATGAGGTGAGGGGTTTTTTCATATGGTTATATATAAGTGCAAGGTACATATCATTAGTTGGTATTGACGCGGTCTAAAGCATGGCATAAGGGCGATAAGATCTCCTGTTTACTGCGAACATTTCCTTCAACCTTCACGATGACTTTTTCATCATTGACAAGTAAAATAGCCGGCAGTTCATCAACTTCATTTTTCCAGCCTTTACGATCTTCTTTCACAATCATTTTTGACATTTCCTTAGGGTATTCATTTTTTAAATCGAGGACTGCATCATAATAAGGGCTTTCTTTATCAAGGTTTTCTGCATCAGTAAAAAAGAGAATTCTCGGTTTTTGAATATGACTGACTTGGTCGGTCTGAGTCGGTATGATATACGCAAATGAGCATGAACTAAGTACAAAAAGCATGGGGAATATAATGAGAAGTGTCCTCATAAAATTCAATCTATTCACCTCAAAATCATTTGGGGTTGTCCCAACATTTTTAGGAGCTTGTTCCCTGTTAGTTACTCTAGTGTATCATGTCCTTTTTGACAATTTTCGATTGTTACTCAATTGTTACAGAATTGATATGAAGCAAAATACAATTGAAACGTTCCCTCAATATGATGAGAAAAAAGCACATATTTATAAAAAATGATTAAATGTGTCATACAATTAACCGTTGACAACTTAAATGTGACATCATATTATAGAGATAAGAAATAGATCAAACGCTTTCAAACTATGAATGAAGAAAAGGGGAATGTACGTGGGTACAATTATTTGTCAAGATTGCAATGAAACCATTGATCAATTTGAAAATGAAAAAGTGACAACGCTATACGGAACGTGCGGTCACTGTCATTGCTGTGATGAAGCCTCTGAATAAATAAAAAAAGCATGCAGCTCCATTTGGGGCTGCATGTTTCTTTTTTATAAAATTGGTTTTTGTTCCTTAATCACACGGATCATTTCAAGCGTTGAATCTTCAGGTCCTTGGACAGGGAGGCCAATTTCAATATTTTTAAAGATATACGATATATTTTCTTCTGTGATAATTTCACCTGGTATAAAAATTGGAATACCTGGCGGATACACCATCACAAACTCTGCGGTGATGCGGCCGACTGCTTCCTTAAAAGGAACGACTTCTGTTGTAGCATAAAAGGCGTCACGCGGCGTCATAGCAAGCGATGGGATCTCAGGTAGCAGTACCTCTGTTACCGCTTGTTTGCCGCCGTCACGAGTAGAGGCTGCGGCAATTTCCTGCATCGCCGTCACGAGCGTATCAATTGTCTCATCTGAATCGCCAGGGGTTACGATACATAAGATATTGTAAAGGTCAGAGAGCTCTACTTCAATTCGATAGCTTTCTCTCAGCCATTTTTCGACATCATGTCCGTTTAACCCAAGGTCTTTAATGGAAATAATTAATTTCGTTGGGTCATAATCGTAAGTAGAAGCTGAATCGAGTATTTCCTTGCCAATGCAGCTAATGCCGTCAATTTGATTCAAGCGGTCTCTCGCTGATTCAGCCAAACGAATGGCTTCGTCTGCAAGTGCCTTTCCTTCAGTGGCTAATCGTTTTCGAGCGACATCAAGTGACGCTAAGAGCAAATAAGAAGTGGATGTTGTCGTCAGCATACTCAAAATCGATTGCACGCGGTCTTTTGAAACAAGCCCTTCCTTCATATTTAAAATAGAGCTCTGCGTAAGAGAGCCGCCGAGTTTATGGACACTTGTTGCTGCCATGTCGGCACCTGCCTGCATCGCAGAGAGGGGAAGCTCATCATGAAAATGGATATGCACACCGTGTGCTTCATCGACAAGGACAGGCACATCAAATGAATGGGCAATGTCTACGATTGATTTTAAGTCTGCTGAAATACCAAAATACGTTGGATTAATGACAAGTAAACCTTTCGCATCTGGATGCTCAGTGAGCGCCTTTTTGGCTGATTCAGGTGTAATACCGTGAGAGATGCCAAGCTCTTTGTCTATTTCTGGGTGAATAAAAACAGGAATGGCGCCAGAAAATACAATCGCGGACATAATTGATTTATGAACGTTACGAGGAACGATAATTTTATCTCCAGGTCCGCATACCGTCATCACCATTGTCATGATGGCGCCGCTTGTTCCTTGAATAGAGAAAAACGTATGATCAGCACCGAAGGCTTCAGCAGCAAGCTCCTGTGCTTCTTTTATCATCCCTCGAGGTGAATGTAAATCATCGAGAGGTTCTATATTAATGAGGTCAATGCTTAATGCATTGTCGCCAATGAATGCTCTAAATTCAGGATCCATTCCGGCTCCTTTTTTATGGCCTGGAATATGAAATTGGACTGGATTGGTTGCTGCGTGTTTTTTTAGTCCAGTGTATAAGGGTGTATCATGTTGTGACAATTGCTTTCCCACCTTCATCGAAATACCTGCTATTATTGTGCCAATTACAGCAGATTTCATTGCATAAAACAAAAGAATTATATTATGAACTGATCGGAATGTAAAGCATAAAATCAATCGGTTTCTGAACAAACAGATGCTATAATAAAAGTTCAAATCAGAAATGAGTATTAAAGTGAGGGACAAGTAAATGGAATATCAATATCCAATGGATGTCGACTGGACGACAGAGGAAAAGATTGCGGTCATTTCATTTTTTCAGGCTGTTGAAAAAGCCTACGAAAAAGGAATTGCGAAGCAGGAGTTATTAGACGCATATAAACGATTTAAAGAGGTTGTGCCATCAAAAGCAGAGGAAAAAACGCATTGTGCGGCGTTTGAAAAGGGAAGCGGGTATTCCCCTTATCATGCAGTGAAAACAGCTAGAGAAGCAGAAGAGACTGCTATTATACGGATGTAAAAAACGAGCCTAAAAGGGCTCGTTTTTTCATACAGATTCTTTCTGTGTAAAACGGTATAGATACGTCAATGTGCGGAAGGCATTTTCGATTTTCGAGAGGAATTCTTCATTATTCATTTGCACGACTTCTTCTCTAGGCAGCTGAATGCCGCAAAGAAGCTCGGCTTTCTTGACTGTTTGAACACGTTCAAACAGCGTTTTCAGCTGTTCGGAATCTAGTTCGCTGTGACGCATGACATCTGGTTTCATATGATCTTTAGACCAAACAAAATCTTGCGGTATTTTCTGCTGGATGGTGTCTAGCTCCTTTTCAAATAGCTGGCCGTACTCACCTTTTACTGGAGATTCATAAATGAGTGCAAACCAGACAAAGACATGTGTTTTCCAAAGCCCGATTTGAAAATGAGGGAGTTTTTTGTATCCGCGCTTACTGTTTGCAAAAGCAACCCACGTATCATTTGGCGGGTTAACAGATCTTCTAGCATGCTTTGCAACGTGTACAAACATTTCGTCTCCTGTAATAGAAGAAAGAAGTGGTGCAAAATGTTCGCCAAGTGCCTCAAGCTTTGGACGGACTCTTTCTTTTAATACAGTCATTCGTTCATCTAAACCATCAACTGTGAATGTTTCAAAATCTTCATCTCTAAAACGCATTTCACTCATGTTATGCCTCCTGTATCTTTTCGCTGATCATATTTTATCATAGCTTGGGTCAAGCTCAAAAAAAGATGCACCGTTAGATCAAAGTTTATGAAGGTCGTGGCGCAGCGTTTAAAATCATCAATTTTGTGGTACATAATAAATAGGTAAAGACACAATTTTCAGAATGTCGTTGCGGTTATGCGATCGCTTCATACGATATAAGCAAGAACCATTTCTCTTATCGATTGAATTTTTTATCAATGAAAACTGACAAGGAATGAATCATTCTCTGGAAGGGGCGTTGACCAATGAAGCAAATCGTGAAGCAGGGGTATAGGCAGGAGAAGAAGAATCGCATCGCTGTGTGGAGATTAGAGGTTGATTATGAGCTTTCTACGCTTCATGAAGCCATCGAGCATAAAGATGACATCCAAATCGAACGCAGCAAACGAAAGCTTGAGCGCCTAAGAAAAGAATGGGAGCAGCTTCAAGGGTAAAACAGCGTGAGGTAAAAACGAACCAATTCATCGGTTCGTTTTTGTATGAAGCTGCTTTTTTCTTGCTTTTACGTACATAATATCAGTATGCTATTACAAATAGGTCCTACATAGAAAAGAGGTTTACAATCTGATGACAAACTGGGTGGAAATTGACCGTCTTGCAAAGCTCTGGGTAAAAGAAGCAGGGAGCCGTATTAAAGCGTCCATGCAGGAAGGTCTATCAATTGAAACAAAATCAAATCCAAATGATCTTGTCACGAATATCGATAAAGAAACAGAGCGTTTTTTTATTGGAAAAATACAGTCGACATTTTCAGACCATCACATTTTAGGAGAAGAGGGACAAGGGGAAGAGGTGACCTCACTCGATGGGATTGTGTGGATTATTGATCCGATCGATGGCACAATGAACTTTGTCCATCAAAAACGCAACTTTGCCATTTCAATCGGGATATTTGAAAATGGTGTAGGGAAAATCGGTCTTATTTATGACGTCATTCATAACGAGCTCTACCATGCCATCAAAGGAGAAGGAGCTTATATGAACGATACCCTCCTCCCTCGATTAAAAGATGTGGAGATTGAAAAAGCCATTGTGGGGATTAATCCGACATGGGCGATCGAAAGCCCTTATTTTGACGCCAAACCATTTGCCCGTCTTGTGCGTGATGTGAGAGGGACACGAACGATTGGATCCGCTGCCCTTGAGCTTGCTTATATTGCAAGCGGCAGAAGTGACGCATATGTCACGTTAAGGCTTGCGCCATGGGATTATGCAGCGGGCTGCGTACTGCTTGATGAAGTAGGGGCTGTTTACTCAAATATTCACGGAGAACGTCTTACGTTCCTAGATAAAAACAGCATAGTCGCCGGAAATCGATCCATTTGTGAAAAAATCTTGCATGATTACATAAAAGGAAACGGAAATAAAAAATAAACGGAATCACTTCATGAGAATGAAGTGATTTTTTGTTTTTCCTGAAACTTTTTGGTAAGGCGAATGTCTATACGAATGAGGCCTTAATTTTATGTAAAGGATTGTGTATCAATGTTTGAATTGTTTAGTGATTTATCGCTCCATTTTGAAAGGTATTTTATTTTAAATGAGTATAGTATCCGCATCATTCAATGGTGTGTACTTGGACTATTTGTTCTTTTCATGACACTTCCGCTATGGAAAGAAAAGAAGAGTGGTTATGTATTTTATGCTGGAATCGTATTAAGAGTTGTTCTGCTTGGCGGAATGACAGTTGAAATGATCCACCAAGTCCTAGCTAGACAGTATACGATCGAAACATTTGAAGTGCTGACAGATTTCATGCAATTTCTCATTTATGGGTATGTTTTGCTTGCATCACTGTACTATGTGATTACTCTTCCTTATTTAAAAAATAAAGGCATGTTTTTTGCTTTTGATTTATCTGTATTACTTCTGCCTTTATGTCAAACCGTGTTTATTGTGTTTGCTGAAAGCAAAAAGTTCTTTCTTAGCGGTGATATATGGCTAGTATGGAGAGAGCTGATCACCATTTTGGTTATGGCTGGCTTTGCGGCTTTAGTACTGCATCTTTTCTTTTGCTTGTTTTGGCACTGGAAGTGGAAGGAATTGCTGTTGTTCTATGGCCTAATTTTTGCAGCCCTGCTTTTTATTTTTTATCCTTCTATTTCGAAGTATGAACTTCAATCTACATTTAAATCGATTGTCATTTTAGCGGCAGCAGCAGGAAGCTTTATGACGATTTATTTGTTATCTGCTTTACTGCGGGACAAAGTGAGATTAAGGCAGTGGGGCGCCGGTTGTATAGCTGTCTTTTTTCTGCTATTACTCAATCCGATTATTAATATCCCTCATACCATGTTCCAATTCACCAAAACGGAATTGGTAGATACTTTCTCAGAAGAATATCGCCCTTTATCAGCAGCAAGTGCAAAAGCATTCGCTTCAAAGTTTGTACCGGAGAATCAATCGCTGTATTTAAATGCTAGTCATCAGCCTATCCCTTATCATTACGTGTTTGCAGATGATCAGTATGAAGTGAATATTTCTCCGTTTACAGGTGAATTAAGCGAATATTCTTATCGAGGTCGTGTAGAGGGAAAGGAACTGACCGATAAAGAATATAGGCAAAAGACCATTGAATTTTTCGAAAGAAGCGGAAGATCAATAGATCTCAATCGCATTCAATTGGCTGTGCAAAAAGAGGATGGAGAGACGAACGTTCTTCTTCTGCCAAAAATGTCTCAGAATGAAGAGGACAGTTTAGCGTCTGCCATCTGGGAAAAAGGGACGCTTCGAAAAGCGCAATACGTAAACGCCATCTTTCAATTAAAGGATATTGACGGAATCCATTTAACAGAAACGGAGATAAAAAACAGGATCAACAGTATTTATAAACATTTAAACCTCAAGCCGCCAGCTTATCAAATCACAGGCATTGATGAATTTTATTTTGATTGGCAGCATGAAGTGAGGGTCACAACAAAAGATCAATCGGAGTTTCTGTTTAATGGCTCATCAAATGAAGTCATCAGCTTCAAGCTGTCAAAAGCGTTTCTTCAACAGAAAAAAGGGAACGTCAGCGATGAAGATTTGTTAAAGATCATAGGGAAAACACCAAAAGACGTAAGGAAAGAAATAGGCACTAGTGAAAGTAAACAATATACATTTAAACGCTCCTCTCATGTCGTCAATCTGTTTAAAGGGGATGATGGAATTGAGTTGAGAGTGCAAGTTGCTTCTTCTATCCCGCACGCAGTATCTAATCAAGATCGTGAGGACGTCTATCAGCAAGTACTTAAAAGGTATAAACCATATACGATCTATAAAAAGCAAATAAAACCTGTGAGAATGATCGACAAAGAAGGGAACATCGACATTTCATGGCTTGTCATCATACAAACCTTCGGATCAAATGAGCATAAAATCTATGAAGTGAATGGACGAACAAAAGAGGTGCATCGTTTTGACAGATAAAGAAAAACAAGCCATCTTTCAAGACTTATATGAACTGTATCAAGAAGGGGACCTGGGAGACGAGGCAGCTAGCTGGATGAAGGCACACGAACAGCAATTTCAGCATGCGGTCACGGGTGAAAAGCAGCCCTCAGCGCCGATGGAAGGTCAGAAGGACTATGACGAGTTAAAACGCATGAAAGGGTTTATTTACTCGTTATACTTCTTTTTTATCGTTTTATCGATTTGGATGACTGTGTGGTTTTATTTTTGATGTCCAAACCAGCAGAGCAAATTGAAAAAATCTATCAAGAATATTTTCAGGAAATCACTAAATATTTATATCGCCGGACGGGAAATATGGAAACAGCCAAGGACCTTGCACAGGACGTATTTATGAAGGCACTGCATGGGTTGTCCTCCTTTAAGGGACATTCAAGTATGAAAACATGGCTTTATACCATTGCATATCACACATTTGTGAATGATTATCGCCGAAAAGTAAAATGGACTTTTACGAACGTAGAGGAAATGGATTTCTTAGAGCAGCAGTCGTTCACGACACCAGAAGATCACATTGAAAAACAAGCTGATATAGAAAGGCTGTGGCATCATATTTATCAGCTGAAGGATTCCTACCGGGAGGTCCTCATTTTAAGAGATATTCAAGAATTGTCATATGAAGAAGTAGCTGAAATTTTGAATTGGACTTTATCTAAAGTCAAAACAACCCTTCATCGAGCCAGATTAGAGCTGAAGCGAATGCTACATTGTGAGGAGTTCAATAAATGAGCTGTTATTTGATTGAAGAAATGTTACCACTTTATATAGAGGGGGACACAAGTGCAGAAACAAATAAAATTGTTGCAGAGCACTTACAATCCTGCGAGAGATGCCAACACCTTTATCACGAAATGAAAGAGCCAATAACCCTTATACAAACTCCTGATCTCATGCCATATATAGATGAAAAGGAAGAAAGAAGAAAATTTGAAAAGCGCTACTATGGCAAGCTGTTATATCGAGCAAGTATCGCATTTGGTATAGGATACGCCATGATGATTATTCTTTATTGGCTGAAATAAAAAACCCCCATCTGGATAAACCAGGTGGGGGTTTTCTGAGCTTAGCTTAATTTTTCTTTCGCAATTTGAACTGCATCATAAAACGTTTTTAATTGCTCTTGAGGAATTTTCTTAAGCATTTGGTTGAAAACAAGTAATTCAGTAGAGCTGAATCCAAGACCTTTTGCGATTTTTGAATCAATCACAACGTTTCCTTTTTTGTCTAGAACAAGGGCATCACCAGCAAGATCAGCAATTCTGATCACTGATTTGAAAAGCTTTTCGAATTTAGCCGCTTCTTCTTTTGTAAGACCAAGTTCAACAGCTTTTGCTGCATCAAAAACCAATTTCCCTTTTTCGTTTTTAGTGATGCTTTCACTGAAAACGATTGTAAGAACAGCTGCGCGATCTAAGAATTTCTCAGCAGTCGCCGCTTCTTCTTCAGTTAGTCCGAGCTCAACAGCTTTTTTCACATCAAATGTGTAGTTGTTGTCTTCCTCAACAAATGAATTGATGAGAATGTTGATGACACGCTCGTTTTTCTCCAATAATTCTTTAATGATTTGCTGCTGTTCAAAAGGAATGCCTTTGAAAGTTGCAGCGCTTGCTTGCCCAGGAGCTACTGTTGTGAAAGTAAGAATAATAGCTAAAGCGAAAAATACAACAGAGCTGAGCGATTTGCTCAAAAACTTCTTCATGCTTCTTTTCTCTCCCTTTTCTGTTAAATTTTGTTGCAAGAAAAGCATACCATGAGAAACTTTGTGGAAGAATAGGAAAATTGTAACTTTATGTTTGATTTTGGAGAACTATAAAAGTTCTTGTCGAAAAATGGAGGGGTTCAGATTACTTATTTTTGTCAAGCCTTCAATATACGTTTCGTCTGATGAATGGAGCTTTCATAGGTGAATTGTCTTGTTTTTACTCAAAATAAAAAGCCTTCTACATGTAGAATGTAAAAGGCTTTTACCTAATTTTATGATTGCACGTTTAATTTTCTTTTTAATGTAAATCCTGTACCCATGAAAATCATGGCGAATACAATGCTTAGACATATGCCCAGTATGTTTTTTTCTGCAAGAGTTACCCCAATAAACGCCATACTGACAACTGCAAGTAATGCACATAATAATAGAAGCCATTTGATTTGTTTCATATGTCCCCATCCCTTTTTTTAGAGTTAATATAAGTTTACAGAAAAACGATCGGCATTTAAAGGGGATTGTGATATAATATGAAAGTTATCTAATTATTTTAGGAGATGAAAATGTGAAACTTCGAAAAGACCTTCGCAACATCGCAATTATTGCCCACGTTGACCATGGTAAAACGACGCTTGTTGACCAATTGCTCCATCAAGCTGGTACTTTCCGTGCGAATGAAAATATCGCTGAGAGAGCCATGGATTCAAATGATTTAGAGCGAGAGCGCGGTATTACGATTTTAGCTAAAAATACTGCGATAAATTATAAAGATACACGCATTAATATTTTAGATACACCAGGACACGCCGATTTCGGTGGTGAAGTTGAGCGTATCATGAAAATGGTAGATGGTGTACTCCTTGTTGTGGATGCTTATGAAGGCTGTATGCCTCAAACACGCTTTGTGCTGAAAAAAGCACTTGAGCAAAACTTAACACCAATCGTTGTCGTCAATAAAATTGACCGCGACTTTGCTCGTCCGGCTGAAGTAGTCGATGAAGTGATTGACTTGTTCATTGAATTGGATGCAACAGAAGAACAGCTTGAGTTCCCAGTTGTCTATGCATCAGCAATCAATGGTACAGCAAGTAACGATGCGAGCAAGCAAGATGAAAACATGGAATCTTTGTTTGAAGCTATTGTGAACCATATTCCTTGCCCGGTTGATAACCATGAAGAGCCGCTTCAATTCCAAGTGGCGCTACTTGATTACAATGATTATGTTGGCAGAATTGGAATTGGCCGTGTATTCAGAGGAACAATGCAAGTAGGACAGCAGGTAGCCTTGATGAAAGTCGACGGCACTGTGAAACAATTCCGTGTAACAAAGATCTTTGGTTTCCAAGGGTTAAAACGAGTGGAAATCAACGAAGCGAAAGCGGGAGATCTTGTCGCTGTATCTGGAATGGAAGACATCAACGTAGGTGAAACGGTTTGTCCGGTAGAACACCAAGAGGCACTTCCAATCCTTCGTATTGATGAGCCGACACTTCAAATGACGTTTGTTGTAAACAACAGCCCATTTGCAGGCCGTGAAGGAAAATACGTGACATCACGTAAAATCGAAGAGCGCTTAGAGCAGCAGCTTCAAACAGACGTCAGTCTTCGTGTGGATCCAACTGATTCACCTGATGCTTGGGTTGTTTCTGGACGCGGAGAGCTTCACTTATCCATTCTCATTGAGAATATGAGACGTGAAGGATTTGAATTACAAGTATCGAAGCCAGAAGTTATTGTAAAAGAAGTTGATGGTGTTCGATGTGAGCCTGTTGAGCGCGTTCAAATTGATGTACCGGAAGAGCATACTGGCTCTGTTATGGAATCAATGGGTGCAAGAAAAGGTGAAATGATTGACATGATCAACAATGGTAACGGTCAAGTTCGCCTGATCTTTACAGTGCCATCACGTGGTTTAATTGGATATACAACTGAATTTCTTTCATTAACTCGTGGTTTTGGTATTTTGAACCATACGTTTGACAGCTACCAGCCAATGCAGTCTGGTCAAGTCGGCGGACGCCGTCAAGGTGTACTTGTTTCAATGGAAACAGGTAAAGCGACTGCTTACGGAATCCAAGGTGTTGAAGAGCGCGGTGTGATCTTCGTTGAGCCAGGTACTGAAGTATACCAAGGGATGATTGTTGGGGAGCATAACCGTGAGAACGACCTTGTTGTAAACGTAAGCCGTATGAAACAACAAACAAACGTACGTTCAGCGACGAAAGATCAAACGGTTAGCATGAAAAAACCTCGTATTATGTCACTTGAGGAATCTCTTGAGTACTTGAATGAAGACGAATACTGTGAGGTTACACCTGAATCCATTCGTCTTAGAAAGAAAATTTTAGACAAAAACGAACGTGAGAAAGCAGCGAAGAAGAAAAAGCTAGCAGGATTATCTTAATTCCATGAAGAATTAAAAAGATAGAACCCTGAAAGATAAGGGGAGGGAATCTTTTTGAATGATCAGGAAGTAAGTGAAAATCTATCCTTTTTCGCGATGCTGTTTCGTGTCGATGAAAATCCGCAAACAGGGATGTGGCTCCTATATGGCACCATCCTTGTTTTAGCGATTATTGTTTTTAAGCTCGGCTTTGCAAGACGTTTACCGATTTTAAAAGCGCTCGTGATTTATTTGTTTTTGATTTTTGGCTGCACGTTTCTCACATTTCTAGGAATCTTCCTGCCAGTAGCGGAAGGCCTTGTTGTGGCAGCTGCCATTTTGATTATTTATAAAATACGGCTGCATCGTGCGAAAAAAGAAGGAACAGTCAATACGTAAAAAAAGACCTGAACATGTGTCAGGTCTTTTTTTATGTCTTTTGTTCTTTCTTTCCTTTTTTCTTCTTTTTCTCTTTTGTCGCAGGATCCTGATAAAGAGAGAATCTGCCGGTTTTGATGCGAGCTTCTGTCTTTATTTTAATGCGTTCTTGGCAGTCATCGCACATATATGTATGAATTGGCCGGTTTCTTAACCGTTTCGCAACGAGTGTATCATCATCAATGGTTTCAAGCTTTTCACATAATGAGCACTTCACTCTCATCATTTTCACCTCACTTTAATGCATTTATTATAGCATGTTTTCCAGCCACTTAAAATCAGCGTAGAAAAAGGCTTATATCACAGGAGATATAAGCCGTTCTCATTATTTCTTCTGATTCATATGATGGTTTGATTGGTCGTTTTGATTTTTTTCTAACTGTTTTTGATCTTGTTCTTTGAGCTGATTATTCGGATCATTTGTCGGATCCTTTTCGTTACGGTCGATCTCATTTTTCGGCATCTCTGGCATCACGCGGCCGACAATAGCAGCTAGTTCATCCATAATACCGCTTACAGGACGGCCTGCTTGAATTTCTTTGCCCATTTCTTTTAAACGGCTGACTGTATCCGGATCAGCAACCACAACAGCATTTGCACCTTCCGGGTCATTTCTCAGCGCTTTTGCAACTGAATATTTAATGGTTTCTACTTTGCTTCTATCTAAATCATCTTTTACATCAATACCAACAACAGCATAGCGGCCGATGACGATTGCTGTTGCATCATTGACATCTGCTACGTGCTCTGTCACATTGACAAGATGCTGCGCAACATCTGTGGATGGGCGGGCTTGATTTGTCTTTTTCTTCGATGAGTCTGATACCCGTACTAAGTGCTGGCGTCCATCTTGCTTGTTCAGCGCCTCTGGCTTTTCCTGCTGCTGGCAAGCGCCTAACAGAATGATCGTTTGAATCATGAATAATGTTAAAAATAGTCGCATCTAAATTCCCTCCTTCACAAACTGCATGATTTATTTTATTGTTGAATTAACCTTCTAACTTTATTCATGAAAACATATATTTTAACAATCGTTTTGGGAAAGACAAGGATGAATGAAACCCCGATCAGGAGGCGAAGGACCTGAGTAAAATTTATGTATTAGACACAAATGTGTTATTACAGGATCCGAATTCAATCTTTTCATTTGAAGACAACGAGGTCGTCATTCCGGCCGTTGTGTTAGAAGAAGTAGACTCGAAAAAGAGATACATGGACGAGGTTGGGCAAAACGCTCGGCGCGTCTCACGTTTAATCGACGGTTTGAGATCGAAAGGGAAACTCCATGAAAAAATTACGCTAGAGTCAAAAGGAACGCTGCGCATCGAGCTGAATCATCGCTCTTTCCATGAACTTCAAGAAATTTTTATTGAAAAAACGAACGATAATCGGATTTTGGCTGTCGCGAAAAATTTGAGCTTAGAGGAAGAAACAAAGCCTCACGGCCGGCCAGTTATTTTGGTCAGTAAAGATGTCTTAGTCCGGGTAAAGGCAGATGCTATAGGCCTCCAAGCTGAAGACTTCTTAAGTGACCGTGTGCTGCAAAACGAAGACATTGATAACGGCTATCATGAGCTCTATATTCCGACGGAGCAATTGAATACATTTTATAAACAAAGCCAATTACCGATAAAAGAAGTCACGAGTGTACCATTAAACCCTCATCAGTTTGTCATTATGAAAGGGAATGAAGGCGGCTCTGCTTTAGGAATGCTTGATCAAAAAGCAGAGAATGTGAAACGGCTCATTTATGATCAAGAGCATGTTTGGGGAATTCGTCCGAAAAATGTTCAGCAGACCATGGCACTAGAGCTGCTATTGCGCCGTGATATTCCCCTCGTGACATTGATCGGAAAAGCGGGAACTGGTAAAACACTCCTTGCACTGGCTGCCGGATTAATGCAGACAGAGGATCTTGGCATGTTTAAAAAACTGATCGTCGCCCGTTCAATTGTTCCTGTCGGCAAGGACTTAGGCTACTTGCCAGGTGAAAAGGAAGAGAAACTCAGACCATGGATGCAGCCGATCTATGACAATTTAGAATTTTTATTTAATACAAAAAAACCTGGTGAACTTGATGCGATTTTGGCGGGAATTGGTTCGATTCAAGTGGAAGCTTTAACGTATATCCGCGGAAGAAGTATCCCTGATCAATTTATTATCATTGATGAGGCGCAGAATTTAACGAAACACGAGGTGAAAACATTATTAACGCGAGTCGGAGAGGGAAGTAAAATTGTGCTAATGGGAGACCCAGAGCAGATCGATCATCCTTATTTAGACAGCTTAAATAATGGGCTTACGTATGTCATTGAGCGGTTCAAAGGACAGCAAATATCTGGACATGTCAAGCTTGTCAAAGGAGAAAGGTCTGGACTTGCACAGCTTGCAGCTGATTTGCTATAGTCCAGACCCTCTGTCTTATGTAATGATGAGCTCTTTGACACCTTTTATCGGCTGAGTGAGGTTGGACTGATCCGCGAAATAAACGTGGATTGGTCCTTCTTCAGTCATAGGCTTCCCATTTTGGCTGAAGTGTGCAATGCTTTCCATTGCCTGAGAAAGCGGAACAGCAATTGTCTCTGTATCTGTGACAAATTCGCATGTGTCTGCATGTTCAAGCGGTTCTGCATTTTTCAGCATATCACCAAGCTTCATTCCGAAGCTGCCTGTGACGAGTCTTTCCTTTTCATACTTCTTCTCTGTTTTTAAAGTGGGTGGAAGTGTTTGCCCTTCTCTGATCACCCGCTCTTGGTCAAGCTCCTGATCCAGCTGACTTTCTTCGTTTGCTGTACTTTTTTCAAAAAATGAATCCATTAAAAATTTACGGTCATCAAAAATCCATACACTTGGATCAATGGTGATCTTGTACTTTACGTTCCCCTTAATTTGAATGATGCTCATGTTCAAGACAACCCCTTTCCACCATAAATTATAGAAGTTTTCGCCTGCTTTGTCACTTTCATAAACATGCATCTCCTTGTACACACTAATCTTACATGAAAGATAGGGAGGATATTGGGCATGGCATGTCGCGACAATGAAGAGCTTCAGCGATTTGTAGAAGAAGCAAAAAAAGTGGCCAAAGATGGCAAAGTAGCATCCTATATTCCCGCTCTCGCCAAAGCGGATCAGACGGATTTATCTGTGGCTGTGTATCATGTGAGTAATACTTGCCACTCGGCAGGAGATGTAGATAAACGCTTTACCCTGCAAAGTATTTCAAAAGTATTAGCACTTGCGCTCGTACTCTCAGAAGAAGGGCCAAAAAAAGTTTTTCAATTTGTTGGACAAGAGCCTACAGGTGACCCGTTTAATTCAATGATTAAGCTGGAAACAGCAAGTCCGAATAAGCCGCTGAATCCAATGATTAATGCAGGAGCGCTTGCAGTCACAAGCTTAATAAGAGGCGCGACGCCGCAAGATCAGCTAAACCGCCTGCTTGGCTTTATTAGAGAGCTTGCAAATGACAAAAGCATTACATACTGCAAGGAAACAGCCGCATCCGAATTTGAGACATCAATGATTAACCGGGCTATGTGCTATTATATGAAGCAATATCATATTATTAGAGGGAACGTAGAAGAGGTCATGGACGTGTATACGAAACAATGTGCCATCATGATGAACAGCTTAGATTTGGCGAAAATTGCTTGTGTTTTTTCATTAGATGGCAGACATCCAGAGACGGGGCAGCAAATTCTTTCAAAAGATGTCGCTAGAATTTGTAAAACCTTTATGGTGACGTGCGGCATGTACAATGCAAGCGGGGAGTTTGCCATTAATATCGGCATACCCGCTAAAAGCGGTGTTTCAGGCGGGATTATGGGAGCGGCTCCATATGATTTTGGGATCGGAATTTTTGGTCCTGCACTGGATGAAAAAGGGAATAGTATTGCTGGGATTAAGCTGCTTGAGCTCATGAGTGAAAAATATGAGATGAGTATCTTTTAATGATGAATGTCTTCTTTTTATTTTTACAAAGCGAACTGTACAAATCTGCTTGCAATTTTGGGCGTTTCGCTTTATGATAAATAGAAGAATTAGGTACTCGCCTGGGGAACGGAGGGATACTTTTGGCGTCAGAAATTTTAGTCGATCATCGGCAAAAAGCACTGGCTTTATTAAAATTGGATGCAGATAAAATTTTAAAATTGATCCAAGTGCAAATGGACAACTTAACGATGCCGCAATGTCCTCTTTATGAAGAGGTTTTAGATACTCAAATGTTCGGATTATCGAGAGAAATTGATTTCGCTGTCCGGCTTGGATTAGTTGATCAACATGAAGGTAAGAAACTACTCGATAAACTTGAGAGAGAGCTTTCCGCACTTCATGATGCGTTCACAAAAAAATAACGATTGAAAACTCAAACTTCCACAACTAAGTTTGAGTTTTTTTGTCCTCTATTTTCTTTTGATGGATTAACGGCAAACGGACTTGATTCTTTCATGAATGACGAACAATATAAAAGAGGTAAAACGGGATCAAACGGAGAAAATGTAGTAGAATAAGAACAGCTAAGAAGATATCAAGCAGTAGAAACAGACGTTAGGAAGAGGATTATATGTTAAAGAGAATGCTAAAATCGTATGACTACTCATTATTGTTCGCCATTATCTTAATCAGCGCATTCGGTTTGGTTATGGTGTATAGCTCAAGTATGATTACATCTGTTATCAGATACGATGCCGCGCCAGATAACTTTTTTAAGAAACAGCTCTTATTTATGATTGTTGGAGCAGCCATCTTGATCTTTACAGCATTAGTTCCATATCAGCTGTTTTCAAATAAGAAATTCCAGATTGGTATGCTGCTGCTTTCAGTTTTTTCCCTCATCTATGTGTATTTTGGCGGTCATATTGCAGGGAACGCAAGAAGCTGGATCAAATTAGGACCTTTTAGTCTTCAGCCAGCTGAATTTGTGAAGATTGTCGTCATCATCTATCTTGCTGCGGTGTATGCCAAAAAGCAGCATTATATTGATCATATTTTAAGAGGTGTTACGCCTCCGATCGTGATTGTCTCTATCCTGTGCGGATTTATCATTTTGCAGCCAGACTATGGGACAGCCTTTATCATTGGCATGATTGCCCTTGCGATGATTTTATGCTCAGGTTTTAGCGGCAAAACGCTAGCGAAGCTGCTCGCGCTATTTAGTGCAGTAATGGTCGTCGTGACCCCATTTATTATTCTTTTTTGGGATAAAATTTTCACGCAAAATCGTCTCGGACGTTTTGAGAGTTTCCAAGATCCATTTAAAGATGCAGGGGCTACTGGGCATCAATTGATTAATTCATATTATGCCATTGGATCAGGCGGCTTTTTTGGACTCGGTCTAGGAGAAAGCGTTCAAAAGTACGGATATCTGCCAGAACCGCACACAGACTTTATCATGGCAATTATCTCAGAAGAGCTTGGTTTTTTCGGCGTGTTTTTCGTTATCGCTCTTCTTGGTTTCATCGTCGTGAAAGGTTTTTATATTGCGAGAAAGTGTGAAGATCCGTTTGGAAGTTTGCTTGCAATAGGAATTTCCTCCATGATTGCGATCCAAACTTGTATCAATTTAGGCGGTGTTTCAGGTCTTATTCCAATCACTGGGGTGACACTTCCGTTTATCAGCTACGGGGGATCGTCCATCATTTTACTTAGCATCTGTATGGGCATGCTGCTGAATATCAGCATGTTTACTGAATATAAAGAGCGTTACAAAAAGAAAAAATCAATGAGCAAACCATCGGTTGAAAAAAATGGATTGCAGAAAACTTTGAATCTTTAGAAAACAAAAGTGTACAGTTTTCATTTCTTCCTTTATTATAGAGTACATATAAAATTTTAAGGGATATGGAGGAGTGAGAATGTCACAGAGAACAATTCAAAAGGTTCTAGTTGCAAACAGAGGGGAAATCGCTATCAGAGTCTTCAGGGCCTGTACGGAGCTCAACTTACGTACAGTGGCCATTTATTCCAAAGAAGACTCTGGCTCTTATCATCGCTATAAAGCAGATGAAGCATATCTAGTTGGAGAAGGAAAGAAACCGATTGATGCCTACCTTGATATCGAGGGGATCATCGAAATTGCAAAACGAAATGACGTGGATGCGATTCATCCAGGCTACGGATTTTTATCCGAAAACATTCATTTTGCAAGACGATGCGAAGAGGAAGGCATTCAATTTATCGGTCCAACTTCTCAGCATTTAGATATGTTTGGAGATAAAGTAAAGGCGAGAGAAGAAGCGAAAAAAGCTGGTATTCCAGTCATTCCAGGAAGTGACGGACCAGTTGATTCGGTCGAAGAAGTCGAAAAATTCGGTGAAGAATACGGTTACCCGTTTATTATTAAAGCTTCACTAGGCGGCGGCGGCCGGGGTATGCGGATTGTCAGATCAAAAGAAGAGCTGAAGGAAGCCTATGACCGTGCGAAGTCAGAGGCAAAAGCTGCTTTTGGAAATGATGAAGTATACGTTGAAAAGCTGATTGAGAATCCAAAACATATTGAAGTGCAGGTGATTGGTGACAATCACGGCAATATCATTCATTTATATGAGCGTGACTGCTCTGTTCAAAGGCGGCATCAAAAGGTCATTGAAGTGGCGCCAAGTGTGTCTCTAACAGATCAATTGCGTGAAGATATTTGCGAAGCAGCTGTCAAGCTGGCCCAGAATGTATCGTACATTAATGCTGGGACTGTAGAATTCCTTGTTGCAAATGGAGAGTTTTACTTTATTGAAGTTAATCCAAGGGTGCAGGTAGAACACACGATCACAGAAATGATCACAGGTGTCGATATCGTCCAAACCCAAATTCTTGTTGCAAAGGGGCATAACCTTCACAGCAAAGAAGTTGGTATTCCAAAGCAGGAAGATATCTTTACACACGGCTTTGCCATTCAATCAAGGGTCACAACAGAAGATCCTCTCAATGACTTTATGCCAGACACAGGAAAAATTATGGCCTACCGTTCAGGTGGGGGATTTGGTGTACGTCTTGATACAGGGAACAGTTTCCAAGGTGCGGTCATTACACCTTATTACGATTCACTATTGGTCAAGCTGTCCACATGGGCGCTCACATTTGATCAAGCGGCTGCTAAAATGGTCCGAAATTTACAAGAATTCAGGATTCGCGGGATTAAAACAAACATCCCATTTCTTGAAAACGTAGCTAAGCATGAGAAATTCTTAAAAGGAGAATACGATACATCGTTTATCGACTCAACGCCAGAGCTATTTAATTTCCCTAAGCAAAAAGACCGCGGAACGAAGATGTTAACTTATATTGGTAACGTTACCATTAATGGGTTCCCTGGTATTGCGGAGAAAAAGAAGCCTCATTTTGACAAGCCAGACGTACCGAAGCTTCCTCTCAATCAAGAGATCCCGTCTGGGACAAAACAATTGTTAGATACGCATGGACCTGAAGGACTTGCCAACTGGGTGAAAGAACAAAATAACGTCCTTTTAACTGATACAACCTTTAGAGATGCGCATCAGTCTCTGCTTGCGACACGCTTTAGAACTCATGATTTAAAGAAAGTTGCCCAGCCAACAGCAGGTTTATGGCCAGAGCTGTTTAGTATGGAAATGTGGGGCGGTGCTACATTTGATGTCGCGTACCGTTTCTTAAAAGAAGATCCGTGGGAACGATTGAAAGAGCTTCGTCAAGAAGTGCCAAACACACTGTTCCAAATGCTATTAAGATCATCAAACGCTGTCGGATATACAAACTATCCGGATAATGTGATCAAAGCATTTGTAAAAGAATCTGCCGAGGCAGGCATTGACGTGTTCCGTATTTTCGATAGCTTGAACTGGGTCAAAGGCATGACGCTTGCCATTGATTCTGTTCGGGAATCAGGCAAAGTGGCAGAGGCGGCCATTTGTTATACGGGGGACATCCTTGATCCGTCTCGTCCAAAATATGATCTTAGGTACTATGTATCTCTTGCGAAGGAGCTTGAATCTGCCGGCGCACATATTTTAGGTATTAAAGATATGGCGGGGTTATTAAAACCGCAGGCAGCCTATGAGCTAGTCTCTGCTTTAAAAGATGAGCTTACAATCCCTATCCATCTTCATACGCATGACACGAGTGGAAATGGACTGTTCACCTATGCAAGAGCGATTGATGCAGGTGTTGATATTGTGGATGTTGCCGTCAGCTCTATGGCAGGACTCACATCGCAGCCAAGTGCAAGCTCACTTTATTATGCTTTAGATGGACATGAAAGAAAGCCAGACATGAACGTCCAATCTGTCGAACGCCTTTCTCAATACTGGGATTCCGTCAGAAAATACTATCATGAATTCGAAAGCGGCATGAATTCGCCTCATACAGAAATTTATGAGCATGAAATGCCTGGCGGTCAATATAGTAACTTGCAGCAGCAGGCGAAAGGTGTCGGTCTTGGCGAACGCTGGAATGAAGTAAAGGAAATGTACAGACGTGTGAATGACATGTTTGGTGATATTGTAAAGGTAACACCATCCTCTAAAGTAGTTGGAGATATGGCACTTTATATGGTGCAAAATGATCTAACAGAAGAAGATGTCTATGAAAAAGGAGCAACATTAGACTTCCCGGATTCTGTTGTGGAATTATTTAAAGGCTATTTAGGCCAGCCGCATGGCGGATTCCCAGAAAAACTGCAAAAGCTGATTTTAAAAGGGGAAGAGCCTCTTACTGTCAGACCTGGTGAGAAGCTGAAGCCAGTGGACTTTGAAGACATTAAGAAGCAGTTCAAAGAATCTCATGACCTGACGTTAACAGAGCAAGACGCAATTGCGTATGCCCTATATCCAAAAGTCTTTTCTGAATTTGTCCAAACAGCAGAAAGCTATGGTGACATCTCTGTTCTTGATACACCAACGTTCTTCTACGGGATGAGACTTGGAGAAGAGATTGAGGTAGAAATCGAAAAAGGAAAAACCCTTATTGTCAAACTCGTATCAATTGGCGAACCGAATCCAGATGCCACAAGAGTTCTTTACTTTGAGTTAAATGGCCAGCCACGTGAAGTGGTGATTAAGGATGAAAGCATCAAATCCTCCGTTCAAGAAAAAATGAAGGCGGACCGCTCGAATCCAAATCACATCGCCGCGTCGATGCCAGGCACTGTCATTAAAGTACTCGTGGAAAAAGGACAAAAAATTTCACAAGGCGAGCATTTGATGATCAACGAAGCCATGAAAATGGAAACGACTGTACAAGCCCCATTTTCTGCGGTCGTAGATGAAATACATGTGACAAATGGAGAACCGATTCAAACCGGTGATCTGCTCATTGTATTAAAGCCTGAATAAGAAGTGAGACACATCCACCGTGATGTGTCTTTTTTTTGAGCGCATTAAAATGTGCAGCAGCAAGTGAGAGTGATTACACTATAGAGTGAGGTGAAGAAGGTTGGACAAAACTGTTGTGATATGGTTTCGCCGGGATATGCGATTAGATGATCATATCGCCTTATCAAAAGCGATCACATATGCAAAAAAACACGAGTACAAATTATTTGCTCTTTATCATCTAGATCCATTCTTTACTGAAATGGACCTCGATTTAAACAACGAACATTTTTTCCAAAACGTGGTGCATTTCGTCAAGGAAGCAAGAGAATCTCAAATGTATGTTCACCTTCTCTATGGAGATGTCTTGCGTGCCTTTCAGCAAGTTATCGATCTGTATGACATCAAAGCTGTTTTTTTTAATGAAGATCAAGTGGGAATCGGACAAAGGCGTGACCATCACGTAACCGATTTTTTAGAAAAGAAGGGCATTCATGTGTCAAAATGGCAAGATACACACCTTCACGGGGCGCAAGATATTTTAAAAGCGGATGGCACTCATTATCAAGTGTTTACTCCATACTATCAATCATGGCGAAAGCAAGAGAAGCAGCCTGTGATAAAAGTTGACAAATCATTTCTCAGCAGCGCTCATACGATTTGTGATGAGTCACTTTCGCATGAAGGGAATGACAAACTACGCAGCATGATCAAGAAATGCTCAAGGAAATTTGATCAAATCGGCTCACACAAAGCGATGAACACGCTGCATGACTTTATCCAAAAAAGATTAACACGTTACCATGAAAAACGAGATATTCCATCTGTTTTTGGAACGAGCAAGCTGTCACGTTTCTTAAAAACAGGGACAATCTCAATCCGAAGGATCTTCCATGCGGTTCAGGAGGAAGCGCTGTTTGAAGACGAGGGCAGAGAAACCTTTATCAAAGAGCTAGCATGGCGAGATTTTTACCATATGATTTATGCACATTATCCAGAGATGAAAGAAAAAGAAATTAATTCGGCGTTTCAAGGGATGAAATGGAATGAAGATGAGACGCTGTTTAACGCATGGTGTAAAGGTGAAACAGGCTTTCCCCTCGTCGATGCAGGGATGCGGCAGTTAAATGAGGAAGGCTGGATGCATAACCGTTTAAGAATGGTCACCGCCTCATTTTTAACAAAGGACTATTTGATTGATTGGAGAAAGGGAGAAGCGTATTTTGCAAAAAAGCTTGTGGATTATGATGAGGCTTCGAATATCGGAGGATTTCAGTGGGCAGCTTCTGTTGGGACAGATGCCGTTCCATACTTCCGTATTTTTAACCCAACGACTCAGTCAAAGCGATTTGATCCGAGCGGGGAATATATTAGAAGATATGTACCAGAGCTTAAGCATGTCGATGAAAAATGGATTCATGAACCAAGTAAAATGCCGATCGATGAACAACTGAAATCGAGCTGTGTACTAGGGGATACATACCCGCTGCCAACAGTTGATCACGGGGAAAGACGCAAAAAAGCCATCTCGCTATTCGAAGAAGCAAAACAACAATAAAAAAATCCCCCTTTCGGCATGATAGGGGGATGTAAATCTTATTTAAATGGCTCTTTGCTTTCATATTTAAACCGGGCAATAAGTAAGCAGAAGTAGCATAGTACCCCAAACAAACAAGAAATAAAGAATGAGTGAGCCAACGCGTAACCAAGTGCAAGCTGAGAATAAACAGACATCACACCTGAAATGGCTTGAAGTGTAATCAGAATGGCTGAGATGATCCATCCATAATACAGCTGCTTCTGTTCTTTATAATGTTTCATGGCATGGAACATAGCGACAAATATCCAGACGAATAAAAGAAGTGCTGCTGCTCGGTGAGACATTTGAACCCACTGATTAAAATAAGTTGGAAGCGCACCGTCTTTTGAACAAAACGGGAAGACAGAGCAAGCAAGGCTTGACTTTGTATGTCTCACATAAGCACCCGTATAGACAACGATATACGTATATGTGATCAACCCATAAATATGGAACTGCATCTTTTTGCCGATATGAAGCGGCTTCACAAGTTTTGTTTCAGATCTGGTTGCTTCAAAGACAAGAAGGGCAAGCAGTAATACTGAAGCAAATGAAATGAGTGAAATACCGAAATGCAGTGCCATCACAAGTGCGTTAGAACCAAATACGACGGCAAGAGCTCCTAAAAGCGCTTGAAGCACTAAGAATATAATGGACATGATGACCAAAAATTTGGTTTCACGGAATACTGGACTAATTTTTTTCCAGCATAAGACCGCTAGTGCCAGAACAAGAATGGTGGAAACCCCTGTTGACATGCGGTGACTCCATTCGATGATGGAAGCGGGATTCATTTCAGGAAAGAAACGACCGTGGCAAAGGGGCCACTGTCTACCGCAGCCAAGACCCGAACCGGTTTTCGTAACAAGCGCACCGCCAATCAGTACGATCAGCATCACAAATGTTGTGATCACGCTCAATAGCCTTAAAGCAAATTTCATCAAATTATTTCACCTTCTCTAAAAAACTTCTGATGTAAATGAAAACCTCACATGCTCTCAAGTTTAAGCCAAATGCGTGTTCTGTTGCAATTCATAATGACCAAAGTTCACAAAAAAATGATATGTTAGTTCACAAAGTTTACAGATTTAGAGTGCTTGATCTTTCTTTGACAGTCTGATAGAAATAGAGGAGAGAATATTTCATTTTGCACCGCCTTCTGAAACACACATATATCCTAATAAATTCACGAAAAGTTCACAAATAACTTCAAGTTTGTCGTTTATTATTTAATAGGATGTTTTTTTACAGCTGTTTATCTTGTATGATAGAGTTGTAATGATTTTACGTGTCATTCGTTCGTTTGAAGGTTTGGGCAAGGGAGGTTATACACATTGGCAAATTCCAAAACAGCCGCGGAAGCAGCTATTCATGGACAAATAGAAGAAACAACAGCATGGAAAGATTTTCTTGCTCTGATTAAAATGGGCATCGTCAATTCCAATTTCATTACGACATTTACTGGAATGTGGCTTGCTTTTTATTTTACAGGTATGAGTTTTCTTGGAAATCTTGATATTGTGCTGTTAACAATGATTGGTTCTTCTCTTATTATTGCCGGTTCATGCGCGATTAATAATGCGTTTGACCGTGATATTGATATATTAATGGAAAGAACAAAAACAAGACCGACGGTTACAGGTAAAATTCAGCCGGGGCAAGCGTATGCATTTGGCATTCTGCTTGTTGTATTAGGACTCATTATGCTTCTGATGACAACCATTACATCAGCAGTGATTGGATTTATTGGAGTCTTTACTTATGCGGTTCTTTACACCATGTGGTCTAAACGCCATTACACCATCAATACAGTTATCGGAAGTGTATCTGGCGCGGTTCCGCCATTAATTGGCTGGACAGCTGTCACAGGTACAATCGACACAACGGCTTGGGTTTTGTTTATGATTATGTTCATTTGGCAAATCCCGCACTTCCTATCACTTGCGATTAAGAAAACAGAAGATTACCGTAAGGCTGGCATTCCAATGCTGCCAGTTGTTTACGGATTTGAAGTCACAAAACGCCAAATCATCATTTGGACAGCATGTCTTCTTCCACTTCCATTTTTCTTAGGTGGATTAGGATGGCCGATTGTTGCACTTGGTACACTGCTTAATATTGGATGGCTTGTTATTGGCCTTATGGGCTTTAAAATGAAAGACGTCATGAAGTGGTCAACGCTCATGTTCGTTTATTCATTAAACTACTTAACCATCTTTTTCGTAGCGATGATTATTATTACACTATTCTAGAGTGAAATACACTTTGATCACATCAAAACAATGGCTATATCTTATAACACAACATTTTCTAACAACTATGAAAGCCGCCTGATATTCAGTTCTATTTAGGCGGCTTTCTGTTTATACATAGATGGTATTTTGAGTAAAAACATCATTTTTTTATGAAAAGAGGAAATGTAAGTGCTTTTATAAGAGGCGGGGGTTATAGATGGGTGAGAAGTGATTTTATAAATAAGAGGTAAAAAGCGAAAGGCAAAGGAGATCAAGCAAAAGGGGTTGGGACAAATTATGATAAGAAAATGGCGTGTTTATTCACTGTTTCTCTTACTGACGCTCGTTTTGGCGGGCTGTGGTGAACCATACTTATCAACACTCAAGCCAGTTGGGGAAGTAGCAGATAAACAGTTTTTCCTAACGGTACTGAGTACACTTATTATGGTTCTTGTCGTCATTGTTGTATCGATCATTTTCTTTTACGTCATCATTAAATTCAAACGTTCTAAAGTGGGAGAAGATACGATTCCAAAGCAGGTGGAAGGGAACCGCAACTTGGAAATCACATGGACAGCGATTCCGATTCTTCTACTTATTATTCTCGTTGTACCTGTTGTGGCATACACGCTTGAACTAGGGGATACAAGCGCTATGGATAAGAAAAAACGAGATCCTGAAAAAACACTTGTTGTGAATGTAAGGGCCAGCTTATATTGGTGGGAATTTGAATACCCTGATTATGGGATTGTCACAAGTCAGGAATTGATCGTACCAACAGATCAAAAGGTGTACTTTAAGCTAAAAGCATCCGATGTCAAACACTCATTCTGGGTTCCATCGGCTGGCGGTAAAATTGATACAAACACAGATAATGAGAACAAATTTTATTTAATCTTTGACTCGAAACGAACGAAAGATGCAGGGGAATATTTCTACGGGAAATGTGCGGAGCTTTGCGGACCGTCACATGCTTTAATGGACTTTAAAGTTAAAACGCTTTCTCAAGATGAGTTCTTAGGATGGACGAAAAAAATGGCTGATTACAAGAAGCCTGAATCCACAAAAGATCTCGCTTTAGAGGGTGAAAAGCTATTTAAAGAGAAAAACTGTTTAAGCTGTCACGCAGTAGAGCCTGGTGACGAACGGCCGGAAGCAGCAAGGACAGCACCAAACCTTGCGACCTTCGGAGAACGGACGAAAGTAGCTGGAATCAAAGACATGAACAAAGAAAATGTGAAAGCGTGGCTGAAAGATCCAGAAAGCTTTAAACCAGGTAATAAGATGACAGGAACGTACCCTAAATTAAATGACTCAGAAGCAGATGCACTTTACGAGTATTTAAAAGGTCTTAAAGTCGAGTAACAACTAGAAGCAGATATGCAAGAGGGTATGTGATCGATGTGAAGTTTTTGTTAAGAGCTCCCGAATATGTCTCTACAACCGAGAAGTCGTCATCTGTCAGACATAGTCTGTTTAAAGGATCGTGAAGAAAGACATCTATATGAAAAGGGGCAAATGGGAGATAAGAGGGGGATTTCATGGTGAGTACAATAGCTAAAAAGCGGGGGTTTGGCGCTGTCTTATGGGATTACTTGACAACGGTTGACCACAAAAAAATTGCCATATTATATTTAGTGGCAGGGGGATTTTTCTTTTTGGTTGGCGGAATCGAAGCGATGTTTATCCGTATTCAGCTAGCCATCCCTGAAAGTGATTTTGTCAGTGCAGGGGTTTACAATGAAATCATGACGATGCATGGAACGACAATGATTTTCCTTGCAGCTATGCCGCTTTTATTTGCATTAATGAATGCGGTTGTACCAATTCAAATTGGTGCACGTGACGTAGCATTTCCGTTTGTGAATTCACTTGGTTTTTGGTTATTCTTTTTCGGAGGAATTTTCTTAAACCTTGGATGGTTTATGGGCGGAGCACCTGATGCAGGCTGGACTGCATACGCTTCGCTCACGTTGAATTCTGAAGGGCATGGAATGGATTTCTATATTTTGGGTTTGCAGATTGCGGGTATTGGTACGCTGATTGCCGGGATTAACTTTCTTGCAACGATTATAAATATGAGAGCGCCTGGTATGACGTATATGAGAATGCCGCTCTTTACTTGGACGACATTTGTCGCCTCCGCACTTATTTTATTCGCATTCCCGCCGCTGACAGCAGGGCTTGCGATGCTGATGCTTGATAGAATGTTTGACACGAGCTTTTTCAATCCAGAGCTTGGAGGAAATACAATCATCTGGGAGCATTTGTTCTGGATTTTCGGACACCCGGAAGTATATATCTTGATCCTGCCGGCATTTGGAATCTTCTCTGAGATCATTCCTGTGTTTGCAAGAAAAAGACTGTTTGGCTACTCGTCCATGGTGTTCGCTACTGTATTGATTGGTTTCCTTGGATTCATGGTGTGGGCGCATCACATGTTCACAACAGGGCTTGGACCTATCGCCAATGCGATCTTTGCCGTAGCGACCATGGCAATTGCGGTGCCAACAGGAATTAAAGTGTTCAACTGGCTGCTCACGATATGGGGCGGTAATGTGAAGTTTACAACGCCGATGCTTTATTCTGTTGCCTTTATTCCGTCGTTCTTACTTGGCGGGGTAACCGGGGTCATGCTTGCGGCAGCTGCAGCAGATTATCAGTTCCATGATACGTATTTTGTTGTGGCGCATTTCCATTACGTCATTATCGGCGGGGTTGTATTCGGTATTCTAGCAGGTGTGCATTACTGGTGGCCGAAGATGTTTGGAAAGATACTGAATGAGAAACTTGGAAAAATTGGCTTTGTGCTGTTTTTCATCGGTTTCCACTTAACTTTCTTTATCCAGCATTTTCTCGGTCTATGGGGCATGCCGCGCCGGGTCTTTACGTTCCTGCCAGGTCAGGGTCTCGAGCTTGGGAACTTGATCAGTACGATTGGGGCACTGTTTATGTTTGTAGCTGTTGTGATCATGCTGATTAATATCATCTGGACAACAGCAAAAGGGGAGCGTGTATCGAGCGATCCTTGGGGAGATGGAAGAACACTTGAATGGGCAGTGTCTTCGCCTCCGCCAGAATACAACTTTAAACAGCTTCCGCTTGTGAGAGGACTAGATCCATTATGGATTGAAAAAATGGATGGTAAAAAAGGAATGACAGCATCTGAACCGCTCGATGATATTCACATGCCGAATAATTCCATTTTGCCTGTCATTATCTCATTCGGTCTATTTGTGTCAGCGTTTGGTTTCATGTATCGTCAAGAGCACGACTGGGGGCTTCCAGTGATCTTCATTGGTCTTGGTATTACGTTTGCGACCATGCTCGTTAGGTCTCTGAAAGATGATCATGGATACCATATTCACAAAGAAGATTTGATCGACGACGATGATAAAGGGGTGAAAGCATAATGGAACCACAAAAAATGACGGCGGAAACCTTTCCGGCTTCTCCTGAGAAAGCCACGTTAGAAGGGAAGAATAAGTTTGTCGGGTTCTGGCTGTTTCTTGGAGGAGAAACCGTTCTGTTTGCATCGCTTTTCGCCACGTATTTGGCGCTGAAAAACTCAAATGCAGGCGGAGCAAAAACAACTGATATGTTTGACCTCACACTTGTCTTTATTGCCACAATGCTTCTATTAACGAGCAGTTTAACGAGTGTGTATGCCATGTATCATATGAAAAACTTTGCCTTTAAAAAGATGCAGCTTTGGCTTGGTATCACGGTCCTTTTAGGTGCTGGATTTTTAGGGGTTGAGATTTATGAGTTTTATCACTATGTGCATGCGTATGAATTTACGATTACCAGCTCAGCTCTTGGTTCTTCCTTCTATACACTTGTAGGAACTCACGGAGCTCACGTCGCCTTCGGACTTTGCTGGATTACCGCTCTCATGATTCGAAATATGAGACGCGGACTCGATTTATACAATGCACCGAAATATTATGTGGCAAGTCTCTATTGGCACTTCATTGATGTTGTGTGGGTCTTCATCTTTACCGTTGTATATTTAATGGGAATGGTGGGATAAGAATGGGAAATAAAAACACAAATCAGTCCAAAGTCGACCTTGTATATCGTAAAAAGAAAAATGCCGAAGAAATGAAGCATCAGCTCATTTCTTTCGGCTTGATGATTGGATTAACATTTGTTGCGTTTTTAACGATCGCCTCAGAAGACGTTGGAAATTGGTTCGCTGTACCGTTTATTTTACTGCTTGCAGGCATTCAGGTGGCTTTTCAGCTTTATTATTTTATGCACATGAACCAAAAAGGGCATGAAACACCCGCCTTGTTTCTATACTCAGGTGTGTTTGTTGCGTTTATTACCGTATTAGCCTTTTTGACCATTATATGGTGGTAAACCCGCTTTGCCCTTGAAGGAGGCGCAGCAATGGAGAACTTAGAAATATTCGGATTTCGGGCATTATGGAGCCCTTATTATTTGACTTGTATTGTGATAGCAGCTGCTCTTTATCTGCTTCTTGTGACAAAGGGGAAGCACCGTGCGACGGTGAAAGAGAAAACGTTATTTCTGACGGGGCTTGTTCTATTATATGCCGTGAAAGGGAGCCCAATTGATTTAATGGGGCATATTATGTTTAGTGCACATATGGCGCAAATGGCAGTGCTCTATTTAGTCATCCCGCCTCTCCTTATGACAGGATTGCCTGCAGCCATCTGGGAGCGGATCATTCAAACACCAGGTATTCAAGCCGTTTTCCGTTTGTTTTCCAAGCCTTTAATTGCACTGCTTGGGTTTAACGGCTTGTTTTCGCTGTATCACATTCCACTTGTGTTTGATTTTGTGAAAACAGATCCGTTTTACCATGCATTGATGACGGTTGTTATTTTTATCGCTGCCTTTTTCATGTGGTGGCCGCTTGTCCATAAAGTCCAAAGTCTGCCGCAGATTACAGGCATTTTGAAGCTTGGATATATCATGGCAGACGGGATATTGATGACTCCGGCCTGTGCACTCATCATGTTTAGTGAGGCACCGATCTATGCAACCTATTCTGATGCAGGTGCATGGATACAAGCACTGCATTTATGTGTGCCAAGTGATATGCTTGCAGGCCTTGCTCTCACTGGTCCTGATATGTTCCACACCTTGCCGCTGCTAGAGGATCAGCAGCTAGGTGCCATTTTGATGAAAATTATTCAGGAGATTGTGTACGGCTCTATTCTTGCTGTTGTCTTCTTTGACTGGGCAAGAAAAGAAAGAGCAAAAGATGCCGTACCAGATGCGCTTATTCCGAAATATGAATAAAAAAGCACAGCCGACTGGCTGTGCTTTCATCTTAGAAAAAGGGCTAAAAGATCATTTTAGCCTTGTTTTATGCTTCAGCCGTCATGGCTTCTAGTTTTTCCTTCAGTTGTGCAAGTGTTTTTTTGCTTGATTGGATGAGAGACTTAGGGAATTCTTCGCCTTCGCCATATTCAACGCCATGTGGATAATAATGTTTTCCAAGTAATGGTGTTAGAAGCTGGATGTGTGCCTTTTTGGAACCGACATCTCCTTCAGTGGCGTAGCCGGAAATTCGTAAATAAAAGGTTCCCTCTACCATGCTGTACTTTCTGTCGTACGTCACACGCTCATAATCCCATTGATCGGCTCGTACAAATCCTTCACTTTCCATAATGAAATCTAATTTATTTAAGTCAGCTGATACCTCTTCAATCCCCGTACCTTCAAACTTCACCCAAAACCCCTCCTTATAAAATTTCCCTTTACTGACAATCATAGTATGAAAGCGTTAAACTTTCAACTGTGAAAGGTATGTTCTTTTATAAGCTGGTTACAGTAATAAAGAAAATAACGGATGGAGGAATCAACGTGAAAACGAAAAAAATCAAAGATATTATGACAAAAAAAGTAGTGACATGTCAGCAGGATGACAATACGTATGAAGCAGCAGTCAAAATGAGAGATGCTGACATCGGTGCCATTCCAGTAGTTGACAGAGATCAGCTCGTTGGAATAGTGACAGACCGTGACCTTGTGCTTAGAGGCATTGCAGAAAAAAAGCCAAATTCACAGGAAGTGGGCTCGCTGATGACAAAGGAAGTACTAACAGCTGAAGAAGATGCAACGCTTGAAGAAATTGTCCGTCTCATGTCAGAGCATCAGCTCCGCCGCATTCCCGTTGTGAAAAACGGCTCATTAACAGGGATTGTCGCTCTTGGAGATTTATCAGTCGAAGATTTATCAAATGATCGCGCGGGAGATGCACTGACAGAAATCTCTCAACAGGATCAAGATCATGGACAAGGATTTCTTCATTAAGAGGGGCATATTTTAAATTCGTGTTAAATAGGCTGTATTGTCGTTGATAAATGGAGCAAGTTTTGTTTAAATGACAGTAGAAGGTACTTTTTGTACCTTGCCAATTTAACGGAGGTGTTTATTTGAAAACTGTGCTCAAAACACTCCTCATCCTCCTGATTATATCTGGAACGTACGTTCTGTTTATTCAATATGGATCTTCACCAGAAAAAGAAAACAGCAATGAACCGAAGGTGTCTAATGAAGAAACATCTAGCGATAAGCCGATCAATATCCCAAAGAAGGGGCTCATGTCCTTTATGGGGAAATCTTCAAACGAGGTGCTTAAACAGCTGGGAGAACCAGATCGCATTGATCCTTCCGCATATGATTATGACTGGTGGATTTACAACCAATCGAAGAAGCACTATATTCAAGTAGGGGTAAAGGATAGTAAAGTGGTGACCTTGTTTGCAACAGGAGACGGACTGAATGTAGAACCATTTAAAATCGGTCAAGCCACGAGTGAAGTATTTAAGAAAACACAAATTGCACCTTACATTCATGTAGAGGATGAACAAAATTCATATCGCTTTGAATTCTCAGAAGATGATATGAATACAAGACCCACTGTGAAAGTGGGAGATGATGTGTATGTTCAGCTTTACATGGATAAGTTTGAAAGCACCCTTTCAAGTATCAGGGCCTTCAACGCAGATACATTTGTGAAACAAAAGCCGTATGAGGTCGTCTACCGAGGTCAATTGGTAGAACCTGAGCCGATATCGGGCGAAAAGTGGAAAGATATCGAAACATCCAGTCAAAAACAAATTTTTGATATGACCAATATTATCCGCCATAAGTACAACCTGCCGATCTTAAAGTGGGATGATGAAACCTCTGAAGTGGCCTTCATGCATAGTGAGGACATGAAAGAGAATCATTATTTCTCCCATGAATCTAAAAAATACGGTACGCTGAAAGACCGGTTAGAAAGAGGCGAGGTGGGCTTTCAGCTCGCAGGTGAAAACATTGCCTATAACTATGTCGATGGACCTGCAGCGGTAGAGGGCTGGCTCAATAGTGAAGGTCACAGGAAGGCGTTATTAAATAAAGATTACACGCATCTTGGCGTAGGGGTGAAAGAAAAATATTACACCCAGAATTTCATCAAGAAATCATCTTAAACGAAAGCAGCTGCATAAGTCGCAGCTGTTTTTTTGATGTTTAAAAAGAGGCTCACCAAAATAGATGGTGGTGTATATAGTATAGTAGGCATTTGTATGGGGGGTGAGGATATGACAAACAAGCAAAAACAAACATCCATTGATGAATTTAAACAATTCGTCAGACGCCATCCGAAGTTAATTCAAGAAGTGCAAACGCAAGAAAAAAGCTGGCAAAGTGTCTATGAGAATTGGGTCATGTTTGGTGAGGAAGATGAGATGTGGTCACCTTACCGGCAATCGAAATCTGAAGACGCTAAAGAAGAAAAAGTCTCTAAGCCAAGTGAAGCAGGAAAAGCAGATTTTATGTCTAAAATGGTTTCTGCTGTGAAAAAAATGGACGCTGATCAAATGAATGAACAGATTAACAAAATGAGCCAGTCTATTTCCTCTTTACAAAGCTTACTCGGCCAATTTTCATCCAATGGTTCAAAGAAAGGTTCATCTGGAGGCAGTCAGCACCCATTCTCCTTCAGGAAAGATTAAGTGAAAGGGGATGCTTCTGGTGCGAAAAGAAGTACAGGAATTTGTCATGGCCGAAGAGGATCGAATCAAATTCATAAGGCAGCGTCCTCTCTGGTACAGACAGCTGACGCGACATCCTGAAAATCTATCGTCCTTTGAATTAGATAAAATGAACTTTTACGAAAAAACCATTCCTCATCGTGTAAGTCAGTTGAGCAATAGCGTCCAAATGGCTGAAATGATGATTCAAATGTTCCAAGCAATGCGCAATCAAAATGGAGCCGGTTGAGGCTTTTTTGAGTTGATTAAGATGTCTATTTCCTGAGCATCCTATAAAAGTAGATGAAAGGAGAATCAGATGATGAAATGGATGCTGTCAATAGGCGCATTGCTTTTTCTTGTTACCGGGTGTCAAAGTCAAAATGGAGAAGAGCAAGTGATCAAGCAAGACCCAGTATTACCAGTCATGCAGCAAGCCCAAAGCGAAATGAAGCAGCAAGGCTTTTTGAAATACAAAGTGCAGGGATCGTCGGTCTATATAGAAAGTACACTTCAAGATTTTCATCTTCAGCCAGAGCGTCTAAAAAAGAACGAGAAGGCGGGATATTTCACAGTGTATGTAGACGGGAAACGTGCAGGGAATGAGTATACTGCGGCATTTGTGGTCAAGCACCTTTCAAAAGGAAAGCATAAAATGACCGTTGTGCTGAATTCTCGTCATCCAGAATATAAACAGAAAAGAGAAACATGGGATGTATTTGTCACGTAAAAGCATTTTCTGATCCATAGGTTTCGTGGTAAACTATGAATTGGAGGTGCAACATTTATGTATGCGACAATCGAATCTGTGGAGCTCCAAGAGGAAGCAAATCAATTGGCTGCCATGATTCTTCAGTCGGAGGAGGCTGAACATTACCGCAACTGCTTTAAGCGTCTCCAGCAAGACGAAGAAGCCCAACAAATTATTGCCCATTTTACAAAAGTAAAAGAGCAATATGAGGATGTGCAGCGGTTCGGCAAATACCATCCGGACTATAGAACGATCTCAAAGGAAATGCGTGAGGTCAAAAGAAAGCTAGATCTTCACGATACAGTGGTTGATTTCAAAAAAGCAGAAACAGCGATTCAATCCATCTTAGATGAGATTAGTATTGAAATCGGTCAAGCTGTATCAGCATATATTAAAGTTCCAACAGGGAACCCATATTTTGATGGTCTATCATCATGCGGCGGTGGCTGTGGATCAGGTGGCAGCTGTGGCTGTAAAGTATCTTGACGAGACTTGAATGTCTCGTCTTTTACATAATGAATGAAAAGAATTGAAAAGCGGCAGGTGAAAAGATGGAAACCAAACGTCAAGGGATGGTCGTCTGGCTGCATTCGTTAAAGCAGTCAAAAGCGCTAAGAAAATTCGGGAATGTTCACTATATTTCAAGGAAAATGAAATATGCGGTGATCTATTGTGATATGAATGATCTTGAGCGCCATATGGCTAAGCTCAGCTCGTTACCATTTGTGAAACGTGTTGAGCCTTCATATAAACCTTTTATTAAATTAGAGTACGAGTCCAAATTGGACAAAGCAAAAGAGTATGATTATAAGGTGGGCTTTTAAAGACACACAAAAATCCCCGCGGCATCACCCGCGGGGTCCTTCTATTCTTAATGATTCATTAAGGAGAAGGCAAAGGGAGAGGAGAAACCGGAGGAAGAACTTATGGGGAAACGTAAGTCTTCTCCGCGGTTGGCAACAGCACCACATCAGATGCTGTTATAAGTAGTATGACCCCGGATTTCTTGATCTATACATAGAAAATGAATGAAAATCCGCGCATTGTTCCTTGAGGAGTGATGTGGTAAGATAATGTTGAATTTTTTGTCATCAACAATGACCAATAGAAGCAAGCAGAAAAAGTGGTGGAAAAATGAGAGTCATCTCTGGAACGAGAAAAGGCCGCACACTTAAAGCGGTACCAGGTCAATCAACAAGACCGACGACAGATAAAGTAAAAGAATCGATATTTAATATGATCGGCCCGTATTTCGATGGCGGATGGGCTCTTGATTTATTTGCAGGAAGCGGTGGTTTAGGAATTGAAGCGCTTTCTAGAGGATTCGATCATTGCATATTTGTTGATCGAGATATGAAGGCGATTCAGACGATTAAAGGCAACCTGAATCAATTGTCGCTAATGGATCAAAGTGAAGTGTTTCGAAATGAAGCAAAGCGTGCACTCGCAGCTGTTGTGAAACGAGCGGAATCCTTTCAAGCCATTTTCCTTGATCCGCCCTATAAAGATCAACAGCTAAAAGCACTTCTTGAAATGATTGACGAGCACGCCTTGTTAACAGATGACGGCGTGATCGTGTGTGAGCACGATAAAGATGTGAAGCTGCCAGAAGAAGCAGGACAACTTCACATCACAAGACAGGAACTGTACGGATTGACTGGTATTACGATCTATAGAAAGCGGGGAAATTAATATGGGGAACATAGCCGTTTGTCCGGGTAGCTTCGATCCAGTCACATTGGGGCATTTGGATATCATCAAAAGAGGTGCAAAGATTTTTGATGAAGTGTATGTATGTGTATTAAATAATTCATCTAAAAAACCGTTATTTACTGTTGAAGAACGGTGTGAGCTTATTCGCCAAGCGACGAAGGAGCTGCCAAATATCAAAGTTGAATCCTTTCACGGCCTTCTCGTTGATTATGCGAAGCAAAAAGAAGCCAAAGTCATTTTACGCGGACTAAGGGCTGTGACGGACTTTGAGTATGAAATGCAAGGCACCTCAATGAACAAAGTGTTAGACGATGAAATTGAAACGTTTTTTATGATGACCAACAATCAATATTCCTTCTTAAGCTCCAGCATTGTCAAAGAAGTAGCGAAATATCATGGGGCAGTCAAAGATCTTGTACCAAAAGAGGTAGAAGCAGCGCTGAAGGAAAAATTTAATGGATGAGTGCACCTGGCACTCATCCATTTTTTAATTTCCGATAGTAGAGCGCGATATACACAATCAAGCTGCAAAGTGTGATCAAAGGACCAGCTGTCACAAGTTGATTCCAAAGCACGCTGCTGAACATGACGACCTGCTGGCCTGCATCAAAGGCACCCGCTGGGAGAGCGATGTCTGATCGAGAGACATAAAGAGGCTTGAATAATAAAAAGGCAAAAACAGCTGCATAAATCCCGTGAAGCAAACGGGCGAAGAAAAACGGTTTAAAGCGGATATCGGTTGCCGCTAGAATGCCGGCGACTTGGGCTTGAACAGAAAACCCGCTGAATCCTAAAATAAAGCTGACGACAATGGTTTTAGCGAGAAGGGTGACTTCCTGTGCCCCCGTCATCTGGCTTCCTAATGTGATTTCAAATAAACCGGCAATCATGGCAAGGTCTAATTCTGGCGGAAGGTGCATCGTTTGCAGCATATATCCGAGCCCTATGGATAAAAGGTCTGTCGCATGGACAACTGACAGCATTTTGCTAAACACAGAAAATAAGATAATAAAGCCGCCAATCATAAAGAGTGTTTGGACTGATGACATGACTGCATCACTTAAAATTTGGCCGAGCGGTCTTTTCTCTGCGAGTCTTGCTGTATGAAGAGCATTGAATGCCTCTTTAAACGGCGGGAATAAAAATTTCTTGCCGCTTCTTAGATGCGCATCATGCCTCGCTTTATATCCCCGCATCGTCACACCAACAGCAAGGTTCCCTAAATAATGTGCGCTTGCCAATACAATGCCTAAAGCTGGGTGATGAAAAAAACCAACAGCCACCGCACCGAAAATAAACAATGGATTCGATGAATTTGTAAAGGAAACGAGACGCTCTGCTTCGATTCTCGTCAGCTGCCTTTCCTGCCTCAATCTTGTCGTTAATTTCGCACCGGAAGGAAACCCTGAAGCCATTCCCATTGCTAGGACAAATCCGCCTACACCCGGCACCCGGAAGATGGGACGCATAAATGGCTCTAATAATACACCGACAAATCTGACAATCCCAAAACTTATTAATAGCTCGGACAAAATAAAAAAAGGAAGTAATGATGGAAACACAACCTCCCACCACATTGCAAGTCCATTTTTCGACGCTTGCAAAGAGGCTTGTGGGTGTGTAATCACAGTGGCTGTTAAAAAAATAAAAAAAGCAGCGATGAACAGAGTGTTCCATTTTTTCATGGAGATTTCGCCCCTTGCCGTTATGATCTATTGGCGTGCTCGTGATTGTAGAATAAGAAACTAGCCGAGCCTGTCTTCTATTACTATACGAGCAGTAGGGGCATGTTTAGACCTATAGATTCGTATATATGCATAGAAAGAGGAGGGTGGATTTTCATGAAGCGACCGATCATCGGGCTTGCATTAGGCTCCGGGGGTGCGAGGGGAATGGCGCATATCGGGGTTTTGTCTAGTCTTGAGAAGCAAGGGATACAGGTAGATATGATCGCAGGAAGCAGTATTGGCGCACTTGTTGGGAGCTTTTATGCGGCAGGACAAGACGTAGAAAAAATGAAAAAACTTGCACTTGTCTTCAGAAGAAAGTATTATGCTGACTATACACTGCCAAAAATCGGTCTTTTAAAAGGAAATCGAATTTTGCAGCTGATTCACACGTTTACATATGGGAAAACATTCGAAGAATTAAGAATGCCCCTTGCGGTGGTCGCCTGTGACCTCGAAACAGGGGAGAAGGTTGTGTTTAAAGAAGGGTCTGTCTCACAAGCAGTCAGAGCAAGCATCAGCATTCCAGGCGTGTTTGTTCCTCACGAAATGGGCGGCAGACAGCTGGTGGATGGAGCGGTTGTTGACCGCATTCCTGTGTCTGTGTTAAAAGAAATGGGTGCAGACCTTATCATCGCCTCTGATGTATCAAGGGTGAAAAAAACAGAAAAGGCGACGAGATTATCGGATGTGATTATGCAAAGTTTGGACATCCTTCAAAATGAATTGGTCCGTCATCAAACCATTCATGCAGATCTCATGATTCGGCCGAGGCTTGAAACATTTAGCTCTAGTTCGTTCACACAGGTTCAGGAGATGATTGAAGCTGGGGAGCTCGCCGCAGACCAATTAACAGGTAAACTGAAAGATGTCATTGATAAATGGGAGTGTTAATCGAATGAAAAAATTGAATATTCGCTGGCTCAGCTTTTTTGTCGTTGTTCTTGTCTTATTTGGCTTAACTTTTGTCAAACTGCCGTATTACGTGACAAAGCCGGGTGATGCAACAGAGATTGCCCCTCACATTCAAGTGGACGGTGGATACGGTGAGAAGGGCAGCTTCTCTCTTATGACAATTAAAGTAGGTCCAGCCAATCCGTATACGTATTTGCTTGCGAAAATGAATAAATATGACGAAATCGTCCCAGAAGAAAATATTAAAGCGGACGGAGAGTCGGATGAAGATTATATGAAAAGACAGCTTCAGCTAATGAAAAGCTCTCAAGAAAATGCCATGATTGCAGCGTATACAAAAGCAGGTAAAAAAGTAGATTATACGTTTAATGGGGTATATGCGAGCTACGTCATGAAAGGCATGCCTGCTTACGGCAAAATTGAAGTGGGTGACCGGATTAAAAGCGTTGATGGCAAGACGTATGACTCAGCTGATAAAATGGTGTCGTATATCAGTCGTCAAAAAGCAGGTACATCTGTCCGTTTTGTCCTTGAACGAAACGGCAAGGATATCACGCAGCAAGTGAAGTTAAAACCTTTTAAAGAAGAGCCGAATCGAGTCGGGATTGGCGTATCATTATTTACAGATCGAAATGTGAAAGTCTCGCCTTCCATTAAGGTCGATATTGAAAATATCGGCGGCCCGTCGGCAGGTTTAATGATGTCACTTGAAATTTATAACCAGCTAACAAAGGAAGACGAAACTCATGGCTATGCGATTGCAGGGACCGGAACGATTGACGCAGATGGCACGGTCGGGCCAATTGGCGGCATTGATCAAAAGGTCGTTGCAGCAGATAAAGCAGGAAAAGATATCTTCTTTGCACCAAACGATAAAGGTGATCCAAACTCAGACTACAAAAATGCAGTGAAAACAGCGAAAGATATTAAAAGTGATATGAAAATCGTTCCTGTGGACACAATGCAGGACGCACTGAACTATTTAAACAAGTTAAAAGAGAAAGCATCTTAACTAAAAAAAGAGCAGCCTTCATCAAAGGCTGCTCTTTTTATCAAGATTGGAAGAGACCAGTCTCTTCATCATAGCGGATCGGTGAGGTTTTAAATTCTGCTTCTGTTAACTTTGTTTGCATTGGTTCGCTGATGGGAAGGCTGAAGACGCGGGAAGCACGAATGTCAAGATCAAGGGCAGGGTGTGAAAAGGAAGACAGCTTGCTGATGAGCGGTACGTCCAATTCTTTTTTGACAAGTGATAAGTATTGCTGTCCTTTCTTTGACATACCAAGTAAACGAATGTATGGCGTGTGTTTCTCGTTTAGCAGCTCATGCATCACAGTTTTCTTTACCCTCATTAAAAGGTGCGTATTCATCCGCTGCAGCCTTGTCCACGTATATCGTTTTGTTTTCAAAAGTGATAGATATTCCTCGTAGGAGGACGCATGCGTGATCGCCTTTTGCATGCGGTGTTCGATGCCTTCTTCAATTTCATAGATGCCTTCTAATTCTGCTGTATCCATTGTGTGAAACACATGTTTTAAGAAGCTGAAATAGTCTTCTTGTGTATGTAAAAGATCATAAGAAGAATAATAGTCATGTAATTGCTTAAGCGAAGCTTCCGGAAGATAAGAGGCGACAGTTTCAAATGACCCATTCTCTTTTAACGCTTTTCGGATGCTTGTTGCGCTTGCGATTTTCTGATGTTTAGGAAGCTCTTGATCATGATAACCTGATGCAATTCTTTGAGAGGTAAAGGGCTCTATGTGAGGAGATCTCTCTAAGATCGCTTTGACATAATGGAAGCCTAAAATGTTATTGGGCTTAGACAGATCCAGTAAGTGTTTAGGATCAATGATCTCTTGAAACGCAGCGGCAGAGGCAGCTGGATAACTAAGCCCTTCTTTGACCTTTGCTTTTGTGAAAAAATCAATTTCTTCTTTTTTCTCATGCCAAGCGTGAGCTGTTCGTTCAAATGCTTTGATATCTCCATCCTCGCTTCCGAAAAAAAGGGAGCGGCATTTTAAAGCGTCTAAAATGGACACAGCGCCGTTTGCAAAGGTTTCTGCCTTTTGCACTGCATAGATGTATGGAAGCTCACATACGATGTCTACACCGTTTTGTAATGCCATTTTAGTACGTGCCCATTTGGAGACGATGGCAGGCTCTCCGCGCTGGAGGAAGGAACCGCTCATGACGGCAATGGCTACATCTGAGGAGGTATGTGTTTTCGCCTGACGAACATGATAGGCATGTCCATAATGAAATGGATTGTACTCGACAACAACTCCTGTTGCTTTCAATAGATGTTCCGCCTTTCTTGCTATGGTTAAATGGTCTATGCTACAGTAGCATAAGGGAAAAATGAAGCCCATTTTTTTCAGTGTAGGCATTCCGTGAACTGATGTCAAACAACGCTCTGACATCACAAAGGACTGTAAAGAAAAAATATTGACAAATAGCATGATGAAAGCTATAATCATGTTTGTTGCTCTTAGAGGTGATACAATTGAAATGGACAGTTTATCAGTTACATCAAAAAGCTAAAAACAGCTTCGATTTTCATGAGACGGTTGACTTAAATGAACTTACTAGCCTTCATTCAGATATACGTCGCATTTCACCAGTAGAGGTGAAAGGGACTGGAGTGATCGAATCAAAGCAAGTCGCATTTGATTTAACCATCACAGGTGAAATGACATTGCCTTGTTCAAGAACGCTTGTTGATGTAAATTATCCATTTGCGATTTCAACGAAAGAACTATTTGTACTTCATAAGACAGACGATATAGAAGATGAAGACGTATCTGTTGTAGAAGACGATATCATCGACTTAACGCCTATAGTCAAGGAAGAAATTCTTCTTGAAGTGCCGATGCAAATCTTTTGCGACCAAACAGACGTAAAAGGTGCTGCACCACAGGAAGGGAATGACTGGGCGGTCATTTCGGAAGATGCACATCAAAACCGAATTGATCCGCGTCTGGAAGGCTTGAAGAAGCTCTTAGAAGAAAATAATGAATCTTAACTCTTTAAGGAGGTGGGAATAATGGCTGTACCTTTTAGAAGAACTTCTAAAATGAAAAAAAGATTGCGTCGTACGCATTTCAAACTACAAGTACCTGGTATGGTAGCTTGCCCAGAATGCGGTGAAATGAAAATTTCTCATCGTGTCTGCAAATCTTGCGGAACATACAAAGGCAAAGACGTAAAAAGCAACTAATGCTTGATAAAAAAGCGTAAGGGAATCTTCCCTTGCGTTTTTTTATTTGTCTATTTTTTTAGGTTTCTCTCCTGCAAATAGTCTATCTACTCTAGTAAGCGCATATGATGTGGTATTCAGATTCAGGGGGGATGATCAATTGACGATTACAAGGCAGGATGCATGGACACAAGATGAAGATTTACTTTTAGCAGAAGTCGTCTTAAGGCACATTCGAGATGGAGGAACGCAGCTTTCCGCATTTGAGGAAGTTGGGAAAGCATTGTCAAGAACAGCTGCAGCATGTGGATTCAGATGGAACTCATACGTCAGAAAACAATATCAGGCAGGCATTGAGCTGGCGAAAAAACAGCGAAAAGAACTGCGTAAAAAGATTGGAATTCATTCCTCTGGTTTACCGCAAAATACGTTAACGATAGAAGAGAAGGCATCTTCAAATCAGGCTGAATTAACCTTGCGAGAAGTGATTCAGTTTTTAGAGCAGCTTGAAAAAGAACCTGCTGGCTCTGCTTATTTACGCGAAGAACTAGCGGATGCACAACATCAACTAAAGTCGCTCACGGAAGAAAATGAACACTTGAAGCGGCAATTAAAAATGACAGAAGAAGATTACCGGGCACTCATTGGGATTGTTGAAAGAGTCAAACAGAATATCAACTTAAAAGAATATGCTAAATAAGAAAACGCCCCTCACAGAGAAAGGAGGGGCGTTTTGCCATCAGTATTAAGCGGATTCACCTGTATTCTTTTGAATATGGGCGGGCTCCCAGATGAGTGGATTTTCACCTTTATCGCGTTCCATATCATATTTCACTGCTTCAAAGCCCATTTTATCCCAAAAACCGGCAGATTTGACGCGTGGATTGGTTCGGATTGGCAACCCGAAAGATTTGGCGAAATCAACAAGTGCCTCGCCGTACCCTTTACGCTGATACCCAGGAAGCACTTCCAGCTTCCACAGCTCTAAATAATCATGATTGTGGTCAAAATAAGTTGTCGTCGAGCCGTCCACTTGATAAAGGCTCATACGTGCAACCAGCTTATCTCCAAAATAAATCCCGTAAAATGGAGAGTTGCTGTCATTTTCTATCATATTACTTTCAAGGTCTTCAAGCATGGATAGTTCTTGTATGCCATATTCCTTAAATTGTTTAAATTCCTCTAAAGTTTTGTAATTGATTAGAAGTCGCTTTACTTGTGTCATATGATCTTCCCCCTTACACACATAATGTTGACAGTGATGTCGTTGAAGGCGTTTTCATCCCATCCGCCTCAAAAAGTTTTTACACTTATTATTATAGTTTTTAAATTAAAAAAATTCAATCACGGCGCGCCATCTGCTTTTTGCATCGCGTCATGAAACTGTTAAAATGGTTGATATGATGAAGTAAACAGAAAAAGGGAAGTGCGGCAGTTGAACATTGGAATCATTGGCGGTGGGGCAATTGGTCTGCTTTGTGCTAGTTATTTATCACAGCATCATGACATCACTGTTTTGACAAGAAGAAAAGAACAGGCAGAGGAGATTCGAACATCAGGAATTAAACGAACGGTAAAAGGAGAGACATTCTGGTCGTCTGCCGAGGCAAGGGCAGAGATTACAGGAGGATTTGATCTGCTGATTGTGACGGTGAAATATCATCATTTGCAAGAGGTGCTTGATGACCTATCGACATTACCTCGTCAGCGAATCTTATTTTTACAAAATGGCATGGCCCACTTATTAGATTTAGAAAACTGGAAAACGGCGCATACAATATATATAGGTGTCGTAGAGCACGGGGCGATGAAGGTATCAGATCATGCGGTAAACCATACAGGGATTGGTGTCATCAAGTGGGGGGCTTTTCATCCTGAGGATGCAGCTGATGTGAGAAATGCTTTTAATGAAACGCCGGCTCATTTTCAGATGATTTATACGGATGAATGGAAAAAAGTGCTGGAGGAAAAACTGCTAGTCAATGTATGCATTAACCCGCTCACGGCTTTATTGCATGTGAAAAATGGGGAATTGATCGCAAATCCTTCATATGAATACATGATGAAATGTGCATTTGAAGAAGCATTGTCCATTTTAGGTCTGGCTGAAAAAGAGCAGCTCTGGTCACACGTCGTTTCAATTTGTAAGAAAACGGCCGCCAATCAATCGTCGATGCTTCAAGATATCGTCAAAGGCCGTGAAACCGAAAGAAAAGCCATCGTTGGCTATCTTTTAAAAAAGGCTCAAGCTCAAGAGATTCTGGCGCCACATCTTACTTTCTTCAATCGAAGCTTGGAAGTATTGGAAAAAAAGCAAACAAAATCTTTTGAGTGAGCTCATTTACATGCTATACTTTTTTCGGGAAACTAACTATTTATTGAAGAAAGGAAGTTCTAAACATGCAATTGACTGAACTTTCCATCCGAAGTCAGAATTTATTCATACGTGATTATATAGAAGAAAAAAAAGAGATGACTGCTTTTTTTGATTATGATATACATTCTGAGCACACATGGAAAAAGAGATACGACGATCTCATGGAAATGAGCTTCCCGCGCGAGGCTTTAGCAGATTATATGAGCGCATACCACGCAAAGTTTGAATCGGCAGCGATGCGTCAGAACATTGAAAAGATCCGTGACAAGCGGAGTGTCATGGTGGTTGGAGGGCAGCAGGCAGGCCTACTTTCAGGACCGCTTTATACCATACATAAAATCATATCCATTATTCAGTTCGCAAAAGAAAAAGAATCAGCGCTTGGCGTTCCTGTGATTCCAGTCTTTTGGGTAGCAGGTGAGGATCATGACGTAGATGAAATTAATTTTGTCTACACATCTGGCGAAAAAGGTCCAGTCAAGCAAAAGCTGCCATTACATAACGTTAAAAAAACTGCTGCAAAAAGAACACCGCTGCATCAAGAAAAAACAGAGAAATGGCTACGTGACGTGTTTTCAACGTATGAGGAATCTGCATATACAAATAACTTGCTTGATCAGCTTCTTCGATGTTTACGCAAATCACAAACGTTTACGGATTTCTTTGAATGGATTGTATGCGACCTTTTTGAAGAAGATGGACTTCTTCTATTTAATTCAGGAGACTTAGGCGTTAAACCACTTGAGCGTACGTTGTTCAAGCACATTGTCGAGACAAATGATGCGGTCACAGCTCGTTTGAATGAAACGCAGGCTGCCATGAAACGAGCGGGATATCAGCCGATCATTGAAGCTGGTGACAATCAGGCGAACCTGTTTTACGAATATGATGAGGAGCGTTTCCTTATTGAAAAAGAAAACGGCCAGTTTTCTATATCAGAAGTGGGGCTTACATGGACAAAAGAAGAGCTTTTGCAGGAAATTGAGGAGCACCCAGAACGGTTCAGCAACAATGTGGTGACGCGCCCCTTAATGCAGGAAACCCTTCTCCCGACACTTGCTTTTATGGCAGGACACGGTGAAGTCAACTATTGGGGAGAGCTGAAAGGAATCTTTGAGCATTTTAAATTAAAGATGGCACCTGTTCTTCCAAGACTGCATGTGACCATTCTTGAAAGGCATATCAATAAGAAGCTCCCGGTCAGAGAACTTTCTGTAGAAGAAGTGCTGACAAGCGGAGTAAAAGAAAAGAAAGAGGCTCACTTTGAGCAAAGCCTTCCAGACAGCTTTGTTCAAGCCGTTGATCATGCGAAACGTGAATTAGCGAAAGTTCACGGTGTATTGAGAAAAGAAGCACTGGAGGTTGAACCAAACTTCGAGCAGCTTCTAGATAAAAATGCCAAATTTATCGAAGACCAGCTTCAATTTGTTTATCAAAAGGTGGCGCAGCGTGTGGAAGAGAAGGAAGGATATATCCTTCGAGATTTTGAACGGATTGAAAACAGCTTAAAACCACTAGATGCGCCGCAAGAAAGAATTTGGAATATCATGTACTTTTTAAACAAATATGGTCCAGAATTCTTCAAAACGTTCAAAAATCTGCCATTTTCATTTCAAAACAAGCAGCAAATTGTCAAACTTTGAAATAAAGTTTTAATGAACCCTGACTAGTTCAGGGTTTTTTTTTATGTAGAAACAGTGTAAAATAAGTTTTGTGGAGAGAAGTGGTGGATAGTGGAGAGTAAGGGTGAGAAAGTGGGGCTCTGTTTATCATGTTCATGGGTGAATACCAACATACGATTGATACAAAAGGGCGCATGATCATCCCTGCTAAATTTAGAGACGGTCTCGGAGAACAGTTTGTGCTGACGAGAGGGCTTGATCAATGTTTATTTGGCTACCCTATGAGTGAGTGGAAACTAATTGAAGAGAAACTCAAAGCACTGCCGCTAACGAAAAAAGATGCACGTGCGTTTACCCGGTTCTTCTTCTCCGGCGCAGTTGAATGCGATCTGGACAAGCAGGGGCGCATTAACATCGCATCAAACCTACTCCAATATGCAAAACTCGAAAAAGAATGTGTGGTCATCGGCGTTTCAAATCGAATTGAGTTGTGGAGTAAGTCGATCTGGGAACAATATACAGAAGAGCAAGAAGATTCTTTTGCTGAAATTGCTGAAAACATGATTGGGTTTGATATATAATAATCCCTTGTGCAGCAAGCTTTCTACACATTCATTTCTATTTGAAAAAGGTGGGACCATAACATCATGTTTCAACATGAGACAGTATTATTAAAAGAAACAGTTGACGGTTTAAACGTCAAAGAAGACGGTACATATGTAGACTGCACGCTGGGCGGAGCAGGTCATAGCTCATATTTACTATCTCAACTATCAGAAAAAGGTACATTGATTGGATTTGACCAAGACGATGCTGCACTGGATCATGCACGAGAGAAGCTCGCGGATTCTAAAGCGAACATTCTTTTCATAAAAAGCAACTTCCGATATTTAAAAGAACGTCTGAATGAACAAGGCATTACAAGCGTAGACGGTGTGATTTTTGATCTTGGGGTTTCATCTCCTCAGCTCGACACACCAGAGAGAGGCTTTAGTTATCACCATGATGCACCTCTTGACATGCGAATGGATCAAACAGCCGCATTGTCGGCAAAGCAAGTGGTGAATGAATGGCCATTTGAAGATCTAGTTCGGATTTTCTACAAATATGGGGAAGAAAAATTCAGCAAGCAAATCGCACGCAAAATTGAAGAAGCTAGAAAAAAAGCGCCAATTGAAACAACAGGTGAACTTGTCGACATTATCAAAGAAGGAATTCCCGCACCTGCAAGACGAACTGGCGGACATCCAGCAAAAAGAGTGTTTCAAGCGATCCGAATTGCCGTAAATGATGAATTGAAAGTTTTTGAAGAAGCACTAGAACAAGCAATAGAGTTACTCAATCCGAAGGGGAGAATTTCTGTCATTACATTCCATTCACTTGAAGACCGGATTTGTAAAAGTACATTTAAAGAAATGTCTTCTCTTCCAGAACTTCCGCACGGACTACCAGTGATTCCAGAAGGACTTGAACCAAAGCTGAAGCTGATCACGAGAAAACCAATCGTTGCATCAGAACAAGAGCTGGAACATAACAACCGTGCCCGTTCAGCGAAGCTCCGAATTGCAGAAAAAAAGTAAAACGACACCATAGATGATGATAAAAAGGAGGTTTCTTATGAGTAATTTGGCTTACCAAAGAGAAGTAAAACAATATCAAACAGAGCAGCAAGGCCAATCGGTTGTTATTAAAAGAAGAGGTTCTATCACACTTGGTGAAAAAATCTTACTTGTCATGTTTGTCATGGCTCTTATGTGCAGCTCTATTCTCATCATTTCTAAAGCCTTTGCTGTCTATCACGCCAATATCGAGGTGCAGAAATTAGAGCAGCAAGTATCTTTAGAATCGAAGAAGATTACTGAGCTTCAAAAGGAAAAAGACTTGCTGAGTGAACCAGAAAGAATCATTGAAGCTGCGAAAAAAGCAGGCTTAAGCATTTCGAAAGATGTTAAGAAGGTCGATTAAGATGGCGATGCCTAAAAAGAATAAAATGATGAACAGAGGCGCGGCAATTGCGAGTATTTGCTTCGCCCTGTTTTTCTTTATCATCCTTGCACGTTTTATTTATATCCAGATTACAGGAACGGTCGATGGTCAAGTGTTAGCCGCAAAGGCAAATGAACAATATCAATCGAAGAAAACACTTGAAGCCAAAAGAGGGTCTATTTTAGACCGAAATGGGAATGTGATTGCCGAGGATACATCTGTCTATAAGCTCATTGCGATCATGAGCAAGAAAATGACGGTCGATCAAAAGCACCCAATGCATGTCGTCGACAAAGAAAAGACAGCAAAAGAGCTGTCAAAAGTAATTGATATGAGCGAAAGCGAAATTTTAAAGCGTCTGAATACAAAAGATGCGTTCCAAGTTGAGTTTGGTAAAGCTGGGAAAGACATCAGTTTTTCAACAAAGGAAAAAATTGAAAAGCTGAAGCTTCCAGGGATCGCATTTGAAAAAGACACGAAGCGATATTATCCAAACGGAATGTTTGCTTCAAATCTGATCGGTTATGCAAGATTAGATGAGGCGACAAAGGACATGTCAGGCGCGATGGGACTTGAGAAGGCGCTGAACAAATTTTTAAAAGAAAAAGACGGCTATGTGACATATAACAGTGACAGAAGCGGGTGGGCTCTTCCAAATAGTAAAGAAGACATTGTCGCTCCGAAGGATGGGAAAAACGTCACGCTGACCATCGATCAAAAAATCCAAGCGTTCCTTGAAGAAAGTATGACGCAGGTTGCTAAAAAATATAAACCGAAGAAAATCATTGCTACAGTCGTTGACCCAAAAACGGGAAAGGTGCTCGCGATGGGACAGCGGCCAAGCTTTAATTTAAATGAATTAGACATTACGAATTATAACAATGATGTCATTTCATATGCGTTTGAACCAGGTTCAACGATGAAAATCTTTACACTTGCTGCGGCAATCCAAGAAGGGGTCTACCAAGGCAATGATAAATATCAATCTGGTACTTATAAAGTAGGCGGCGGCCTTGTAAGAGACCACAACAACGGAAATGGCTGGGGGAAAATTGACTTTCATGAAGGTGTTCTCCGTTCGTCAAACGTAGCCTTTGCAAAGCTGGCAAAAGAAAAGTTAGGCTTCACGCGCTACGAACAATATTTGCAGAAGTTCCATTTTTACGACAAAACAGGTATTGACTTGCCGAACGAAGCGTCTAGTAAAATCAATTACAGATACGAATATGACAAAGCATCGACAGCTTACGGTCAAGCGTCTGCCATTACACCGATTCAACAAATTGAAGCAGCAACAGCCATAGCAAACGGTGGAACGATGATGAAGCCATATGTCATTGATCATATTACAGACCCGAACACAAACAAAACGATTTTACAGCACGAACCAACAGTAGCTGGAAAGCCAATTTCCTCAGATACAGCAAAGCAAGTACGTGACATTTTAGGCGAAGTTGTTTCCTCGAAGATTGGAACAGGTCAGCCTTACCAAATCAAAGGCTTTGACGTTGCTGGAAAAACAGGAACAGGACAAATCGGCGGTGCCGGCGGTTACCTCCAAGGAAGAAACGATTACGTCTTTTCATTTATGGGAATGGCGCCGAAAGATGATCCAAAGCTGCTCGTTTATGTAGCTGTACAGCAGCCGCAGCTGTCTGACACAGAAACTGGCTCTGCCCCAGTTGCACAAATCTTTAACCCAGTGATGAAAAATAGTCTGCTATATTTAAATATTGCACCAACAAAAACAGACGATAAAAAATCAGGCGAACAAAAAGTGAAGCAAGAAACAATGCCTTCACTCTTAGATTTAGAAGTGAAGCAGGCGGAAACAGAAGCCAAAAACAAAAACTTAACGCCTGTTGTCATCGGCGATGGCCTCTCCATTAAACGACAGTGGCCAAGTGCAGGCTCTGAATTCTCTGAAAGCCAGAAAGTTTTCTTGAAAACAGCAGGAAAAACCATCAAAATGCCTGATATGACAGGCTGGTCGAGAAGAGAAGTTCTTCAATATGCATCCATTTCCGGTGTGCATATCGAAACAAAGGGACAAGGATATGCTATCAAACAAAGTGTGAAAAGTGGAGCGGAGATTTCAGATAAAGTTGTTACAGTGACATTTAAAAGCCCGAATTAATTGCAAAACCTAGCAAACGACTTGCTAGGTTTTTTCTTTTGCCGAGCGGGATAGACGAGACGTTCTACATAAGGACGGGCCTGCATATGATGGAAACAAGCCATATGTATGTAAGGAGTGAACCGGGCGTGCGAGTATCAAGTGTAACAGTGAGAAAACGATTGCTTTTCGTGCTGCTGATTGGGGTGATCATTTTTTTCATCATAGATACTAGATTAGGATATGTACAGTTTATTATGGGTGAGAAGCTCACAAGCTTAGCAAAAGATTCATGGAGCCGGAACCTCCCGTTCGAACCAGAAAGGGGAGATATTTTGGACCGAAATGGGGTAGAGCTTGCGACGAACAAAAGTGCCCCATCTATATTGGTCGTTCCGCGTCAAATTAAAGATCCCGCAGAAACAAGCAAGAAACTGGCGGCAGTACTGAATATGTCAGAGGAAAAAGCGTACAAGCACGTCACAAAGAAAACATCGATCGAACGAATTTCTCCAGAGGGAAGAAAAGTATCTCATGAAAAAGCAAAAGAAGTCAGAGAGCTTGATTTAGATGGCGTTTATGTTGCGGAAGACAGCATCAGACACTATCCGTTCGGCAGTTTTCTTTCTCATGTGCTTGGCTTCGCTGGAATTGATAATCAAGGGTTACTTGGACTTGAAGCCTATTATGATGATGACCTGAAAGGTGAAAAAGGCTCTGTAAAGTTCTATTCCGATGCAAAAGGGCAGAAAATGCCAGATGAAGCAGATGATTATACACCGCCTAAAGATGGCCTTGATATGAAGTTAACTGTCGATGCGAAAGTACAAACCATCATAGAGCGGGAATTAGACAACGCGCAGGCGAAATATAACCCAGACGGCATGATTGCAATTGCGATGAATCCGAAGAACGGTGAAGTGCTTGGAATGTCGAGCAGACCGGATTTTGATCCAGCGGATTATCAATCAGTTGACTCGAAAGTGTTTAACCGAAATCTACCGGTGTGGAGCACATATGAGCCAGGTTCGACGTTTAAAATTATTACGCTTGCAGCAGCGCTAGAAGAGAAAAAAGTCAATTTAAAACGCGATCATTTTTTTGACAGCGGATCTGTAACAGTTGATGGTGCAAGGCTTAGGTGCTGGAAAAAAGGCGGCCACGGATCACAGTCATTTTTAGAAGTGGTGCAAAATTCCTGTAACCCCGGCTTTGTTGAACTAGGCGACCGTCTAGGAAAGGATAAATTATTTTCCTATATTAAAAATTTCGGGTTTGGCCAAAAAACAGGAATTGATCTTCAAGGGGAAGGGCGAGGCATTTTGTTCCCGCTGGACCGGGTTGGCCCTGTAGAGCAGGCGACAACTGCCTTTGGTCAAGGTGTATCTGTTACGCCGATACAGCAAGTAGCTGCCGTAGCCGCAGCGGTAAATGGCGGAACACTTTACACGCCGTACATTGCAAAAGAATGGATAGATCCAATCACAAAAGAGGTTGTGAAAAAGCAATCACCGATTGCCAAAAAGAAAGTGATTTCAGCAGAAACATCAAAAGAAATCAGATATGCGCTTGAAAGTGTAGTCGCTCAAGGGACTGGCCGAAATGCATTTGTTGAAGGATATCGAGTTGGCGGAAAAACAGGGACAGCACAGAAGGTAAAAGACGGCAAGTACATGGAAAATAACCACATTGTGTCGTTTATCGGGTTTGCGCCTGCTGATGATCCAAGTATCGTTGTATATGTGGCTGTAGATAACCCGAAAGGCACTATTCAATTTGGCGGGACAGTTGCTGCGCCAATTGTGGGTCATATTATGCGGGACAGCCTGCCTGAAATGGGTGTGAAAAAAAGAAAAGGACAAATTGAAAAGAAGTACCAGTGGCTGGACACAAAAACGATTGAAGTACCGAATCTTGTAGGGGGATCTGTTTCAGACCTTGAATCCCTCCTGATTAATCTTAAGATCGATGCTTCTGGAACTGGCAGTAAAGTGGTGAAGCAATCACCTGCTGCTGGGACGAAGGTCAAAGAAGGCTCCACCATCAGATTATACTTAAACGATGAATAATAAAGAATGAACAGAGGGTAGCCGCACTCATTCGGCTACCTCTTTTTGTTGAAAGAGAAGGTCTGTTTGAAAAAAAGAACCTAAAGTGTGTTTTTTCCAAGAGAAACTTAAGGAATACGCTGGATGTATCCTTTTTTTTACGATAAAATATAGACTGTGTGTTTTTTTCGCAAGACATGCACGTGAACGAATTTGAGAGGTTTGATATGAAATGAAATTACAAGAACTCCTTACATACTTTAAAAGTGAAAACAACGAATTAATAAACGAAAATCCTGATATCACTTCCATCGAAATGGATTCTAGAGAGGTGAAAAAAGGAAGCCTTTTTGTCTGTATAAAAGGCTATACAGTAGATGGACACGATTATGCTGAAAAAGCGGTGAAAAGCGGGGCTGCAGCGATTGTAGCAGAACACCCTCTTAACATAACAGATGTACCAGTCATTATTGTGAAACACTCTCAAAGAGCTCTTGCAAGAATAGCTGATGCGTTTTACGAACAGCCAACTCATAAGCTGAATCTCATCGGGATCACAGGCACAAACGGAAAAACTTCCACAACACACATGATTGAACAAATGATGAGAAAAGCCGAAAAGAAAACAGGCTTAATCGGTACGATGTATATGAAGGTGAATGATGACATTCTCGATGTGAAAAACACGACACCTGAAAGTGTCACACTTCAGAAGACCTTCAAACAGATGCTTGATCAAGATGTAGACACAGCCATTATGGAAGTATCATCACACGCACTGCATCTTGGCAGGGTACATGGATGTGATTATGATATTGCCGTTTTCACAAACCTTTCGCAGGACCATCTTGACTACCACAACACAATGGAAGAATATAAACATGCGAAAAGCTTGCTGTTTTCACAGCTGGGCAGTGCCTTTCATCACGATAAGCCAAAGCATGCGATTTTAAATGCGGATGATGATGCTTCGAGTTACTATGAAAAAGTGACAGCTGCTGAAGTCATGACATATGGCTTAGAGCAAAAAGCAGATGTCATGGCAAAGAATATTCAAATCAAGCCGAAGGGAACTCAATTTGATTTAATCACTCCAATTGGTACCAAAAATGTGACAGTTGCCCTCATCGGTAAGTTTAATGTGTACAACATCCTAGCAGCTGTATCAGTAGGGATCGTATCTGGCTTAACATTTGAAACGATTGTAAGTGCTATTGAAGAGCTGGAGGGAGTCAAAGGCCGATTTGAACTTGTGAACTGTGATCAAGATTTCCCTGTGATCGTCGATTACGCCCATACACCTGACAGCTTAGAAAATGTCCTGACAACGTGTAGAGAATTAACAGACGGCAAAATTTTCTGTGTGATAGGCTGCGGCGGCGACCGTGATAAAACAAAGCGCCCTCAAATGGCCCAAATCGCTGTGAAGTATGCAGATGAGCCTGTATTTACATCAGACAACCCAAGAAGCGAAGATCCTTCAGCTATCTTAAAGGATATGGAAAATGGTGTGCCAGACGCATATTATCATAGCTTTGTGAATCGCAAACAAGCCATCTTTTTTGCAATTGCCAATGCGAAAAAGGGCGATACAGTCTTAATAGCGGGTAAAGGTCATGAGACATATCAAATCGTTGGCGATCAAGTGTACGATTTTGATGATGCAAAGGTTGCTATGGACGCTATTTTAGATCTAAACAAATCTTAAAATGATGAAAAGAGTGTAATGAAATGAAGCATTTTGTACAAAAACAACATACGAAGAACGCGAATGAATACCTTAATAATGAATGCAATTTTCTGATGGAAAACGGCTTTGGAAATTCGGAAGGAGTAAAGAACGATGCTTGAACAGGTGATATTGTTTACAATCATAATGGGATTTTTAATCAGTGTTCTTTTATCCCCGATTTTTATTCCGTTTTTAAGAAGACTTAAATTTGGTCAAAGTATTAGAGAAGAAGGACCACAGTCTCACCAAAAGAAATCAGGTACTCCGACAATGGGCGGAATTATGATTATCTTTTCTATCACAATTACGACGATTGTGATGATCAACAAATTTTCTGAGATTAGTCCAGAAATGTTTTTATTGTTATTTGTCACGCTTGGCTACGGTCTATTAGGATTTTTAGATGATTATATTAAAGTAGCGATGAAACGAAACCTAGGTTTAACATCGAAACAGAAATTAATCGGTCAAATTGTGATCGCAGTGATTTTTTATGCAGTCTTCCATTATTATCAGTTTGCAACGACGATTCGCATTCCAGGAACAGATGTCAGCTTCGATTTAGGATGGGCTTACTTTATCCTTGTCGTTTTCATGCTTGTCGGGGGTTCAAATGCTGTGAACTTAACGGATGGACTGGATGGTCTATTATCTGGTACCGCTGCTATTGCCTTTGGAGCCTTTGCTATACTGGCTTGGAATCAATCACAGTACGATGTAGCGATCTTTTCAGTAGCTGTTGCTGGAGCCGTTCTTGGGTTTCTTGTGTTTAACGCGCATCCTGCAAAAGTATTTATGGGCGATACAGGGTCGCTTGCTTTAGGCGGAGCGATTGTAGCGATTGCCATTTTAACAAAGCTTGAAATTTTACTTGTCATTATTGGAGGAGTATTTGTTGTCGAAACGTTATCCGTTATTCTTCAAGTGATCTCCTTTAAAACAACTGGAAAAAGAATCTTTAAGATGAGTCCGCTTCACCACCACTATGAGTTAGTTGGCTGGTCTGAGTGGAGAGTAGTTGTCACCTTCTGGACAGCTGGTTTATTACTTGCTGTTTTAGGAATTTACATCGAGGTGTGGTTATAATTGAATAAGATGCAAATGTTAAAAAACGAACATGTACTAGTATTAGGTCTTGCAAAAAGCGGATATGCGGCAGCTTCAATTCTTCATGAGCATGGAGTAAATGTCATAGTAAATGACCAAAAGCCGTTTGAAGAAAATGAACCTGCTCAGCTTCTTTCTGAAAAGGGGATTGATGTCATTTGTGGCAGCCATCCTCTTCGTATGTTCGATGATAATGAAATAACGATTTTAATTAAAAATCCAGGAATTCCATATGAAAATGTGATGGTTCAAGAGGCGATTCGCCGCCAAATTCCAGTTTGGACGGAAATTGAATTAGCTTATCATTTAACCTCAGCTCCTTTTATTGGGATTACTGGATCAAATGGAAAAACCACTACCACGACTTTGATTTATGAAATGCTGAAAAGCGATAGTCAAAAAACTTTAGTGGCAGGTAATATTGGCACAGTTGCCAGCGAAGTCGCTGCAAAGGCAGCTGGCGATGAGTGGATTGTAACTGAGCTGTCTTCTTTTCAGTTAATGGGAACAGTTGATTTTAGACCTAAAATCAGCTTAATATTAAATATTTTTGATGCACATTTAGACTATCACCACACTCGTGATGAATATGAAAAAGCAAAGCAGAAAGTATACGCACATCAACTTGAAGATGACATAGCTGTCATTAACCTTGATGATCCATCAGTTGTAAAACTAGCCGAAGCTTCAAAAGCAAAAAAAGTATTTTTCTCGGTAAAAGAGCAAGTAGAACATGGTGCGTATATTAAAAATGGTGCAATTTACTACATGAATGAACATATCATCGATTTAAAGGATGTTGTTCTTCCTGGTGAGCATAACCAAGAAAATATTTTGGCAGCTATATGTGTCGTGAAAAATACAGGCTGTTCAAATGAAGCAATCGCACACGTTCTCACGACTTTTAGTGGAGTGAAGCATCGTCTCCAGTTTGTAGATACAATTCAAAGCAGAAAATTCTATAACGATAGTAAAGCCACCAATATACTGGCAACAAGTAAAGCATTGTCAGCTTTTAAGCAGCCGACCATTTTACTAGCCGGCGGGCTTGATCGCGGTAATGAATTTGATGAATTGAAGCCTTTTATGAAAAATGTAAAAGGAATCATCACATTTGGTGAGACGGCACCTAAGTTTGTGAAGCTTGGTGAAGAACTGGGAATACATCACGTAAAACATGTCGATAATGTTGAACAAGCAGTACCTGCGGCGTTTAACATTTCTGAAGAAGAAGACGTGATTTTATTATCCCCGGCTTGTGCAAGCTGGGATCAACATAAAACATTTGAAGAACGTGGAGACATGTTTGTAAACGCCGTGCATATGCTTAAATAAGGGCTTGTCTCTCATAATGACTGACAGCCCAAATGAATTATGCTTGGGGTGTCGGTCTCTTGACGAATAAGAAAACTTCTCCGGACTTTTTGCTTGTTGTCATTACGTTACTTTTATTGACGATTGGTTTAATTATGGTGTACAGCGCTAGTGCTGTGTGGGCATCGTATAAATTTGATGATTCGTTTTATTTTGCAAAAAGACAGCTTTTGTTTGCCGGAATCGGAGTTATCGCGATGTTTTTCATTATGCGAGTCGATTATTGGACGTGGCGGACTTGGTCAAAGATATTGATTGCTGTTTGTTTTCTCCTTTTACTGCTTGTACTTATTCCAGGTATCGGTATGGAGAGAAATGGATCAAGAAGCTGGATCGGTGTCGGTGCGTTTAGTATTCAGCCCTCTGAATTTATGAAGCTTGCGATGATTGCGTTTCTTGCAAAATTCTTATCTGAAAAACAAAAAAATATCACATCCTTTCGTAAAGGTTTCGCACCAGCATTAGGCATTGTGTTTTCTGCATTTGCCATCATAATGCTGCAGCCAGATTTGGGAACAGGGACGGTAATGGTTGGAACCTGTATTATTATGATATTTGTTTCAGGTGCGAGAATTGCTCACTTTATATTTCTCGGTCTTTTAGGGCTCAGTGGATTTGCTGCACTCGTCTTATCAGCGCCCTACCGCATAAAACGAATTACATCGTACTTAAATCCTTGGGAAGATCCACTAGGCAGTGGGTTTCAAATTATTCAATCCTTATACGCTGTTGGTCCAGGCGGTCTGTTCGGAATGGGTCTCGGTCAAAGTAGACAGAAATTCTTTTATTTACCTGAGCCTCAAACAGACTTCATCTTTGCGATATTGTCTGAAGAGCTTGGCTTTATAGGAGGATCACTCATTTTGCTGCTCTTTAGTGTTCTATTATGGAGAGGCATACGAATAGCACTTGGAGCCCCAGACTTATACGGAAGTTTCCTAGCAGTTGGCATTATTTCAATGGTTGCCATTCAAGTGATGATTAATATCGCAGTTGTTACTGGACTCATCCCTGTGACAGGGATCACGCTCCCATTCCTAAGTTATGGCGGCTCATCACTGACATTAATGCTGATGGCAATTGGCGTACTTCTGAATGTAAGCAGGTACGCTAGATATTAATGTGCTGCTAGTTAATGAAACCATGATGACATTTATTTTGCAAAAGTACAAAAAAATGATTTGAAGAGTGAAAAAGACAGCTTTCGTATTGAAAACATGTTTTTTTGACTCTTCTTTACAGGTTTTAACGGAGCCCTGTTGTTTAAAACAGGGTTTATACTTTGTTCAGAGCAGAAAAAAATTGAGGGGAAATGGTATAATGCGTATAGTAATCAGTGGAGGCGGAACAGGCGGACATATTTATCCGGCCTTAGCTTTTATTAAAGAAGTGAAAAGACTGCATCCTAATGTAGAATTTTTATATATTGGTACTGAAAATGGACTTGAAAAGAAAATTGTAGAAAGAGAAAATATCCCTTTCAAGTCCATAGAAATTTCAGGTTTTAAAAGAAAGCTTTCCTTTGATAACGTAAAAACGGTGATGAGATTTCTAAAGGGCGTTCAAAAAAGTAAATCTTACTTAAAAGAATTCAAGCCAGATGCGGTCATTGGAACAGGTGGTTATGTGTGCGGCCCTGTTGTTTATGCAGCTTCTAAGCTGAAAATCCCGACTATTATTCACGAACAGAACAGTCTGCCTGGAATCACAAATAAGTTTCTGGCGAGATATGTTGATAAGGTAGCCATCTGCTTTGAAGAAGCAAAGGAACATTTTCCTTCTGAAAAGGTTGTATTTACGGGAAACCCTAGAGCCTCTGAAGTCGTCTCTATAAAAGAGGGGAAATCTCTTAAAGAGTTTGGGCTGGATGAAAAGAAAAAAACAGTTCTTATTTTTGGCGGGAGCCGGGGGGCTGCACCGATTAATAGAGCAGTCATTGACATGCAAAATGAATTAAAGGCTAAGAACTATCAGCTTTTATATATCACAGGTGAGGTTCATTATGAAAAAGTGCTGAACGAACTAAAGGAAAAAGATGCAGCACCTAATATGATCACAAAGCCTTTCTTGCACCAAATGCCGGAGTACTTGAAATCAATTGATGTGATTGTTGCAAGAGCGGGTGCCACAACGATTGCTGAAGTGACAGCCCTTGGAATCCCAACTATTTTTATTCCAAGCCCATACGTCACAGCAAATCATCAGGAAATTAATGCAAGATCATTAGAAAAGCATGACGCTGCAATCGTTTTAAGAGAATCAGAGCTTTCTGGAGAGAGCCTCCTTCATGCCATTGATGAAATTGCTGGTAATGAAGAAAAATTAAACGAAATGAGCCGCTTAACAAAAGAACTGGGAGTACCAGATGCGGCTGGACGTTTATATAATGTATTAAAAGAAATTACGACTACATGATGGAATGATATTAGGTAAGGCGGAGGGTAATATGGAGAACTTGAAGAATGAATTATTAGAAGCGCAAGTCGGTAAAGTGCTTGAAAATGAGCCGCTTGCAAATCATACGACAATGAAAATAGGCGGGCCGGCAGATCTATTGATTGTTCCTAAAGATATCGATGCAGTTAAAACGATCATGGATCAGATAAAAAAACACCACGCGGACTGGACGGTTATTGGGAGAGGGTCGAATTTACTCGTACTTGATAAAGGAATACGTGGCGTTGTCCTGAAGTTAGGTGCTGGACTTGATCATTTAACTGTAAATGATGAAGAAATTACAGTTGGCGGCGGCTATTCGGTTGTAAGGCTTGCAACGTCTCTTAGTAAGCAGGGTCTTTCAGGGCTGGAGTTTGCAGCTGGTATCCCGGGATCTATTGGCGGTGCTGTTTATATGAACGCAGGTGCGCACGGATCTGATATCAGTAAGATCCTTGTGAAAGCGAGAATCTTATTTGAAGATGGCAGCATCGAGTGGCTAACAAATGAGCAGATGAACTTTAGCTATAGAACATCTGTCCTTCAAAAGGAACGACCAGGCATTGTTCTCGAGGCCGTGTTTAAGCTCAAACAGGATGATCGCGAGAAAATCACAAAGAAAATGCAGCAAAATAAAGACTATCGTAAGGAAACACAGCCTTATAATCGACCATGTGCCGGAAGTATTTTTCGAAATCCGCTGCCTGAATATGCAGGACAGCTTGTAGAAAAAGCGAATTTAAAAGGGTACCAAATTGGCGGAGCAAGAATCTCTGATATGCATGGCAACTTTATTGTGAACGCTGGTGGTGCTACTGCTCAAGACGTGCTGGACTTAATTCAGTACATCCAAAAGAAAATTAAAGATGACTACAATGTAGATATGCATACAGAAGTAGAAATTATCGGTGAAGCAAATTAAAAGCTAGTTTTTATGAATGATGGCATCACAGGAAAACAAACGGCATGAAAGAATGCCGTTTGTTTTCTCATCAAAATGATGACCCAAAGGTGTGGACAAGCAGCTTTGAATGGGGTGAAGAATATACATGCGACCTGATCATGAAAATGAAAAGATCGTCAATATAGAAGAACGAATTCCTAAAATTAAAGAACAAAGGAAGCAGAAAGCGAACCGGAGACTAATCTCTTTTATTCTACTGTTTTTTATCATGGTTTTAATCATTATTTATTTGCAGACACCAATCAGTAAAATTTCTTCTTTAACTATTACGGGTAACGAGCATGTCCCTACAAAACAGCTTGTGAAACTTTCTCAAATCAAAGAAGGCGAAACAGAGTTTTGGAATTTAAATAAAGATTTAACAGCAGATCATATTAAACAAAACAAACTGATTAAAAGTGTCAGTATCAAAAAACATTTTCCAAATAAGGTCAGTATTGCTGTCAAAGAATATGCCAATATTGCGTATCTTCAAAAGGGAAATCTATACTATGAGCTTCTTGAAAATGGGACAGCATTACCAGAAGAAGTCACACCAAGTCATGCAGGACCTATTTTTGTGGATTGGGACAATAAAGAGAAGCTGAAGCAAACTGTAAGATCTTTAAATCAGCTGCCAGCCTCTATTCAGGAACTCATCTCGGAAATATATTATGTGCCGACAAGCTCAAACCAATGGCTCGTTAAATTTTATATGAATGATGGGAACACTGTGATTGCATCAATTAAAACATTCGCTGATAAAATGGAAACCTATCCTGCCATTGTAAAAGAACTTTCACCTTCTGAAAAAGGCACAATCCATATGGAAGTCGCGACGTATTTTGAAGCGTTTAAATCTAAGAAAAAGGAAGATGAACGTTGAGAGGCAAAACAGTTATATTCTCAATTGTAATGCTTGTTCTTGGTTTTCTGATTTCTTTTTCATACCAATATACTAAGCAGCATCAGGCAGAGGTCATTCGCACAGAGCAATGGAAAAAAGAATACTCCTTGAAAAGTCAGCTGACAAAGCAAGAAAAGGCGAATCAGAAACTTGAAAAAGAATTATACAGCCTTCAATCACAGGTTCAAGCCACTGAGTCCAATTTGAAAAATGAAAAAGAGCAGTATTTTAATGTATTGGAAGATGTTGAGAAATACAGGATGTTTACAGGAGAGATCGGCGTAAAAGGAAAAGGGGTAAAAGTATCCCTTGAAGATGCATCTTATATCCCGAGTGGACAAAATGTCAATAATTACATTGTTCATGAGAGCCACATTTTTCATGTGATAAACGAACTGTTTATATCAGGGGCCTCTGCCGTATCTATTAACGGACAGAGAATTACACACCAATCATACATACATTGCAACGGCCCAGTTGTCACAGTTGACGGTGTTCAGCATCCAGCGCCGTTTGTCATTTCTGCTATCGGTGATCCGGCTGTGTTAATACCTGCATTAAATATTGCAGGAGGAGTGGTCGATCAGCTGACAAGTGATCATATTTCGATGACGATTGAAAAAAAGGATATTCGTATGAATCCTCTTTTAAAACACAAAGATTAAAAGTGAAAAGGTGAGTGGTGTTGAGGAAAAAGAAGCCTTTACTTAGTTTGACAGTCTTAATGGTGATATTCGGCATCATGGTCTCCATCCAATTTAACTCATTGCAAAAGCCCAAAGTTCGTGATACTCGCGATGTGTGGGAGCTAAGAGAGGATTTATCTGCATCTAAAAGTAAAGAATTGGATTTACTGAAAGAAATTGATAAATATGATGAAATGCTGAAAAAGTATGGTCATCAAGGTGATCAATCAAAAGAAGCTCAACTAACAAAAACATTAAAAGATTTAAAAGAAAAGGCTGGTTTTACAGAAGTGACAGGAGAGGGAATTGAAGTTGATATCTCTCAGCTCTTCTCAAAGGATCTGACTGGAGAAGAAGTGAAAAATATCCCGCCTGATCTTCTGAAAAAGCTAATCAACGAAGCCAATATGTATGGGGCAAAGCATATTTCCATTAATGACCACCGTGTGATTAATACTAGTGTGATTCGAGATATTAATGGCACGACAAAAATGGATGGCTACAGCTTAGATGGTGATGAAGTGACCATCAAGATGATCAGCGACCAGGCCGACAAATTATACAGCCGTTTAAATGTATCAGATATTGCTGATTTGTTTGCTCAGGAAAATTTCGGCTTGAGTATTAGCCAGCCAAAGCAACAAATACAATTAAAAGCATATGACGGTGCAATTCAGGTAAACGAGTTGAAGCCTCTTGACGATGTAAAGGAGGGGAAATCTTAATGTGGCTTCCTGTACTTGGCTTAATCATAGGAGTTGCGATCGGTTTCTTAACAAATTTTACGATACCGAATGAGTATTCTAATTATCTTTCCCTCGCTGTACTTGCTGCACTTGATACATTGATTGGTGGAATCAGGGCACATCTGCAAGGGGCATACGATGAACTAGTGTTTGTATCAGGCTTCTTTTTTAATATTATACTTGCAATAAGTTTAGCTTTTCTGGGCGTCCATCTTGGTGTAGACTTGTATTTAGTCGGAATGTTTGCTTTCGGCGTTAGATTGTTTCAAAATATAGCAGTTATTCGAAGAATTCTACTAACTAAATGGACAATTTCTAGAGAAAAAAAGAAAAAAAGTGAGTCATAAAAAAGGATATACATATGATGTAACGAATATTTTCAGTAATCCTAATAAAAAATGTTGATTTTTTAAGTTTTGTTACACACTTGTAAAAACACATTCATTGTATTGTTGTTCAGCAAATAATAGAATAGAAAGTATTGATATGTGAGGAGGTGCCATAGAATGAACAACAATGAAATTTACGTCAGCCTTGACATCGGTACATCCAATATTAAAGTCATCGTCGGAGAAATGGCGGATGATTCGCTTAACATTATAGGTGTTGGAAATGTCCCTTCAGAAGGGTTAAAAAAAGGATCGATTGTTGATATAGATGAGACAGTTCATTCTATTAGACAAGCATTTGAACAGGCTGAAAGAATGGTAGGTTTTCCTTTACAAAAGGCGATTGTCGGAATTAACGGAAACCACATTCATATTCAGAATACGAGCGGCGTGGTCGCAGTATCTAGTGAAAACAAAGAAATACATGCTGAAGATGTGAGACGTGTCTTAGATGCTGCACAGGTAGTATCTATTCCTCAAGAACATCTCGTCGTAGACGTCATCCCGAGGCAATTTATCGTCGACGGAAGAGATGAGATCACTGATCCGAAAAAAATGCTTGGTGTTCGGCTAGAGGTGGATGGATCGTTAATTACAGGTTCTAAAACGATTCTACATAACTGGCTCCGATGTGTAGAGAGAGCTGGAATTGAAATTATGGATATTTGCTTGCAGCCGCTCGCATCGGGCTCAGCAGCATTATCGAAAGATGAAAAAAATCTAGGGGTAGCTCTCGTTGATATTGGCGGCGGATCTACAACGATTTCCGTATTTGAAAACGGGCATCTCTATTCTACTCACAGTATCCCTTTGGGCGGAGAGAACATTACAAAAGATTTGTCTATAGGACTTAGAACTTCTACTGAAGAAGCTGAACGAATCAAAAAACAATTTGGACATGCGTTTTATGATGAGGCATCGTCTGATGAAACATTTGAAGTTTCTGTCATCGGTACCGATCAGAAACAGACGTATACACAGCTTGAAGCGGCTAATATCATCGAAGCTCGGCTGGAAGAAATCTTGCTCTTTGTGGCAGAGGAATTAAGAAATATGGGTGTCCATGATTTGCCTGGCGGATTCGTTCTAACAGGTGGACAGGCAGCTATACCAGGTATCCTTTCTCTTGCACAAACGGTCTTGCAAAACAATGTTAGAATTGCAAGTCCGAATTATATTGGGGTGAGAGAACCTCAGTATATGACAGGAGTGGGTCTGATCCACTTTGCTTATCGCAATGCAAAGATTCAGGGCAGACAGGTTGGATTCCAAATGCCGGATGAGGCGTTTCATGAAGTAGGCGCATCCATGGAGCCGGTTTCTTCTGCACCACAAGTGAAAGAAGCGCAGCCAAGACCGAAAGTAAAACAAAAAGCACAAGAAGAGACAAATAAAAAACCGGGCAAAATGAAAAAACTATTTAATATGTTCTGGGAATAGAATTAGATTTTCGACGGATTAGGAGGATTCAGCATGTTGGAGTTTGAAACAAATATAGACGGCCTAGCATCAATTAAAGTAATCGGAGTAGGTGGAGGCGGAAATAACGCTGTCAACCGAATGATCGAAAATGACGTACAAGGTGTCGATTTCATTGCAGTTAATACAGATGCACAGGCGTTAAATCTATCAAAAGCAGAAACGAAAATGCAAATCGGTGCTAAGCTGACAAGAGGGCTTGGAGCAGGTGCGAATCCTGAAGTCGGTAAAAAAGCTGCTGAGGAAAGCAAAGAACAGATTGAAGAAGTATTAAAAGGCGCAGACATGGTCTTTGTTACTGCTGGTATGGGCGGTGGAACTGGTACGGGTGCTGCACCTGTCATTGCAAAAATCGCAAAAGATTCTGGTGCATTGACAGTTGGAGTCGTGACTCGTCCTTTCACATTTGAAGGAAGAAAACGTCAGCTTCAAGCAGTAGAAGGAATTGCTTCTATGAAAGAAGCAGTTGACACATTAATTGTGATTCCAAACGATCGCTTGCTTGAAATTGTTGATAAAAACACGCCAATGCTTGAAGCATTCCGTGCAGCAGATAACGTACTACGACAAGGTGTTCAAGGGATCTCAGATCTTATTGCTACACCAGGTTTAATCAACCTTGACTTTGCTGACGTGAAAACGATCATGTCTAATAAAGGTTCTGCTCTTATGGGTATTGGTGTCGCAACAGGTGAAAATCGTGCTGCTGAAGCTGCGAAGAAAGCTATTTCTTCACCGCTTCTGGAAACGGCAATCGATGGTGCACAAGGTGTCATCATGAATATTACTGGTGGTACGAACCTAAGCCTTTATGAGGTACAAGAAGCAGCGGACATTGTTGCTTCTGCATCTGACGAAGATGTAAACATGATTTTCGGGTCTGTCATTAATGATAACTTGAAGGATGAAATTGTGGTAACCGTGATCGCAACTGGATTTATTGAGCAAGAGCCAGAGGTGACAAAACCACAAAGAAATCCATTAGGACAAGGATTAAAGCAAAATCAATCCATTCCTCAAAAGCGTGAAGTGAAACGTGAGGAGCATCAGCAGCCATCATCTCAGCCGAGACAAAATACACAATCAAGCGATGATACGCTGGATATCCCAACGTTCTTGCGCAATCGTAATAAACGCTAATCAAGTATTACTCATCCCCTTCCATTGGAAGGGGATTTTTTCATGTCTCATATATAAAGAAACCAGCATCTCGTCTGAATAAAAAGTCTTGAATGTGTCTGGGTCACTTCATTCAACATATGTATTTTGGCTTAGGGTGATTAAGTAAAAAGAATCATTTTTAAATCCTATTACAAAAAGCGACAAAATGATGATCTTTATTTGACTACATTAAATAGAACACCATGAATCTTGTCATGAACAAAGGAAAGGGAGGAGTGAGACCCGCACTCTGTTTGACCATTTGAGGAGGAGGGATTTGATTGAAAGTGAAGTTTCGCAAAACCGCCGGCTATCGTTTGATGAGTCTTTTGGTGATTGGTACTTTAACGATGACAAGCTTTGGGATGGTTCAAGCAAAATCGACTTCTACCTCATATCAAGAGGAAGCTGTTTCCTCCAAGAAAACAAAAGCCAAGATCTCATCTAGATTAATGAAACAGTTTCAACAAGAAGACAAGGTGACCTTTTTAGTCAAAATGAAGGAACAAACAAATGTCAAAAAAGTGGCGAAGGATGCTGTGTCAAAAGCCAAAAAACAGAAGTTAACAGCTGCTAAAACGCAGTACACAAAAAGATCAGCTGTTGTATCAGAACTAAGAGCAACATCTGAAGAGACGCAGGAAGCGCTGCTTGCTTATTTACAAAAGGCACAAAAGAAAAAGCAAGTGAAGGATATTCATTCGTACTATATTGTGAATGGTCTCGCTGTGACGGGAACGAAAGAAGTCATGGAAAAGGTTGCTTCCTTCCCAGAAGTAGATCAAGTACTGCCAAATGAAATCCGTCAAATTCATCGTCCTGTTGATTTGAAGACTTCAAAGCCGAACAAACAAATCAAAGCAGCAGATGGAATCGAGTGGAATATTTCTCAAGTTCATGCCCCGGAAGCATGGGCTTTAGGCTATGACGGTACTGGTACCGTTGTGGCAAGTATTGATACAGGTGTGGAATGGGATCATCCTGCATTAAAAGAAAAGTACCGCGGATTTGATCCTGCACGTCCGAATGAACCTTCACATGAATTCAATTGGTACGATGCAACGACAGGTTCTGAAACGCCATACGATGATTTAGAGCATGGTACACATGTGACGGGAACGATGGTTGGCTCTGAGCCAAATGGAGAGAATCAAATTGGCGTCGCACCAGGTGCAAAATGGATTGCGGTGAAAGCTTTCTCAGAAGATGGTGGATCAGATGCTGATCTGCTTGACGCAGGTGAATGGATTTTAGCCCCAAAAGATGAAAATGGGAACCCTCATCCGGAAAAGGCACCTGACGTAGTGAATAATTCTTGGGGCGGCGGGCCTGGTCTTGATGATTGGTATAAAGATGTGGTCAATGCTTGGAGAGCGGCAGACATCTTCCCAGAGTTTTCAGCTGGTAATACGGATTTATTTAACCCTGGCGGTGAGGGATCTATTGCAAATCCTGCGAACTATCCAGAAGCCTTTGCGACGGGTGCAACAGATCAAAACAACAAATTGGGTTCTTTCTCTTTGCAAGGTCCCTCTCCATATGGCGTCATGAAACCAGATATTGCGGCCCCAGGGGTAAACATTCGTTCTTCTATACCTGGAAAAGGGTATGAGGATGGCTGGAATGGAACCTCGATGGCAGGTCCGCATGTTTCAGCTGTTGTGGCTCTTCTTCGCCAAGTACAGTCAGATCTGTCTGTGGAAGAGATCGAAGAAATTCTCATTGATACTGCAAAACCGCTGACAGATCAGCAATTCCCGGAATCCCCTAACAATGGCTATGGGGCAGGATTAGTTGATGCAAGAGAGGCGATCACAGCATTAACAGATGGAATTGGCAAGATTGAAGGACAGGTAACAAAAGAAGGAGAAGATACAGAACCACCTGTTTTTTCTCATAAAGGACCGAATGAAATTTTTGCCTCTACGCCAACTCCTCTAAGCATCACAGCCGAAGATGAAGTAGCTGTGACAAATGTCTCCTTGAGCTATCAAGTGGATCAAGGGAAAAGGGAGACGCTGCAAGCAAAACGTACGGATGGAAATCATTTAAAGGGGACATATGTTGTCCAGCTGCCAGAACTTGAGGGAGAAAACGTCACGTACCGATGGATTGTGAAAGATTTTGGAGAAAATGAAGCCGCATCAGAACCGTATACGCTTCCGATTAAAACATCCATCACGACTGGCTACTCGCAAGATTTTGAAGCGTGGCCTAGTGGATGGTTCAGTGGTGGAACAAAAGATCCTTGGCAGTGGGGAAAGCCGACCACAGGTCCGAAACAAGCCTTTACTGGAGATCATGTCTACGCCACGAACCTAGACAGTCCTTATGAAAATCAAACAGATGCTCATTTATCCATGCCGATGATTGCTGTACCTGAGTCAGGCTCCTCCTTTTTACAATATCAATACTGGCATGACCTTGAAGCAAATTATGACTATGTGCATATTCATGTGCAGCCTGAGGGGGAAGATGCTGTCCAGGTGGCAGCCTATACAGGTAAAACAAGTGCATGGACAAAAGGAGAAGTTGATTTATCGGCCTACAAAGGTCAAAATGTGAGGGTTATTTTTCAGCTCAGAACGGATGGCAGTGTGACAAAAGACGGTTTTTATTTAGATGATGTGAAAATAACAGATCAAGCTCTGCCTCAAAAGGCAAAGAAACAACTTGGCATCATCAAAAAAGAAAAGCCTGCACAGGAGCAGAAGAAACCCGTCGATCCAAAAAGGGCAAAGCCTGCTAAAATAAAAGAAAAACATGTCCAGATGAAAAAGGAAAAAAGCTTAGATGCTCCGTCTATCAAAGCTCTTCCGATGAAGGCAGAAATCAGCGTTCTTGAAAGCGGCAAGTCCACGTACACAGATGAAGCGACAGGGAGATATCAGCTTTCTCATGGTGCAGGGGAGTTTACAGTGAAAGCTGAAGCATATGGATTTGAATCACGCACCCAAAAAGTCAATATTTCCTCAAATGACACGACAGAGGCGAATTTCTCTTTGCAGCCACTTGAGAAACGAACGATCTCCGGCACAATTGTAAACGAAACAACGGGTGAAAAAGTCAAGGATGCCACGGTTTATCTTGTAGAAGATGCGAAAATTGAGCCGGTCAAAACAGATGAATCTGGCGAGTTTTCTCTAGAGGCATTGAGCGGTGTGTATACAGTCAAAGTATTTGCGAAAGGGTTTAAAGGATATTCGTTTACAGCGGATGTGACAGAAAAGCCGCTTGAAAAAGCAATTAAGCTTGAACCTTTCATCGGTTTTGCTGGCGAAATTGGCTACGATGACGGAACAGCTGAAAATGCGCGGGCGTTCTATGATCCTGGCAATGGCTGGGCGGTGAAATTTTCATTAGAAAAGGGGAAGAAACAAGCGCAAGTCACAGGTGGGCTTTTCCGTTTCTGGACAACAGAGTGGCCAGCCCCTGGCGGGAATGAATTTGCGGTTGAAGTGTATGATGCGTCCGGGAAGGACGGCGCTCCAGGTGAGAAAATCGCTGGACCTTTCAAAGCGAATGCGCTGCGCAATGGTGAATGGACAAAAGTAGATTTAGTAGATCAAGCCATTACGGTGGAGGGAGATTTCTACCTTGTCTATATTCAAACGAAAAAGAATACGGAATCTCCAGGCCTTGCAACAGATGAAGATGGACCAAATGCTGAAAGAAGCTGGCAGCTGACAAGCGGTGCCTTTTCTCCTTCTCCAAAAGAAGAGGGAAATTATATGATTCGTGCGCTTGTCCAATATGAAGCAGATGTACCAGAAATAACGTCTCCAAAAGCAGGAACGATCACGAACAAAGATGAACTGGAGATTGAAGGAAAAGCCTCTCCAGGTCTTGATGTAGCGATCTATCAAAATGATGAAGAGGTTGCCAAAGTGAAAGCAGACCAGTCAGGTGTTTTCAAAGAGAAGGTCACAGTTTCAAGCGGAGAGCATGTATTCACGGCTGCTACTGTTACGGATAAAGGCGCAACGAAAAAATCCAAATCAGTAAAGGTGATCATTGATCAAACAGCCCCGGCGTTAACGATAGATACACCGAAAAAAGGGGAAAAGTCTAACAAAGAATCTCTCACTGTAGAAGGAAAGGTAACGGATGATCATCTTGATCAAGTCACTGTGAATGGAAAAAAAGCAGCAATAGAAGATGGGAAATATTCTGCAAGAATACTGCTTGAAAACGGGAAAAATACGATCAAAGTAACAGCGAAAGATGCAGCAGGAAACAAAACGACTAAAAAAGTCGATATCGATGTTCAATACGAAGCACCTGAGATTTCAAAGCTGACACCAGCAGAGAATGTCAATCTATCATCAGGTGAGTCTGTTAAAATTTCATTTCACAGCAGAGAAAAGCTAGACGCAACGTTTGTCATTCACATGCCGCTGACAAACGCTAGATCAAAGCTGCAAAATACAACAGAGCTGCCGCTTCGCGAGGTAGCTAACGGAACATATGAAGGCTACTGGACAGCTACCTCTACTGCCAAAGCAAAGGGTGCAGTCATTGAAGTGATTGTGCGGGATGATTATGGAAATGTCACACGACAAAAGGCTCCAGGCACATTAAATATCAATGAAAAATAATCCTTGAAAAAAGGCACGACTCCTAGGAGCGTGTCTTTTTCGTTTCGAACGATTGTTTGAAGGCTTGTCCGGGAGAACACTCTCTTGCTTTGCGCTCTCATTCCTCGACAAAAACAATAACAATCCACCAAAAGTTCTCTATCATCCCCAACAAGAATTGACAGACTTCCATCTCATGGCTGTTTTATACTGGTACAAACAAGTGCAAGTACTGCTTTTGATTCTTTGTTTCAGATGAAAGGAGCAGAAGGTGGTCATTTATTTAGATGTGATTTGGCTGTTAAACTTTTGTTTTGATCTATTGCTTCTCTTACTCACTGCATTTATTCTCAAACGACAAGTAAAAAAAAGGCGATATATGTTAGGAGCTCTGATTGGATCGAGCATTGTTCTCTTGCTCTTTACACCATTTGCAATGTTTGTGTCACACCCTCTAGGCAAACTGCTTTTTTCTGTCTTGATCGTGCTTGCAACTTTTGGATTTCAAAGATTTCGTTCCTTTTTTCAAAACCTGTTTGCTTTTTACTTTGTCACATTTTTGATGGGAGGAGGCATGATCGGGGTTCATTCGTTTTTACAAACCAATACTGTTATTCAAAACGGGCTGCTGATTTCACAAAATGATGGATTTGGTGATCCCATTAGCTGGCTTTTCGTTTTAACTGGCTTTCCTGCGATTTGGCTCTTTTCAAAGAAAAGATTAGGAGAGGTCGGTGCGAAAAAAAGACAGTTTGATGAACAAGTACTTGTGGAGATACACATTCACGGAGAGACCATCCGGCTAAAGGGACTCGTCGATTCTGGCAATCAGCTGTATGATCCTATGACGAAAACACCTGTGATGATTGTTCAGGCCGATCAGCTCATGTCCATTTGCGGAGAGCCTTTTATAGAGCTTATGAAGCAGTCTCATCCTGTTGAAGTGATGCAAAAGCTAGATGATCGATTTCCGCTTCTTGATCGTTTAAGACTTGTTCCATATCGAGCGGTCGGTCATGATCACGGGTTTCTTCTATGCTTAAAACCAGATACGGTCATCATTTATTCAAAAACACATATGATCCAGCCAGCCAAGTGTTTTGTAGGCATGAGTCTAAGCGGTTTATCAGCAGATCAGGAATTTCAATCCATCATTCATCCAGATATGTTAGACGGAAAAATCATCCAAGGGGTGTCTTAAGTTTTGGTGATGTCTTTTATCTTACGAGGTCAACTTGACATTTAGAAGGGAGAAGAAGATGAAAAAATTAAAATTTAAACTCACTTACTACTGGTATAAACTCCTCATGAAGCTAGGTCTAAAGAGTGATGAGATTTATTATATTGGTGGTAGTGAGGCGCTGCCGCCGCCATTATCAAAGGATGAAGAGCAGGAACTGCTTGTCAAATTACCAAAAGGTGATCAAACAGCAAGAGCCATCCTGATCGAAAGAAATTTGCGGTTGGTGGTCTACATCGCAAGAAAATTTGAAAACACAGGGATTAATATAGAGGATTTAATTAGTATTGGAACCATTGGCCTGATTAAGGCGGTCAATACATTTAACCCAGAAAAAAAGATCAAGCTCGCGACATATGCTTCGAGATGTATTGAAAATGAGATTTTGATGTATTTGCGCCGGAATAATAAAATTCGTTCAGAAGTGTCGTTTGATGAGCCGCTCAATATTGATTGGGACGGAAATGAACTGCTTTTATCAGACGTCCTTGGAACAGATGATGATATTATCACGCGGGATATTGAAGCAAATGTAGATAAAAAACTTTTGAAAAAAGCGCTGGAGCAATTAAATGACCGCGAAAAGCAGATCATGGAGCTCAGGTTCGGTTTGGTCGGCGGCGAAGAAAAAACCCAAAAAGATGTCGCTGACATGCTAGGAATTTCTCAATCGTATATTTCGAGGCTTGAAAAAAGAATTATTAAACGATTACAAAAAGAATTTAACAAAATGGTCTAAAAAAAATTTTTTGAAAGCTCTGTCCCTTTGCTGTCAAAGGAATCAACTTCTTTTCTCATGATTCTCATCATCACTCGTGCATATTTTTCCATCCCAAGGAGATACTGAACTTTGTACAACAGCTCCTGTAGGGAGGGAAAAAAGTGTCCAGAAATAAAGTGGAAATCTGCGGAGTCGACACCTCCAAACTGCCTGTTCTGAAAAACGAAGAGATGAGAAAATTGTTCAGACAGCTGCAAGATGAAGGTGACGATACAGCAAGAGAAAAGCTAGTCAATGGCAATTTGCGGTTGGTTTTAAGTGTGATTCAGCGTTTTAACAACAGAGGCGAGTATGTGGATGATCTCTTCCAAGTAGGCTGTATCGGATTAATGAAATCAATTGATAATTTTGATTTAAGCCACAATGTCAGATTTTCAACTTATGCGGTCCCTATGATCATAGGAGAAATCCGTCGATACTTGCGTGATAACAACCCGATTCGGGTGTCTCGTTCACTAAGAGATATTGCCTATAAAGCGCTTCAGGTCCGTGAGAGGCTGATTAGTGAGACAAGCAAGGAGCCAACGGCAGAAGACATTGCCAAAGTGCTGGAAGTGCCTCATGAGGAAATTGTCTTTGCCCTAGATGCGATTCAAGATCCTGTTTCTTTGTTTGAACCGATTTATAATGACGGAGGAGATCCGATTTATGTGATGGATCAAATTAGTGATGATCGGAACAAAGACACACAATGGGTAGAGGAATTAGCCTTAAAAGAGGGAATGCGCCGATTGAATGATCGAGAAAAAATGATTCTCCGCAAACGTTTCTTCCAAGGAAAAACGCAAATGGAAGTCGCTGAAGAGATCGGGATTTCTCAAGCACAAGTCTCAAGACTTGAAAAAGCAGCCATCAAACAAATGAATAAAAATATCTTTTAAAGCCGCCGCTTCATGTGCGGCTTTTTTCATTCTTGTGAGAGAGCACGTCTCTAGTATTGACTCTGTTATTTTTTTCATTTAATCTGTTTTTAACAAATGTTATTTTAGATATCATTTGTTAGGGAACACTTAAGCGGAAAGAAGGGTTATTATGACATTCCATGATGAAAGAAGGCTGCTCATAAAGGTTGCGCATATGTATTATGAAGAAGGCGCCACTCAATCTAAAATAGCAGAAGCTGTTGGGGTTAGCCGTTCGCTCATATCGAAATATTTGGCAAAAGCACGTGAAGCAGGAATCGTGGAAATCATTATTCATGATGAAGTGAATCAACAATATGGATCATTAGAAAGAAAAATAGAGCGGAAATATGGGCTGCGAGAAGTCGTCTGTGTGGAAACGCTCAGCCAAGAAACAACCAAAAGCCGAATCGGCGCTGCAGCGGCAGGCTTTTTGTTAAAAGTAATAAAGGATGGACAAGTTATCGGTTTTTCCTCAGGAACCACTTTGCATGAAATGGCGAAAGCGCTTACGTCAGTTCAGCACTTTCCATCCGTGACATTTGTTCCGCTTGTCGGGGGTGTGGGAAACGAAGATGTTGATATCCACGCCAACTATATTATTGCAAGGTGCACAGAAGCACTCAAATCTAAATGTGAGTTTTTACATGTGCCTGTTATGCTTGATACGAAAGAAGCGAAGGACGTACTAATCCGGCAGCCATCAATCAAAAAAGTGATTAAACTAGGAGAATCATCAAATATTGCGGTTGTCGGAATTGGCGGGGTTCCGCAGCATTCAACGATGGTGAAATCTTATATGACAAGCGGTGAGGAGGATATTCTTCAAGCGAAGGATGTGGCGGGTGACATTTGCTATAACTTTATTGATCATCAAGGGGAAGTGTATCCCCACCCGTGGAACGACCGGGTAATGGGCATAAGCCCGCAAAAGCTGAAGGAAATCCCGCTAGTCATTGGTGTCGCTGGAGGCGAAGAGAAAATTGAAGCGATCAGGGCAGCATTAGAAGGTGGATTAATTCATGTATTAATTACGGATGAACGAACAGGAGATGCCTTGTTAAAGTAACTACCTAATCATATTAGGTAGTTTTTTTGAGTCTTTAGACTCAAAAAGATTGAAAATTTTATCGATTTTAGCTTGACACAAAGTTGACACATCATATAAACTAAGTTCATAACAAATGATAAATAAAATAACAAATGTTACAAGGAACAGATTTTTGTTAATTTTTATAACATTTGTTAAAAGTTTCAGATTATTTTTCTAGCAATCTACCCGAGAAGCAAGAAAACCTGAAAGGATGATTTTTATGTCAATCTATCAACAATTGTTAGCTCGAGAACGCAGTGGAGATCCAATCAAAGTAGGAATTATTGGGGCAGGCCAAATGGGCTTTGGACTCATTTCACAAATTTCTAAAATTCCTGGCATGATTGTAGCAGGTGTTTGTGATATTCACCTTAGTGCAGCAGAGAAGGCAGCGAATTTTTACAAGCAGCATGCGAAGCCGCATCAAATGGTCGTCACAAATGATTATAGAGAAGTGATTCAATCAGATTTTGTGGAAGTAGTTGTAGATGCAACAGGTGTTCCAGAAGTCGGAGCAAACATTTCTTTGGAAGCGCTTAATTCAAAAAAACATCTCGTTCTTTTAAATGTAGAAGTTGATATTACCATCGGTTTGGTGATGCATAAATTATTCACAAATGCAGGACTTGTTTACTCTGGATCAGCTGGTGACGAACCGGCAGCAACACTAGAATTATATGAATTTGCGAAAACAATGGGACTTGAGGTGCTCGTTGCTGGGAAAGGCAAGAACAACCCATTCTTCCCAGAAGCAAATCCAGATACGTGTAAAGCAGAAGCAGATAGTAAACATATGAGTGCACATATGCTCGCTGCCTTCCAAGACGGAACAAAAACAATGGCAGAAATGAACTTATTAAGTAACGCGACAGGGCTTTTGCCAGATAAAGTCGGTATGCACGGAGTCGAAGCAAATTTAGAGAATGTAGCAGATAAATTGAATCAAAAACAACAAGGCGGCGTGCTCGATAACTTCGGAGTCGTTGAATATGTAAATGGGCTAGCACCAGGCGTATTCGTTATCGTCAAGAGTGATCTTGAGCCAGTAGATGAAGAGCTTCGTTACTTAAAAGTTGGAAAAGGTCCTCACTACACGCTTTACCGTCCCTTCCATTTAGCGAGTCTTGAAACACCTGTTACCATCGCCAAAGCGGTCTTACAGCATGACTCATCGATCCACCCGATTGGTGTACCAGTGTCAGAAACAGTCGCTGTTGCGAAAAGAGATATTCAAGCAGGAGAATCACTTGACGGAATTGGCGGATACTCCGTAAGAGGTGTACTTGAAACGCATCAAGACATGAAATCGAACGGTCATATTCCAATTGGCTTAATCAGCGGAAAAGTCGTAGCGAAAAAAGACATCAAATTAGGACAGTTCCTCACTCATGATGATGTAGAGCTTGATTCAAACACAACGGTTTGGAAGCTGCGTTCATTACAAGATCACTTATTTCAATCATAAGGACGTGAAGCTATGGAAAAATTAGCAATCGTACTTTGTATCATTCTCATCGTGCAGTATGGATTATCTTTTATTCAGATCAAGTATTACCGCAAAAGCATGGACTCACTAATTGATGACTACAGAGGGAAACAGGGATATCACTTATTTTCAGGAATGGAACGGCGCAAAGTTGGCCCTGGGGCCATTGCGCTCATCATTGTGGATGAATCGTATATCATTCAAAAATGTCATGTGCTTGGCGGCGTGTCGATCTTATCTAAATTTAAAGAAGTTCCTTCATATGAAGGAAAGCATGTAGGGGCTGTGCTGGACGAGCACCACATGATGAAGAAAACATTGAAAAAACGTAAAAAGACGCCAGCTGTCATGCAAGCACTATCCATGGCGGCTGAGCAGGCACTTGTCTCGATTTCGAAAAAAAATATAACAAATGTGAACTAAAGAAAGGGGAGATGAAACATGGAATGGATTCAATGGTTTGGAGAGCACTTTATCGGAATGTTTGAAGCCGGCGGAAAGCAATTCATGGGTCTTGTTACAGGTATCGTTCCAACGCTTGTTGTGTTACTTACTTTCACTTATGCTGTCATGAAATTTATTGGAGAAGAGCGAGTGAATAGAGCCATTCAGTTTGCAGCGAAGTATACCATTTTGCGCTACACGTTAATGCCGATCTTATCCGTTCTTATTTTGACAAACCCAATGGCTTATACGTTTGGCCGCTTCTTACCTGAAAAACAAAAACCAGCATTCTATGATTCAGCTGTTTCATTTGTTCATCCGGTGACATCACTGTTCCCGTATGCCAACGCAGGAGAACTATTTGTCTACTTGGGAATTGCGAACGGGATTAAAGAAGCTGGATATTCAATGTCAGAGCTTGCTGTTCGTTACTTCTTAGTCGGGATCGTCGTCATTTTACTACGCGGAATCATTACTGAATGGATTACAAAATATTTAGCAGGAAAAATGAAAGCGAATTCACAATAGGGGAGGGTTAGACATGACAAACCACAAAGTATTTGTTGCAAAAGGTGCTGGCGGATGGGGAGAAGGCTTAGAGCTTGAACCAACTGGTAAAAGAAGAAAAGTTGTTTCCATTACAGGGGGAGGCATTCACCCGGTTGCACGTAAAATTGCAGAAATGACAGGGACAGAAGCATGTGACGGCTTTAAAAACTCCATACCAGAAGATGAAATGATGTGTGTTGTCATTGACTGCGGGGGAACAGCGCGAATCGGACTTTATCCAATGAAACGCATTCCTACTGTAGACGTTTTGGCATCCTCTCCTTCTGGACCGCTTGCTAAACATATTACAGAAGATATCTTCGTATCAGGCGTAACAGAAAAAGATATTTCCTATGCAGAAGCATCTGATGGTGAGGCAAAAGCAGAAGGTCAGGAAAACAGTGAGTCGATTGACAAAGAGAATTTCAAAGAGACGTATGCAAAGCTGAAAGAGGAAAATATCGAGCGGCAGGAAAAAGGCAATTTTCTGATGAGATTCTCGCGTGGAATTGGGAAAGTCACCGGTACGTTCTACCAGGCTGGCCGTGATTCTGTTGATATGCTTTTGAAAAACATTATTCCATTCATGGCATTTGTCAGTATGTTAATTGGAATTATCAATTATACAAAAATTGGTGACCTGATTGCCCATTTTCTATCACCTTTGGCAGGATCTCTTTGGGGGCTCTTACTGCTCGTAGTGGTCTGTACATTGCCGTTCCTATCACCAGTCTTAGGACCTGGAGCAGTCATTGCCCAAGTTATCGGCGTTCTGATTGGTAGTCAAATCGCACTAGGAAACATTCCGCCTCAATTTGCACTTCCTGCACTATTTGCCATCAACGGTCAAGTAGGGTGTGATTTTATTCCAGTGGGGCTGTCACTTGGTGAAGCGAAGCCGGAAACGGTACAATATGGGGTACCGGCTGTTTTGTATAGCCGTCTCATTACAGGGGTTCTATCTGTTGTGATCGCATACGTTGCTAGCTTCGGTATGTATTAAACGTATTAAAGGAGGAATCGAGATACATGGTAACACAATCTGTCGTAAAAGAAATTGGGATCTTAGTCCCGCAATTTAAAGAAGATAAGCTGATTGTATTATTTGGACCCGCAGCGCCGCAGGAATTAAGAGATATGTCTGTCATTCATGAGTTCGAACATCTAGAAGAAGAGCCGCTGAAGCTGGGCGGAACCATTCAAGTGGGCGATCAAACGTACACGATCACAGCACTCGGCAATAAAGCAAATGACAACTTTAAAGAGCTCGGCCATATTTCGATCTACTTCCAAGAGCCGTTTGATGATGTATTACCAGGAGCTGTATTTGCATCCCCGCACACGTTTCCTGATATAAAAGAAGGCGTACGAATTGAAATTTCGTAACCATAAAAAAAGCTGTTCCTAAAAAGGAGCAGCTTTTTTACATGAGGTTTACCAGAAAGAGCATTTGCGATATGCTGTAAACATTCATTATTTGTATATTCAGAATTTTTACTCAGGAGGAAGTTATCGTGTCACTTGAATTGAAGAATGTTTCATTAAAACGAAATGGGAAATGGCTGCTTGAGTCTATTGACTGGCAGGTGAACAAGCAGGAACACTGGGTACTTTACGGTTTAAATGGTGCGGGGAAAACCGCATTATTAAATATGCTCTGCTCTTATTATTTCCCCACGTCAGGCGAGATGACAGTGCTGGGACATGTCTTTGGCAAGGAGGCTCTTGGTGAAAAGCTCAGGAGGAAAATTGGACTCATCTCAGCAGGACTTGAAAAGAAATTGCACAGAGACGACAATGCTTTTGAAATTGTGCTGAGCGGCGCATTTGCTTCTATCGGGCTTTATGAAACCCCGACAGATGAAATGAGAGAGAAAGCCATTGATCTATTAAAAGCATTTGGTTCATTCAAATATGCCAACAGAACTTATGAAACACTCTCACAGGGAGAGAAGCAAAAAGTCTTGATTGCGAGAGCTTTAATGAATGATCCGCAGCTCTTGATTTTAGATGAACCTGTGACGGGTCTTGATTTTCTAGCAAGAGAGCAAGTGCTGGAGACCATCTCATTGATTGCAGCAAAGCCTGATGCGCCTACTTTGCTCTATACGACCCATCATGCAGAGGAGATTCTGCCTGTTTTTCAGCATACCTTATTATTAAAAAATGGATCTGTTTTTGATCAAGGAGAAACAAAAGAGATGATGACAAGCGGCCTGCTTTCTTCTTTTTTTGAATGTCCGGTAGATGTCATGTGGAGAAATGGCCGTCCGCATTTAAGTAAATTGTAGATAAAAGAAACTATTGGTCTGCGTCCCTGCTTTTCCATCATACATATTATAGTAGAAAACGAAAGGCGGGGAAGGACAGATGATCAGCATTTCTGAATTCCAAATCAAGGATGTCGTCGATGTATCCAGCGGGAAAAAACTAGGTACCATTGGGGACATTGATATTAATGTCACAAGCGGCAAAATCCAAGCGATTATTATTGGCGGCACAGGTAAAATGATGGGATTTTTCGGAAAAGAAGAGGAAATGATTGTCCCATGGCGAAATATAGTAAAAATTGGCGAAGATGTGATACTTGTCCGCTTGTCTTCTTAATTCGTATAACTCCTCAATGAATCATTCAATTTTTCCTTAAAATAAACTCTTCATTCTTAGCAAACAATGTCTTTTTCGGGTAAAAAGATTACGTTTTCATATCAATTTGAAAAAAAACCTGCAGAAAGGGCACATTTGAGTGTAATATTTAATGAATCCCACTAACTGTCTATGTATGTCTTGTGGTAAAATAGGAGCGAAATAAAGAGAGATGAATGAAAGGTGGGAGGCAGCTTTGACACACAAATATGACCCCTTTCAGCAGAAATCACCATATGCAATGACCATTCATGATTGGACGAACATGACATGTTCTGGTAAAGAGGTATTGGCCGGATTTACAACAAAAAATGGCGGCTTCAGCCTTACTCCATATCAATCATTGAACACTGGACTCCATGTAGGAGACGATGCTTCTAGTGTTCAAATGAATCGTCAAGTCATAGCAGATGCTGCTGCTGTGCCGCTCTCTGATTGGGTGTTTGCAGACCAAACACACGAGGATCGCATCCTGAAAGTCACCAAGGAGCAAAGAGGAAGAGGAAGTCTTCATTATGATGAGGCACTGCCAGGTACAGACGGTTTATATACGTCTGAGACGAACATGATGCTCGCTCTTTGTTTCGCTGATTGTGTTCCGCTTTATTTTCTAGCTCCGCAAAACGGATTAATTGGAACGGCTCATGCCGGCTGGAAAGGAACCGTCAAGCAAATTGGTGCAAAGATGGTTGATGTATGGGTCAGCCAAGAAGGTGCCAAGGTCGATCAGATTCAAGTCGTCATTGGACCATCCATTGGCAGCTGCTGCTACATAGTCGATGACGTCGTCATGGATCAAGTGAAACAGCTTCCTTTTTCAACAGAGGATGTGTATTCCGAGATTTCACAAGGACAATATAAAATTGATTTGAAAACACTAAACAAAAACGTATTGCTTCATGCAGGAATAAAAGAAGAAAACATACATGTCAGTTCGATGTGCACAAGCTGCAATGATCAGCTTTTCTTCTCACACCGGCGTGATCAAGGGAAAACAGGACGTATGATGTCTTTTGTCGGGTTTAAGGAGGCATAAGTGCAATTGAATGTACGAGAGAATCTCAGACAAATAAATGAACAAATAAACGAAGCATGTAAAAGAGCCGGTAGACAACCAGCAGATGTATCAGTCGTCGCTGTGACAAAATATGTCTCGATTGAACGAGCACTAGAAGCCAAGGAAGCAGGGATTGTGCACTTTGGTGAAAATCGAGACCAAGGGTTACTTGAAAAGCAGGCGGCCATAACCGATGAAAACATTAACTGGCACTTTATCGGCAGTTTACAAACACGAAAAGTGAAATCAGTCATTCAGACAATTGACTACTTACATTCGCTCGACAGAATGTCTCTTGCGAATGAAATTGAAAAAAGAGCGGATCACACAGTTCGCTGTTTTGTACAAGTGAACACATCACTTGAGGAGTCAAAACACGGCTTGAAAAGTGAAGACGTCATTCCATTTGTGAAGCAGCTCGCTGATTTCAAACAGATTGAAATTGCAGGACTGATGACGATGGCTCCATTTACAGAGGATCACACTGTGATTCGCAACTGTTTTAAAGCATTAAAAAACCTTCAAGAAGAAGTAAAACATCTTAACCAAGTAAATGCACCTTGTCAGCATTTATCGATGGGCATGTCAAATGATTTTGAAATCGCAATTGAAGAAGGTGCGACATTCGTTCGGATTGGCTCTTCACTTGTTGGAAATGAAACAGGAGGTGCGTGACATGAGCATAAAAAATAAGTTTAAAAGCTTTTTCACTCTCGACGATGAAGAGTATGAGTACGAATATATTGATGAAGAAAGAGAACCCGTTCAAGAAGAAAAAGGAACGAAGGACAAAGCAGCATTTCAAGAGCGCCCGCAGACAGGAAAACAAAATGTTGTCAGCTTGCAAAGCGTGCAGAAATCCTCTAAAGTGGTGTTAAGTGAGCCGCGTGTTTATGCAGAAGCGCAGGAGATTGCAGACCATATTAAAAACAGACGTGCAGTCGTCGTGAATTTGCAGCGCATTCAGCATGATCAAGCAAAGCGAATCATTGACTTCTTAAGCGGAACCGTTTATGCAATCGGTGGAGACATCCAGCGTATTGGCTCGAATATATTCCTCTGCACACCTGATAATGTAGATGTATCTGGCACAATATCAGAGCTATTGACAGAGGAAGAACCTCAGAGGTGGTAAATCATAGTGATTCTAAATTTCATTTTTAATATTTTAGGAACGGTATTAACGATTTACTCATTCGCGATTATTATTTACATCTTTATGTCATGGGTGCCATCTGCAAGAGAAACTGTGTTTGGCCGTTTTCTGACAAATATTTGCGAACCGTATTTAGAACCATTTCGTAAAATTATTCCGCCAATCGGTATGATTGACATCTCGCCGATTGTGGCATTGCTTGTGATTCGCTTTGCTTCAGAATATGGATTGAGAGGTCTTTATCAAATGATTGCAGGAATCATGTAAACAGGCTGCCGGGCTTGGCACTGCCAGGCTCTTTTACATAAGAGGGGAACAAAATGAGCGATATCTATCAGCATTTTAGAAAAGACGAACAGCCATTTGTCGACCAAGTGTTAGGCTGGAAAAAAATCGCACTCGACCAATATCGAATGAAATTAACAGACTTCCTTGATCCGCGTGAGCAATTTATTACCGAGTCCGTCATCCAGCATGCTGAAGAACTTGGGATCATGTTTTTTGGCGGGTATGAGGGAGCGGAGCGCAAAAGAGCTCTCATTTATCCTGATTATTTAGAACCTTCTATTGAAGATGTTGAGCTGTCATATTTTCAGGTGAACTATGCGAAAAAGTTTATTTCCTTAGAACACCCGAAGCTTCTCGGCTCATTGATTGGGACAGGCTTGAAGCGTCAAAAATTCGGAGATCTATTATTTTCAGAGGAAGATGTGCAGTTTATTTGTACAAGTGATGTCGCTGATTTTGTGCGGGCGCAGCTGACACATGTCGGCAGAGCATCCGTTTCATTAGAGGAAATCACGCAGGCAGAAATAAAGCCAGTGATGACGAAGACTGATATCAAAGAAGATACCATTTCTTCACTTCGGCTTGATGCTGTATGTGCTGCTGTCAGCCGTCAGTCTCGGCAAAAAGCACAGCTTTTAGTCAAAAATGGACTTGTCAAAGTCAATTGGAAAGTCACTGAGGACCCTTCCTTTACAATCGGTGAAGGCGATCAGCTCTCTGTAAGGGGATTTGGCCGCTTTAGCCTCAAAACGATTGATGGGAAGACCAAAAAAGATAAATTCAAAGTAACATTTGAGCTTATGACATAACGAACTTGAATCTGGAGGTGGCGAGGTTGCCATTAACACCTAATGATATTCATAATAAAACGTTCACAAAAAGCTTTCGCGGCTATGACGAAGACGAAGTAAACGAGTTTTTAAGCCAAGTACGTAAAGACTACGAGATCGTACTCCGTAAAAAGAACGAGCTTGAAGACAAAGTAAACGAGCTTGACGAAAGACTAGGTCATTTTGCCACAATTGAAGAAACATTAAACAAATCGATTCTTGTGGCGCAGGAAGCAGCAGAAGACGTTAAGCGTCATTCTGATAAAGAAGCAAAATTGATTATTCGTGAAGCAGAGAAAAATGCAGACCGTATTATCAACGAAGCGCTGTCAAAATCAAGAAAGATTGCAATGGAAATCGAAGAACTGAAGAAACAATCGAAGGTCTTTAGAACTCGTTTCCAAATGCTCATCGAAGCGCAGCTTGATCTTCTGAAAAATGACGATTGGGATCATTTACTGGAATATGAAGTGGACGCTGTCTTTGACGAAAAAGAATAAGCGCATCATCTTGACATGACGTGCTCATGTTGCATATAATACCATCATAAATTAACAAGAGATAAACGTTTGAAAGGGACACTCGCAGCTGTCACATGCGTAATTAAGCGAATCAGGGATGGTGGAAGCCTGACATTACGAGACGCTGCAATGAGATCACCCCTTTAGTTCCTTTTCTGAAAAAAACAGTAAGAAAAGGCGTCTGATCACGTTACGATTTTAGAGTGGATAAGCGGCTGCTTAAATAGCGCTTGTCTAAAAGGGTGGTACCGCGAGACAAGCCTTCTCGTCCCTTATGGGATGAGAGGGCTTTTTTTATTGTTTTTTAATCAGAATTTGCATGTGGAGGAATGGGTATGAACTACAAAGACACCTTATTAATGCCGAAAACAGAATTCCCAATGAGAGGGAACTTGCCGAACAAAGAGCCTGAAATCCAAGAGGAGTGGGCAGAGAAAGACATCTATCAAATGGTTTTAGAGCGGACAAAAGGACGCCCAACGTTTATTTTGCATGATGGGCCTCCATATGCGAATGGTGACATTCATATGGGGCATGCACTCAATAAAATCCTAAAAGATTTTATCGTCCGTTTTAAATCAATGAACGGGTACCATGCTCCGTACGTACCAGGCTGGGATACACACGGGCTGCCAATTGAAACAGCTCTTACTAAAAATAAAAAAGTAAAACGCAAAGAAATGTCTACAGCAGAATTCCGCAAACTATGCGAGGAGTATGCTTGGAAGCAAATTGAAGGTCAGCGCAGCCAGTTTAAACGCTTAGGCGTCAGAGCAGACTGGGACAATCCATATGTCACATTAAAGCCTGAATATGAAGCGCAGCAAATTCTTGTCTTTGGTGAAATGGCGAAGAGAGGCTATATCTATAAAGGATTAAAGCCAGTTAACTGGTCTCCTTCAAGTGAATCAGCTCTTGCTGAAGCGGAAATTGAATATAAAGACAAACGTTCACCATCGATTTACGTTTCGTTTAAAGTAAAAGATGGCAAAGGCGTTCTTGAAAACGGCGAACAATTCATTATCTGGACAACAACACCTTGGACGCTTCCGGCAAACCTTGGCATTTGTGTTCATCCAAACTTAGAGTACAGTGTTCTTCAAGTGGGTGCTGAGCGATATGTCGTAGCATCTGAACTGGTTGAACAAGTGGCAAAAACACTCGGCTTTGAAGAGTATGAAGTCGTGAAAACGCTAAAAGGAAAAGAATTAGACAACATCGTTGCAGAGCATCCAATCTATGGTAGAGATTCTCTTGTGATGCTTGGTGATCACGTGACAACGGATGCGGGAACAGGCTGTGTTCACACTGCACCAGGCCACGGGGAAGATGACTTTATTGTCGGTACGAAATACGGTCTTGATGTGCTCTGTCCAGTAGATGAAAAAGGTGTGATGACAGATGAGGCACCTGGTTTTGAAGGACTATTCTACGAGGATGCCAATAAAGCCATCACAGAACAGCTTGAAGCAAAAGGCGCGCTGAAGAAGCTCGACTTTATCACGCACTCCTATCCGCATGACTGGAGAACGAAAAAACCAACGATTTATCGTGCGACAGCTCAGTGGTTTGCATCCATTAAAGATTTTAGAGAAGCGTTATTAGACAATATTAAAGAAACGAAATGGGTTCCAGCATGGGGTGAAACACGCCTGTTCAATATGGTGCGTGACAGAGGTGACTGGTGCATTTCAAGACAGCGTGTATGGGGCGTTCCAATTCCGGTGTTTTATGCAGAAAATGGTGAGCCGATCATCACAGACGAAACCATCCAGCATGTATCTCAATTATTTAGAGAGCATGGCTCGAATATTTGGTTTGAAAAAGAAGCGAATGAGCTATTGCCAGAAGGCTTTACACATCCAGGCAGCCCGAATGGTGAATTCACTAAAGAGCAGGACATCATGGATGTATGGTTTGATTCCGGTTCTTCTCACCAAGCCGTTTTAGAAGAAAGAGATGACCTAGTCCGTCCGGCAGATCTTTACCTTGAAGGCTCTGACCAATATCGCGGCTGGTTTAACTCCTCTTTATCAACAGCTGTTGCTGTCACTGGAAAAGCACCGTATAAAGGTGTCCTAAGCCACGGCTTTACGCTTGATAAAGAAGGACGTAAGATGAGTAAATCATTAGGCAACACGATTGACCCAACGAAGGTTGCGAAGCAGCTCGGTGCAGAAATTCTTAGACTTTGGGTATCTTCTGTCAACTATCAAGCCGATCATCCAGTGTCTGATGATATTTTGAAACAAGTAGCAGAAGTCTATCGTAAAATCCGTAACACCTTCCGCTTCCTGCATGGAAACCTATTTGACTTTGATCCAGCAGTAAATGCCGTGCCGGTAGAAGAGCTTCGCGAAGTGGATCAATACATCTTGATCAAATTAAACAAATTGATTGATAAAGTGAAAAAAGCTTATGATGATTACGAATTTGCGGTCGTCTATCATGCGATTCACAATTTCTGTACAATTGAGCTCAGCTCTTTCTATCTCGATTTTGCAAAGGATGTCGTCTACATTGAGCATGCAGATCATCCAGACCGCCGCAGCATGCAGACTGTCTTCTACGAAACATTAATGGCATTAGTGAAGCTGACTGCACCAATTCTTCCGCATACAGCAGATGAATTATGGAGCCACTTAAGCTTTGTTGAAGAGCCAAGTGTTCAGTTAACAGATATGCCAGAAGGTGTGGCAGTTCCTCAAGCTGAAGCGACAGAAGCGAAGTTTGACCGCTTTATGGAGGTACGTGACGATGTGCTAAAAGCGCTGGAGATTGCGCGTAATGAGAAAGTCATCGGTCGTTCACTTGAAGCAAGTGTGACGCTTTATGCGACAGACGAAGTGAAAAACCTTCTTGCATCCATTAAAGAAGATGTGAAGCAGCTCTTTATCATCTCTGAATTAACGGTCGAGGATAAGCAGCATGCAGATACATCGGCGCCTGAATATACATCAGGAAGAATTGTGGTTCAAAAAGCAGAAGGAGAACTGTGCGAACGTTCCCGCATTATTTCAAAAGATGTTGGTGCAAATCCGAAATACCCAACATTGTCGCTGAAAAATGCTGAAATCGTGGAGAAATATTACCAAAATTAACAGTGCGATATCACAAGCTGGCGCCCCGTCATATGCGGGGCGTTTTCTTTTTTGAGAAAATGACAGCGTTTAGAACGAAAGGAAAAATCTTATGGCTTTAAAGTAACCAGGCAGGGCAACAATATGATTATCACGACAGGGCAGGAGTTGAAATAGCGACATGAATGGCGATCTAGAGACGATTTACACGGAACTCCTTCAAATCAAAGAAGAGCTGCAATCTAAACTGTTTGAATACGCATCATTTCGTTCACCCGCTGAGCATGTCTCGTTGAATGACGTTAAAACGACCACACTTCTTTATCACATCAAAGAAGAGCTGCAAGATGTGTCTCTCGCTATTGCAAAGATCGAACAAGGGACCTATGGCATATGTGAGGCGACAGGTAATATGATTCCGCTTGAACAAATGAGCATTCTTCCTACCGCCCGCACGGCTGACGACTTTTTATATCATAAGCAATACGAGAAAAAAGCATTCACTCCTTATCCTTCCGAATCAAATGATTCTCATTTTGAAGCCTTCCACATGTAGGGAGGTTTTTGTCTGTCAACTAAAGTTTCTTTACTCCTTCCTGTTTTCTTGATAAAATGCTTAAAGATCAAAGTATGAAGATGGAGGAACGTGTGTGTTCTATTACATAATCGCATTCGTTATCATTTGTTTAGACCAATTAACAAAATGGCTCATTGTCAAAAATATGATGCTCGGTGATTCTGTTCCAGTAATTGATGGATTCTTTTATATCACGTCTCACCGAAATTCAGGAGCCGCATGGGGAATTCTCCAAGGGCAAATGTGGTTTTTCTATGTGATCACACTCGTTGTTATTGCGGGAATTGTTTATTACTTACAAAAACATGGACAAAAGGACAAGCTGCTTGGAGTAGCGCTGGCCTTAATGCTTGGCGGAGCGATCGGAAACTTTATCGACCGTATTTTCCGTCAGGAAGTGGTTGATTTTGCTCATTTCGTATTTGGGGATTATCACTACCCAATCTTTAATATTGCAGATTCTTCTCTCTGTGTAGGGGTTATTCTGCTCTTCATTCAAATGCTGTTAGATGGAAAGAAAAATAAGGAGTCAACTACATGAATCAAGTAAAAATTGCCGTTTCAGAAGAACAAACGAGTGAACGGCTAGATAAATTTCTAAGCACAACAGAACCAGAATGGTCAAGAACCCAAGTCCAGCAATGGGTAAAAGATGGGCTGATCGAAGTAAACGGGAAACAAGTAAAGGCCAATTACAAAGTGCAAGCTGGGGATCAAATCAAAGTGGAGATTCCAGATCCAGAAGCGCTAGATGTAGAAGCAGAACCAATGGATCTTGATATTTATTATGAGGATGCAGATGTGTTAGTCGTAAATAAGCCTCGAGGAATGGTCGTTCATCCAGCTCCAGGTCATGTGTCAGGTACACTTGTAAATGGTCTGATGGCACATTGTACGGATTTATCAGGGATTAACGGTGTGATGCGTCCTGGAATTGTCCACCGAATCGATAAAGATACGTCTGGGCTGTTAATGGTTGCAAAAAACGATATCGCACATGAGTCACTCGTCAATCAGCTGGTGGCTAAAACTGTCACAAGAAAGTATACGGCTGTTGTCCACGGTATTATCCAGCATGATACAGGCACAATTGATGCACCAATTGGCAGAGACAAAAAAGACCGCCAAAGCATGACGGTCACAAAAGAAAATGCAAAACAGGCTGTCACTCACTTTGATGTGATTGAACGCTTTAAAGACTTCACAGTTGTCGAGTGCCGTCTTGAAACAGGAAGAACACACCAAATTCGTGTTCATATGAAATATATCGGTTACCCTCTTGCAGGAGATCCGAAATATGGACCGAGAAAAACAGTAGATTTTAATGGACAGCTTCTGCATGCAGGTGTTTTAGGATTTGATCATCCTAGAACAGGAGAATATATCGAGTTCACAGCACCAATTCCAGCTGATATGCGGGGCTTTATCGATTCATTAAGAAATAACGATTGACAGGCCGTTCTTTTTCTGAAATAATAAACGAAGAAATTGAGATTCTTTAAAACAGTCCAGAGAGGCTGAGAAGGATAACGGATCAATTTGTGCACGAGTATGCACAAATGAACGCCCCTCTCTGCTCTTTGCAGAAGGGGCTTTTTATTTGTCAAAAAGAGGTGTAAAAGATGGAACAAAAAGCAGTCATTCTTGATGAACAAGCGATCAGACGAGCGCTTACCCGAATTGCACATGAAATGATTGAGCGCAACAAAGGGATGAAGGATGTCATCCTTGCTGGGATCAAGACAAGAGGCATACATCTTGCAAAGCGCCTTGCAGAGCGCATCGAGCAAATTGAAGGAAATCCAGTCACTGTGGGTGAACTTGATATTACGCTATACCGTGATGACCTGACAAAAAAGACAGACAACCAAGACCCGCTTGTAAAGGGTGCAGACATTCCAGCTGACATTAATGACAAAACACTCATTGTCGTTGACGATGTTCTGTTTACAGGCAGAACCGTCAGAGCAGCTATGGATGCCCTTGTGGATGTAGGAAGACCATCTTCCATTCAGCTGGCTGTGCTCGTCGACCGGGGACACCGGGAGCTGCCAATTCGAGCGGATTATATCGGGAAAAACATTCCGACATCAAAAGCAGAGACCGTTATGGTTCAACTGAATGAAGTAGATCAAAACGACCTTGTCGCTATATACGAAAAATAACCTTTTTAAATGCATTCCAGAGAGTTTGCAAAGAGGGCAATAACAGAGACACCGAGCACACGGCTAACATGACGTGTCTGGTTTTTCTAGGCCTCTTTGCGCATACTCGCAAAGAGGCTTTTTTAATGAAAAAGGACACATCTAGGAGGAAAATCATGAGTCAGCAAAAAGCCAATTTAGGCATTCGAGATATCCCAAAACCATTCACATGGCTATCACTTAGCCTGCAGCATTTGTTTGCGATGTTTGGTGCAACCATTCTTGTACCAAAAATCATTGATATGAGTCCAGCCGTCGCGCTCATCTCAAGCGGTGTGGGAACGATTGTTTACTTAATCATCACAAGAGGACAAATTCCGGCGTATCTTGGATCGTCCTTTGCCTTCATCGCCCCCATACTGAATGTGAAAGCAACGGGCGGCCCCGGAGCCGCAATGGTTGGCGCCTTCATGGCGGGTGTCGCTTATGCGCTCATTGCCCTGTTCATTAAATGGCTCGGCACAGGCTGGCTGATGAAGCTTCTGCCGCCGGTCGTCGTAGGACCAGTCATTATGGTCATTGGACTTGGACTCGCTGGAACAGCAGTCAACATGGCGATGTATGTTGATCCGAATGCAACCGAGCTTGTTTACAGCCTCAAGCACTTAATGGTCGCTGGCTTCACACTGGCTGTCACGATTATCAGTATGATTTTCCTAAGAGGATTCCTTAGCTTAATCCCAGTTTTAATCGGCATTATCAGCGGCTATCTCTTTGCCTTAACACAAGGCATTGTGAACTTCCAGCCGGTCATTGACGCAAAATGGTTTGCTGTCCCAGACTTCGTCGTGCCATTTGTCGACTATACACCTGCTGTGACTTTAAGCATTCTCACAGTGATGGTGCCGGTTGCCTTTGTCACAATGTCTGAGCATATTGGCCACCAGGTGGTGTTAAGTAAGGTCGTAGGACAAGATTTTATTAAAAAACCTGGTCTTCACCGCTCCATTTTAGGGGACAGTGCGGCGACCATCTTCGCTTCACTTATTGGTGGACCACCAACAACAACTTATGGAGAGAACATTGGCGTACTTGCCATCACAAGAGTGTTCAGTATCTTCGTCATCGGCGGAGCAGCCGTGTTTGCGATCTGCTTCGGTTTTGTAGGGAAAATTTCAGCATTAATCAGTACAGTGCCGTCCGCGGTGATGGGAGGCGTTTCGTTCCTGCTCTTTGGAATCATTGCCTCAAGCGGCCTGAGAATCCTGATTGATCATAAAGTGAATTTTGAAGAAAAGCGTAATCTCATTATCGCATCAGTCATCCTAGTCATCGGAATTGGAGGGGCATTCATTGAGGTGAAACAAATCAATCTCACTCTATCTGGAATGGCACTTGCTGCGATTACGGGTGTCCTGTTAAACCTGATCCTGCCGCATCAAAAAGCGGAAGATGACGAGTCAAATGAATCAAATACAGAAAACCTTTTAAAAGAAGTCCAGTGAGGCTGACAAGGGTTCTAAATGGAGCAGAATGCACGAAAGTGCCGCTGCTTCTTTTGGAGAACCCTAAGCTGCCGAGGCTTAGGGTTTTTTTGAACCTGAAAGTGATGAAAAACTAGAGGGGGAAGAAAAAATGAATGATTTATCGACAATGAGCAGCTTATCAAAAGAAGAGATTTTACAGCTGATTGAAGAAGCAGCTGCACTCAAAAAGGGGAAACAAGAACATGGATTAGCCGGAGAATTTGTGGCAAACCTCTTCTTTGAACCAAGCACAAGAACACGTTTTAGCTTCGAAGTAGCAGAGAAGAAATTAGGGATGAATGTCCTGAGCTTAGATGCAGCAAGCACCTCCGTTCAAAAGGGCGAAACACTTTACGATACGGTAAAAACACTGGAATCGATCGGAGTAAAGGCATGTGTGATCAGAGACAGCACCGATGAATATTATAACGAGCTGATCGGGAAGGTTGGAATTCCCATCATCAATGCAGGTGATGGCTGCGGACAGCATCCAACCCAATCACTGCTTGACCTCATGACCATTTTTGAAGAGTTTGGCGGCTTTGAAGGCTTAACGATTTCGATTCATGGAGACATCAAACATAGCAGGGTAGCAAGGTCAAATGCTGAGGTTCTCTCAAGGCTGGGAGCGACAGTCCTCTTTTCAGGACCTGCTTCCTTCCAGGATGAACAAAACCCTCACGGAACGTACGTCCAAGTAGATGAAGCCATCGCACTATCTGATGTGGTGATGCTGCTCAGAATCCAGCATGAACGGCACGCTGAAAAAATGGGCAGTGAAGATTACTTATCAACTTATGGATTAACAGTAGACAGAGCAAACAAAATGAAAGAACGCGCGATTATTATGCATCCAGCACCAGTAAACAGAGGTGTTGAAATAGATGATTCTTTAGTAGAGTCCAAGCAGTCAAGGATTTTCAAGCAAATGGAAAATGGTGTTTATATCCGAATGGCCGTATTAAAAAGAGCTTTTCAAAATAGCACACTACATCAAAAAGGGAGAGATTCTGTCTATGTCATATCTCATTAAAAACGGTTTTATCTTAACAAGCACAGGTGAAAGAGTGCAGCAGGATATTAGGGTAAAAGGAAAAGTGATTCAAGCGATTGGTCACCTAGAAAGAGAAGACGGAGAAGAGGTTATTGATGCAGCAGGGCTATTTGTGTCACCAGGCTTGATCGATCTGCATGTGCATTTAAGAGAGCCAGGCGGAGAGAAAAAGGAAACGATTGAAACAGGCTCTAAAGCAGCCGCAAGAGGCGGATATACGACGATTGCAGCGATGCCAAATACAAGACCGGTTCCAGATACAAAAGAGCAAATGGAATGGCTCATGAATCGAATCGAAGAGACTTCATCTGTGAGAGTACTGCCATACGCCTCCATCACAACGAGACAAATTGGGGAAGAGATGACGGATTTTGCAGCACTAAAAGAAGCAGGCGCCTTTGCTTTTACAGATGACGGTGTCGGCATCCAAACAGCAGGCATGATGTACGAAGCGATGAAACAGGCAGCAAGTCTTGATCAAGCGATTGTGGCGCACTGTGAAGATAACTCGCTCATTTACGGCGGGTGCGTTCATGAAGGAGAATTTTCAAAAGCAAATGGGTTAAACGGTATACCGTCCATTTGTGAATCGGTGCATATTGCAAGAGATGTTCTTTTAGCAGAAGCAGCGAACTGTCATTATCATGTATGTCATATCAGTACGAAAGAATCTGTACGGGTCGTACGCGATGCAAAAAAAGCAGGCATCCGTGTGACGGCTGAGGTGTCACCGCATCACCTGCTGTTGTGTGATACGGACATTCCAGGTCTTGATACAAACTATAAAATGAACCCGCCGCTCAGAGGGAAAGAGGATCGCGAGGCATTGATCGAGGGACTGTTAGATGGAACGATTGATTTCATCGCCACAGACCATGCGCCGCATACAGAAGAAGAAAAGAACGAAACCATGCAGCGTGCCCCGTTTGGAATTGTGGGACTTGAAACAGCGTTCCCGCTTCTGTATACACGATTTGTCAAAACAGGCGAATGGACATTAAAAGAACTCGTTGATTATATGACAATCAAACCAGCAGAAGCCTTTTCCCTTCCATACGGAAAGCTTGAAGAAGGACACATAGCTGATATTACACTCATTGATTTAAACAAAGAAATGGCAATCGATAAAACAAGCTTCTTATCAAAAGGACAAAATACACCGTTTGACAAATTGACTGTATCAGGATGGCCGGTCATGACACTTGCATCTGGGAAAGTCGTTTATGAAGAGGGGAGACTAGTAAAATGAAGAGACGCTTAGTGCTAGAAAACGGAACAGTATTCGAAGGAACAGGCTTTGGCAGCTTAGAACCATCAGTCGGAGAAGTCGTCTTTAATACAGGGATGACGGGCTATCAAGAAATTTTATCTGATCCATCATACTGCGGACAAATTGTCACACTCACTTACCCGCTTATCGGCAACTACGGCATTAACCGTGATGATTTTGAATCGATCACACCGTTTGTGAAAGGGCTGATTGTGAAAGAGCTTTGTGAAAAGCCCTCAAACTGGCGCTCTTCATACTCACTCGATGAATATTTAAAAATGAAAAACATTCCGGGGCTGAGCGGAATCGATACACGGAAGCTGACTAGAATGATTCGAAGTGCAGGGACTTTAAGAGGGGCGTTTGCAGGACCTGAAGAACAAGTGGAAGACGTTGTCCGCCGCCTTCAAACATTGCAGCTGCCAACTGATCAGGTGAGTCAAGTATCTGTGAAAAATGCGTACCCAAGCCCAGGCAGAGGGAAAAGAATTGTTCTTGTCGATTTCGGCATGAAGCACGGCATTTTGCGCGAGCTCAATAAACGTGATTGCGACGTTATTGTGGTGCCATACAACATCACTGCAGATGAAGTGCTGCAGCTAAAGCCTGATGGCATAATGCTTTCAAACGGACCTGGAGATCCTGTGGATGTACCAGAAGCCGTTGAGATGATTCAACAATTGATTGGAAAGGTGCCGCTCTTTGGCATTTGCCTCGGACATCAGTTATTTGCTCTAGCGTGCGGTGCAAGCACAGAAAAAATGAAATTTGGTCACAGAGGGTCGAACCATCCAGTAAAAGAACTAGCAACTGGCAAGGTGACACTCACGTCTCAAAACCATGGCTACACGGTTAGCAAGATTAACGAAGACGTGCTCGAAGTCACACATATTGCCTTAAACGACAATACGATTGAAGGATTAAAACATAAAGAAGCACCAGCATTCACTGTTCAGTACCACCCAGAAGCATCACCGGGTCCAGAAGATGCAAACTACTTATTTGACCAGTTCATGGAAATGATTCATACGACTGAGAAAGAAGGGGAAGAAGTATGCCAAAACGCGTAGACATCAAAAAGATTTTAGTAATCGGATCAGGTCCTATCATCATCGGTCAGGCAGCGGAGTTTGACTATGCAGGCACACAGGCTTGCTTAGCACTAAAAGAAGAGGGCTATGAAGTCGTTCTTGTGAACTCTAACCCTGCTACCATCATGACAGATACAGAAATGGCCGACAAGGTATACATCGAACCACTGACACCAGAATTTTTAACACGAATCATTCGAAAAGAACGCCCTGATGCGATCTTGCCAACACTTGGCGGGCAAACTGGATTAAACCTTGCTGTTGAATTGTCAGACCTTGGTGTATTAGCTGAATGCGGCGTTGAAGTACTCGGTACAAAGCTGTCAGCCATCCAAAAAGCAGAGGATAGAGATTTATTCCGTAATTTGATGAATGAACTAAATGAGCCTGTACCAGAAAGTGAAATCATTCATAACCTGGAAGAAGCAATGGCGTTTACGGATCAAATCGGTTTCCCTGTCATCGTCAGACCAGCCTATACATTAGGTGGAACGGGCGGCGGAATTTGTACAAACGAGCAAGAACTGAAGGAAATCGTTGAAAACGGCCTGAAGCTAAGCCCAGTTACACAATGCTTACTTGAAAAAAGCATTGCAGGCTTTAAAGAAATTGAATATGAAGTCATGCGAGACAGCGGTGACCATGCAATCGTTGTTTGTAACATGGAAAACTTTGACCCTGTCGGTATCCATACAGGTGACAGTATTGTTGTAGCGCCAAGCCAAACGTTAAGTGATCGTGAATATCAGCTGCTTCGCAATGTGTCGCTTAAGCTGATCCGCGCACTTGGCATAGAAGGCGGCTGTAACGTTCAGCTGGCACTTGATCCAAACAGTTTTCAATACTATATCATCGAAGTAAACCCGCGTGTGAGCCGTTCCTCTGCACTTGCGTCAAAAGCGACAGGCTATCCAATTGCCAAATTGGCAGCGAAAATTGCAGTCGGCTTAACGCTTGATGAAATGATGAACCCAGTCACAGGTAAAACCTATGCAGCCTTCGAGCCTGCACTTGACTATATCGTTTCAAAAATACCGCGCTGGCCGTTCGATAAATTTGAATCTGCCAACAGACGTCTTGGTACGCAAATGAAGGCAACTGGTGAAGTCATGGCGATCGGCCGCACATTAGAAGAGTCTCTTCTAAAGGCTGTACGTTCACTTGAAGCCGATGTGCATCACATTGAATTAAAAGATGAAGCAGACATCACAAATGAAGTGCTTGAAAAACGGATTATTAAAGCGGGAGACGAACGATTATTTTATATCGCTGAGGCGCTTAGAAGAGGCTATACAGTCGAACAAATACACGAATTCTCAAAAATTGATTACTTCTTCCTTCATAAACTGGAAGGCATCATCGCCTTTGAGAAGACATTAAAAGAAAACAAAGGCAATACAGACGTATTAAAAGAAGCGAAAGAAAAAGGCTTCTCAGATATCTACATTAGCCGCGAGTGGAATATGAACGAATCGGATGTCTACAAGCTAAGACAAGAAGCAGGCATTGTACCTGTATACAAAATGGTAGATACATGTGCGGCAGAATTTGAATCAGAGACACCTTATTTCTACAGCACGTATGAAGATGAAAATGAATCAGAACGTACAGACAAGAAAAGCGTTATCGTATTAGGTTCAGGTCCTATCCGAATTGGACAAGGGGTTGAATTTGATTATGCGACCGTTCACTCTGTGTGGGCAATTAAACAAGCAGGCTATGAAGCGATCATTATTAACAACAACCCTGAAACGGTCTCAACAGACTTTAGTATTTCAGATAAGCTCTACTTTGAACCACTCACTGTAGAAGACGTGATGCATATCATCGACCTTGAACAGCCTGAAGGAGTTGTCGTTCAGTTCGGCGGGCAAACAGCGATCAACTTAGCAGATGAATTATCAAATAGAGGGGTTAAAATTCTTGGAACTTCTCTAGAAGACCTAGACCGCGCAGAAAACCGGGACAAGTTTGAACAAACGTTAGAAACACTCGGCGTGCCCCAGCCTAAAGGGAAAACAGCAACGTCTGTGCCTGAAGCAGTAGCGATTGCCAATCAAATTGGCTACCCAGTCCTTGTCCGTCCTTCCTATGTATTAGGCGGCCGCGCGATGGAAATTGTGTATCAAGAAGATGAGCTTCTTCACTACATGGAGAATGCGGTGAAGGTCAATCCGCAGCATCCAGTGTTAATTGACAAGTATTTGACAGGAAAAGAAATTGAAGTAGATGCCGTGTCTGATGGCGAAACTGTCGTGATCCCAGGTATTATGGAACACATTGAAAGAGCCGGAGTTCACTCTGGTGACTCGATTGCGGTCTATCCGCCGCAAACATTGTCTGAGGACATCAAAGCGAAGATCGCAGAATACACGATCAAGCTTGCAAAAGGACTCAACATTATTGGACTTTTGAACATCCAGTTTGTCCTATCAAAAGGTGAAGTGTATGTACTTGAAGTGAACCCGCGATCAAGCCGGACGGTTCCTTTCTTAAGTAAAATCACAGGCATCCCGATGGCCAACCTTGCGACAAAAGTCATCTTAGGAGACAAGCTCAAAAATTATGGCTACGAAGAAGGGCTTCACACAGAGCAAGAAGGAGTGTACGTTAAAGTCCCAGTCTTCTCTTTTGCTAAATTAAGAAGAGTCGATATTACACTCGGACCTGAAATGAAATCAACAGGTGAAGTCATGGGGAAAGATGTCACGATCGAAAAAGCCCTATATAAAGGATTGATTGCCTCAGGTATTCAAATTCCTAATGACGGAACAGTACTTCTGACAGTGGCTGATAAGGATAAAGAAGAAGGACTTGAGATCGCAAGAAGATTCCATTCAATCGGCTATCATATTTTAGCGACAGAAGGAACGGCGAATTATTTAAAACAAGCCTACATTCCATCAAGTGTCGTCGGCAAAATCGGAGAGGAAGGCAAAAATCTTCTCGATGTCATTCGAAACGGGGAAGCGCAATTTGTCATCAACACCTTAACAAAAGGAAAACAGCCGGCAAGAGACGGCTTTAGAATTAGACGTGAATCTGTTGAAAACGGAGTGGCCTGCTTAACGTCCTTAGATACAGCAGAAGCCATTTTAAGAGTGCTTGAGAGCATGACATTTAGAGCAGATGAAATGCCAGAAGTGAAAACGAATGCTGAGGTGACAGTAACGATATGAAAAAAGCATACTTGACGGTCGTCTCGAACCGAGAGATCGCTGATCATATTTACGAAATGACATTAAAAGGTGACCTTGTGGACTCCTTTCAAACGGCTGGACAATTTCTTCATCTAAAGGTCAGTGAATCCATGACACCGCTGCTGAGAAGACCGATCAGTATTGCCAACATTCATGCCGAGCAAAAAGAAGCAACCATCATTTACCGCGCAGAGGGAGAGGGCACAAAGCTCCTCTCCCAAAAGCGGGAGGGAGAATCAGTCGATGTATTAGGGCCGCTTGGAAACGGGTATGATCCTTCAGTCGTCCAGCCCGGAGAGACGGCATTACTAGTCGGCGGCGGAATTGGCGTACCGCCTCTATATGAACTGTCCAAGCGTTTAACGAAAAAAGGCGTCATCGTGAAGCATGTCCTCGGCTTTCAATCGAAAAAGGATGTATTTTACGAGGAGAAATTTCAAGCACTCGGTGATACGTTTATTGCAACGGTTGATGGCACATACGGTACTAAAGGCTTTGTAACAGGTGTGATAAAAGAGCAAAACCTGAGCTTTGATGTGCTGCTTTCCTGCGGTCCAACACCTATGCTAAAAGCGCTGAAAGACACGTATCCTGATAAGCCCGTTTATATTTCGATGGAAGAACGAATGGGCTGCGGAATTGGTGCGTGCTTTGCATGTGTCTGTCATACCGATCAGCTCGACAAACCTTACGTCAAAGTCTGTCTTGATGGACCTGTTTTTAAAGCAGAGGAGGTGGCGTTGTCATGCTAAACGTTGAGTTACCGGGATTATCTTTAAAAAATCCAATCATCCCTGCATCAGGCTGCTTCGGGTTCGGGAGAGAATTTGCATCCTTATATGACCTATCATTGCTAGGCGGTATCATGATCAAAGCCACAACCCTTGAACCGAGATTTGGCAATCCCACGCCAAGGGTAGCCGAGACAGGAGCTGGTATGCTTAATGCAATCGGCCTTCAAAATCCGGGTCTAAAAGGCGTGTTTGAAAATGAGCTGCCTTGGCTTGAACAATTTGATACACCTATTATTGCGAATGTTGCTGGCTCACAGGTTGATGATTATGTGGAAGTAGCCAAGCAAATCAGCCAAGCAAAAAATGTTCATGCCCTTGAACTGAATATTTCTTGCCCAAATGTGAAAACAGGCGGGATTGCCTTTGGTACAGATCCAAATATGGCGGCGACATTGACAAAAGCGGTCAAGGAAGTCTCTTCTGTACCTGTCTATGTCAAGCTGTCACCTAACGTAGCCAATATTGTGGAGATTGCTCAAGCGATTGAAGCTGCTGGAGCAGATGGACTCACCATGATTAACACATTAATCGGTATGCGTTTAGATTTAAAAACAGGGAAACCTATCCTTGCCAATAAAACAGGCGGATTATCAGGACCAGCTGTCAAACCGGTCGCTGTGCGCATGGTACACGAGGTGAGTCAAGCGGTTTCTATTCCGATTATCGGGATGGGCGGGGTGCAAAGTGCTGAAGATGTACTTGAATTTTTACTAGCAGGTGCAAGTGCAGTAGCTGTCGGCACAGCCAATTTTGTGAATCCATTTATTTGCCCGGAAATCATTGAAGAGCTGCCAAAAGTGTTAGCAGCATATGGTTATTCATCTGTAGAGGAATGTATCGGAAGGAGCTGGAAACATGAAGCACTTGCCCATCATCGCGCTTGATTTTCCATCAGGGAAGGACGCGCTTGCCTTTTTAGACCCTTTTGAAGGGACACCATTATTTGTGAAGGTCGGCATGGAGCTGTTTTACCAAGAAGGACCTGCCATTCTTGATGCGCTGAAAGAAAAAAATTGCCGCATTTTTCTTGATCTAAAATTACATGACATTCCAACAACGGTGCAAAAAGCGATGAACCGGCTTGCTGCACTTGGTGTTGATTTGGTCAATGTGCATGCTGCTGGCGGGAAACGAATGATGCAGGCTGCGTTAGAGGGGCTTGAAAGCGGGACTCCTGCTGGACAAAGCCGCCCGGGCATCATTGCAGTGACCCAGCTGACTAGTACGTCAGAAGACATGATGAGAAACGAATTACTCATTGACCGTCCGCTGCAAGAGACTGTTATCCGGTACGGACAATTAGCATATGAAAGTGGGCTGGACGGGGTTGTTTGCTCTGTTCATGAATCTAAAGCACTTCATGAACATATTTCACCATCCTTTCTCACTGTAACGCCAGGAATTCGCTTACCGAATGATCAAACTGATGACCAACAGCGCGTGGCGACACCGGCCTATGCAAAAGAGCAAGGTGTTTCACAAATCGTTGTTGGAAGATCAATCACAAAAGCTGATAAACCAATAGAAGCATATCATCAAATTTTGAAAGAGTGGGAGTGACTGCCAGATGAAATCAAAAATCGCGAAACATCTATTACAAATCAAAGCGGTCTCATTAAAACCAGACGAACCGTTTACATGGGCGAGCGGTATAAAATCACCGATCTATTGTGATAACCGCCTGACATTGTCATTTCCAGAAGTGAGACACGACATTGCTGAAGGTCTAAAAGATTTGATTCTCACTCATTTCAAGGGAGCAGAGGTTGTCGCGGGTACTGCAACAGCAGGCATTCCTCATGCGGCATTAGCAGCAGACCGCTTGAACATCCCGATGTGTTATGTCAGAAGTAAGCCGAAAGCACATGGAAAAGGAAATCAAATTGAAGGGGCCGTATCAAAAGGCCAAAAGGTTGTCGTCGTAGAAGACCTTATTTCCACAGGAGGCAGTGTGCTTGAAGTGGTCGCTGCTCTTCAAGATGAGGGCTGCGAGGTACTAGGAGTTGCCGCGATCTTCACATACGGACTGCCAAAAGCAGCGGCAGCCTTTCAAGAAAAAAATATTCCATATGTCACCCTAACAGACTATGACACATTGACAGACGTGGCACTTGAACTGAAAGCGATTGAGCCTGCTGCGATGAACAAACTAAAACGCTGGAGACAAGATCCTTCCTCAGAATCTTGGATGGAAGAAACGGTCTGAAAAGTGAAAGCCCATCGTTAACAAAAACTGTGCCTGCCCGCACAGTTTTTTTGTTTAGGTAAAAATAGTAAAATAGACTCAAATTTTAATAAAAACTAATCCTATCAATAAAGTCGGGTTGACTTTTGTTTGAATTGTGTTAATATTTAAGACAAATTGAAACTCTTATCCAGAGAGGTGGAGGGACTGGCCCGATGAAACCCGGCAACCTGCGATTCGCAAGGTGCTACTTCCTGCAAAATGATTCTATTTTGAAAGATAAGGAAATCGTGAGCTTCCTCATCTTTCTTTCGGACTGAAAGAAAGTTTTTTTATTTTAACGGTGAGGAGGAAGAGGAGATGGAAGTGAAACAAAATCAGGATGAGGACTTAGTAAAGCATATGCAAGAACTGATTGGGGATATGAAATTCGGTTCAATTACGTTAATTGTTCAGGACGGTCAAGTGATTCAAGTGGAAAAGAACGAAAAAATTAGATTGAAGTAGTGCGGAAAAAAGCAATATGAGCTGTACTCCGGAAGGGGAGAAATCATGTTAACTTATGAAAATTGGCAAGAGCCGTCCATTACATTTCAAGAAGATGATTTGTATAAAGGAGCCCTGTCTGTACTGAAATGGGCGTACGGTCATTATGGTGACCAGCTCGTATATGCGTGCAGCTTTGGGATTGAGGGCATCGTTCTGATTGATCTGATTGCAAAAGTAAAAAAAGATGCGAAAATTGTCTTTTTAGATACAGGTCTGCATTTTAAAGAAACATACGACACAATTGATGCAGTAAAGGAAAGATACCCGGGTTTAGACATTGAATTGAAAACGCCTGAGCTGACGGTTGAACAGCAAAATGAGCAGCACGGTGAACAATTATGGAAAACAAATCCTCAAAGCTGCTGCCATATGCGTAAGGTCATTCCTTTGCAAGAAGCCCTATCTGGTTATCCAGCTTGGCTTTCCGGTTTAAGAAGAGAGCAGTCACCAAAACGAGCAGGGACGAATTTCTTAAATAAGGATGAAAAATTCAAATCAGTGAAAGTATGTCCGCTTATCCATTGGACGTGGAAGGACATATGGAGATATGCATCTAGAGAAGAACTTACTTATAATCCGCTGCATGACCAGGGATATCCAAGTATCGGCTGTGCACCGTGTACACAGCCAGCATTTACTGCAGATGATCTGCGTTCTGGCAGATGGTCAGGCACAGCAAAGACAGAGTGCGGATTACATGAGTAAGGGAGCATAATGTATGGAAATCGCCGCAATTTTATTTAGTCTATTCTTTGCTTTAAACATAGGCGCAAGCGGAGCAGCTGCTTCTATGGGCATTGCGTACGGGTCAGGCGCGATTCAAAAGCCCATTTATGCGCTCAGCGTTTGTGCAGTTGGGATTTTAGCAGGTTCAGTGATTGGCGGCGGTGAGGTCGTCAAAACGATCAGCTCTGGTATTATGCCAGAATCAGTCATTACACTTGAAATCGTTTGTATTATCATTGGTTCTGCTGCACTATCACTTTTTATAGCGAATCTGATGGCGATCCCTTTATCAACAAGTGAGGTCACAGTAGGGGCTGTGGTTGGTGTGGCAGTCGCGTATAAAGTATTGTTTGTGAAATCCATTTTAGTGATTGTGGCATTTTGGGTGATCATCCCGATTTTCGCCTTTCTTTTTACCTTTGCTGTCGTCAAAATCATCAGAATGTTCCCTAAACGGAAGCTGTCTAAAAAAGGCACAGCTATTTTATCTGTCGTATTAATCCTCAGCGGATTTCTAGAGGCGTTTTCAGCTGGTATGAACAATGTCGCAAATGCGGTCGGCCCGCTTGTCGCGTCAGGCGTTTTGTCAGTCGGGCAAGGAACTCTTTACGGCGGGATCTTTGTTGCACTTGGTGCCCTTTTGCTTGGGAGAAGGGTACTAGAAACAAACGGAAAGAAAATCACCCGCTATCAAACAGGCGAAGGGATTTTACTTTCGAGTACCGGTGCTGGGCTTGTCATCGTCAGCTCTATTTTTGGGCTGCCTGTTCCGCTTACGCAAATCACCTCCTCGTCTATTATCGGGCTTGGAATGGCAAAAGGCGGGCCAAACATTTTTCACAAACATGTTGTGAAAAAAATGCTGAAAGTGTGGGTGGTGTCACCCTTCTTATCACTCAGCCTATCGTATTTGCTGGTGAGCCTTTTCTTAAAAGGAGACTATTACTCTATCTTTATCATGATGAGTGTACTGCTTGCCTCACTTGGTGCGCTGAGTCTGATGAAGGCAGTCAAAAATGAGAGCAGCTCTATTCATGAACAGGGCGGCGGGATTTAATCACAAATCCGACTATTAACATCTAATAAATATGAACATTGAGAGGAAGATGAACAAATGAGTTTAACACCACATGGTGGCGTATTAATTAATCGAGTAAATGAAGAATATGATCTCAGCACAGCTGCAAAGGAAATTGAACTAGATGCGATCTCCTTTGCAGACCTTGAACTCATTGCAATTGGCGGATATAGTCCAATTGAAGGGTTTTTAACAAAAGCTGATTATGAAGCAGTTGTGAGCAGTATGCGGCTAGCAAGTGGTGTCGTTTGGTCTCTTCCTATTACACTGCCAGTGACAAAAGAAAAGGCGGCGGAAATCCATCAAGGCGATATCGTACGCTTATCCTATAATGGAACTGTATATGGGGTCATTGAAGTAGAGGATCAATACACACCAGATAAGGAAAAAGAAGCGGTAAATATCTATAAAACTGATGACCGCAATCATCCAGGCGTGAAAAAATTATTTGAACGCGGTGATACTTACATTGGCGGGAAAATTACACTGACGAAACGCAGTGAAAAACCATTCCCTCAATTTACGTATGAGCCAGAAGAAACAAGACGCCATTTTAAAGAAAATGGCTGGAAAACCATTGTTGGTTTCCAAACGAGAAACCCGGTTCATCGTGCGCATGAATATATTCAAAAAACAGCATTAGAAACGGTCGATGGTTTATTTTTAAATCCGCTTGTCGGTGAAACAAAATCTGACGATATCCCGGCAGATGTGAGAATGAAAAGCTATCAAGTGTTATTGAATGGTTATTATCCAAAAGACCGCGTCTTTTTAGGTGTTTTTCCTGCTGCAATGCGTTATGCTGGACCAAAGGAAGCGATATTTCACGCGCTTGTTCGTAAAAATTATGGCTGCACCCATTTTATTGTCGGAAGAGATCATGCAGGTGTTGGTGACTATTACGGCACATACGAGGCGCAGGAACTATTTGATCAATTTACAAGCGAAGAAATCGGTATTACGCCATTAAAATTTGAACACAGCTTCTACTGTAATACATGTGAAGCGATGGCCACACCAAAAACGTGTCCTCACGACAAAAGCGAGCATGTCATTCTTTCAGGTACAAAAGTTCGAACGATGCTGAGAAACGGTGAATTACCACCAAGCACGTTCAGCCGAAAAGAAGTCATTGAAACATTAATCGAAGGATTAAAAACGACGGTATCTTAAAGGGAGGGTATGACATGAGCAACGAACATATCGTGTGGCATGATGCATCTATTACAAAAAAAGAATATCAACAGAAAAACAATCATACGAGCGGCATTATCTGGCTTACAGGTTTAAGCGGATCAGGTAAATCAACGATTGCAAATGCAGCTGCAAGAGAGCTGTTTGAACAAGGCTATCAAGTCACCGTTCTTGACGGCGATAACGTGCGGCACGGACTCAATAAAGATCTAGGGTTTTCAGATGACGACAGAAAAGAAAACATCCGCCGAATCGGAGAAGTGGCGAAATTATTTGTGGAGCAAGGTACGATTGTCATCACTGCTTTTATTTCTCCATTTCAGGAAGACCGCCACATTGTCAGACAGTTAGTCGAAGATGGGGAATTTCACGAAGTGTTTGTCAAATGTGATCTGAACGTGTGTGAAGAGCGTGATCCAAAAGGGTTATATAAAAAAGCGAGAAACGGCGAAATTCCATTTTTCACTGGAATCGATTCACCATATGAAGAGCCAGCTTCGCCTGAGCTCGTCTTAGATACAGGGGAATTATCCCGTGAGGAATCCAAACAGCGTCTTGTTGATTATGTAAAAGCTACAACGAAATAATCGCCTGATGGCAGGGGGAGAAAAGCAAGATGGGGAAAGTATACATTGTGGGTGCTGGACCCGGAGACCCAGATTTAATCACATTAAAGGCCCATAAGGCGATACAGCAGGCAGATGTCATCTTATATGATCGTCTTGTCAATCAAGACATTCTCGCCCACGCCAAACCAGAGGCGGAATTGATTTATTGCGGAAAGCTGCCAAATCATCATACAATGAGACAGGAAGCCATCAATGAAGCGCTTGTGGCTCATGCAAAGGAAGGGAACGTTGTCGTTCGGCTGAAAGGCGGTGACCCCTTTGTCTTTGGACGCGGCGGTGAAGAAATCGAATGCTTAGCTGAGCACGGAATTCCGTATGAGGTTGTCCCAGGAATTACTTCTGGTATTGCGGCAGCTGCTTATGCGGGAATCCCTGTGACACACCGTGAATTCAGCTCAAATGTTGCTTTTGTCACGGGTCACTATCAAAAGGATGAACATTTTGAAGAAAAGTGGGAGGCGCTGGCTACAGGGATTGATACTCTTGTGATTTACATGGGTGTCAAAAACGTGGAAAGAGTGCAGCGCCTGCTTTTAAAAAATGGACGGGATCCAGAAACACCCGCTGCATTTATACACTGGGGAACCACGACGAGGCAAAAGACAACTTGCTGCACTGTGGCGACACTGTCTGAAACCGTTGAAAAAGAAGGGATCGAGCATCCAAGTTTAATTGTTATTGGAGATGTCGTTCATTTTCATCAAAAACTGAACTGGTTTGAACCCGCATTAATCGAGAAATGAGAATGATAGAGAAAAGACACGTACGTACATACATCGTGTCTTTTCGTCTGATGAAATAAGTGAGAGGGAGGAGCCGCATGAAACAAGCTGTCCTTTATGTTGGGCATGGAAGCCGAGTAAAAGAGGCGCAAGATAAGGCCATTTCTTTTATGAAAAGCTGTATGCCGTTAGTGAAAGCAGATATACAAGAAATTTGTTTTTTAGAGCTGACGGACCCTTCTATAGAAGAAGGATTTGAGGCCTGTGTGAAAAAAGGAGCGACACACATTGCCATCGTCCCGCTCCTCCTTTTAACTGCCATGCATGCTAAATCGGATATACCGGTCGAAATTGAGAAAGTGCGCGCGCGATTTCCGCAAGTGAAGGTCACATATGGAAAGCCAATCGGGGTGAATCAAGAAGTAACAAAAGCAGTTGCCGCAAGAATTGAAGAAGCAGGATATCAAGGCGAGCGGGCGCGGATTCTTTTAATTGGTCGCGGGAGCTCTGATCCGGATGTGAAGCGAGATGTGTTTGGCATTGCAGACGATGTCAGAAGTCTGCTTCCGCATGCAGAGGTTTTTCCGTGTTTTATTACAGCATGTGAGCCAAATTATCGAGATGTTCTCGCGCAGTTATCAGCAGATGACGATAGGCCTGTCTATATCGTTCCTTACTTGCTGTTTACCGGAATTTTAATGAAAGAAATTGAAAGTGAAGCCGCTCAGGCGAGAAATCGGCTGAAAGATGTCCGGGTATGCCGGTATATTGGCTTTCATCCGCATGTCAAAGCGGCTTATATTGAACGTGTGCAAGAAACCATGTTAAATAAAGAAGATGCGTTTCGTTTCCGAGGAGAAAGCCATGCTTCCAGTCCATCTTGATTTAACCAATAAACAAGTGGTCATTGCCGGCGGCGGATCGGTGGCGTTAAGAAGAGCAAAGGCGCTGTGCACGGAGTCTTGCCATATAACAGTTGTGAGTCCTAATCTTTCTGAAGAGATGGCACACTTCATTGATACATACCAATTGAATTGGAAGGAAAAGAAGGTAGACGCTGGAGATTTGAAGGATGCATTTTTCATTGTAGCTGCGACAAATGACCCTTCGGTAAACGAATGGATTGCACAAACAGCACAGCCTCACCAGCTTGTGAATTGTGTGAGCCAATCAGAGCTAGGCAATGTGATGGTGCCGAAGGTTGTCAAAGCAGGAAAAATGACGATTTCAGTCTCTACAAGCGGTGCAAGCCCCGCCCGGACAAAACAGCTGGCGGCGGCAATTGAATCCTTGCTTGAACAAGAGGATATTGACGCACTTGATGCCCTTTATATCGAAAGAAAAAAACGACAAAGAAAAAGCCGATAAATCCTCATGTCAGGATTTTATCGGCTTTACTTATTTATTTTCTCAGCTTGAGCACAAGATCCTCGTCAGGTGTGACAAATAATGTTTGCTGCTGATCATACGTAACAAAGCCAGGCTTTGCTCCGTTCGGTTTTTTCACATGCCGGATTTTTGTATAGTCGACAGGAACGGAGCTGGACTCTTTTGCTTTCGAAAAGTAGGCGGCAATTTGAGCCGCTTCAAGCAGCGTTTGTTCATCAGGTGCTTGGTGACGAATGACGACGTGTGATCCAGGAATATCCTTTGTATGCAGCCAAATATCATCACGAGCAGCTGCCTTTGTAGTCAAATGCTCGTTTTGCTTGTTATTTTTTCCAACTAAAATCGGAATACCTTGGGACGATTCATACGTTTCGAGCTGAATGGCCGCCGGTTTTTTCTTTTTGGCGTGACGCTTTTGTTTGGCGCGCAAATATTTTCCTTCAACAAGCTCTTCTCTCATTTCCTCTAAATCCTTCGGCGAAGCAGAGGACAGCTGCTGAATCAGCTCTTCAAAATAAGCAATTTCTTCATGTGTCCGCTTAATTTGTTCATTTACAGCTTCTACTGCATTTTTTGCCTTTTGATATTTTGTAAAGTATGCTTGTGCATTTTCAGAAGGGGTTTTGTTTGTTTTAAGCGGGATTGTAATTTCTCCGCCGTCTTCATCGTAATAATTGATGACAGTCGCTTCTTTATCCCCTTTTTTGATCGCATATAAATTGGCTGTTAACAATTCGCCATAGAGCTGATATTTGTGTGCATCCTGAGATTCTTCAAGGGTTCTTTTTAACTTTTTCAGCTTGTTTTCATTTTTCTTTTTTTCATTGACGACAAACCGTTCAAGGTCAGCCGCCTGCTGTTTGACTCTGTCTCTCTCAGCTTTTCCAAAATAAAAGCGGTCAAGCAGCTGGCTGAGTGAGTCGAATGTCTTCATCTCGCCTTGGACATGCTGAAGCTCTAATAAATAGAAATACTCTTTCCCGTCTTTTCTTGTAAGCTGCGGCGTAAAAGAATGCATGCGAATGAGCTGGAACATGTCGAGCAGTGTATTGGGAATCGTTTCTTGATTGGCAAGACCGGCCCGGTGTACTGCTTCCTTTGCAAACAGCGGGGAAACCCCAGAGAAGGTATCGACAATTTGATTGGCGATCTTTCCTTCTTGAAAGCGTAAATGCTTCAAAATATCATCCTTTGTCACGTCAAAAGGATTCAATTTTTGCTGCGCAGGCGGCAGTAGGTATTCATAACCAGGGAGCACCGTTCGATAGCTGTTCACAGATGGAGAAAGGTGTTTCAGACCATCAATGATCTGCTGCGTTCCATCCTCTACAAGAATGAAGTTGCTATGACGTCCCATGATTTCAATGTAAAGCTTACGCGTCTGCTCATCGCCGATTTCATTTCGGCTTCGCACATGAAGCACGATCACCCGGTCAAATCCAATCTGTTCAAAACGTTCAATGAAGCCGCCCTCAAGATGCTTTCTGAGAAGCATACAAAACATTGGCGGCTCACTTGGATTGTCGTATTGATGCTCGGTGAGCTGCACTCTCGCATAGCTCGGATGAGCCGATAAAAGGAGCTTATGATTTTTCCCATTTGCTCGAATATGAAAAATCAGCTCGTGTTTATATGGCTGATGAATTTTTGAAATCCTTCCACCCGTTAATGCCTTTTGCAATTCATTTGTCATACCATATGTAAAAATGCCGTCAAATGACATGTTGGATACACCCTCTTCTTTCACACAAATCTACTGAAAGAACCTTCCGTTTTCTCGTTCTTTAGGCAGTCTTATTATTATAGCATGATTTAGGACGAGTCTGAATAAACTGGCTTATAGAACACTGCATATGAGAGAGAGAACAAAAGAGGAGTGGACGAGGTCAAATGAATTGGCATGAACTGAACCAAACCGATTTATTAAAAACAATGAATACATCGATAGGTGACGGACTGTCAGAAAAAGATGTACAAAAGCGGCTTGAAAAACACGGGCCAAATGAATTGCAGGAAGGAAAAAAGGCGTCGGCTCTGATCATTTTTTTAGCACAGTTTAAAGATTTCATGGTGTTAATCTTGCTTGCAGCAACAATCATTTCTGCCTTTTTAGGAGAATACATTGATGCTGTTGCGATTGTAGCCATTGTTTTGATTAATGGTGTACTCGGCTTTTATCAAGAACGCCGGGCGGAAAAATCCTTACAAGCGTTAAAGGAATTATCAACTCCGCACGTGTATGCAAGGAGAAATAATGAATGGGTCAAGATCCCGTCTAAACATCTCGTGCCAGGGGATATTGTGAAATTTTCAAGCGGAGACCGGATTGGGGCAGATATTAGATTACTAGATACAAAGAGCTTAGAAATTGAGGAGTCCGCCCTCACTGGTGAGTCTATCCCAGCGGTCAAACACGCAAGTCCACTTTCAAGCGGCCATGTTTCGCTTGGGGATTTGACGAATATGGCCTTTATGGGGACGCTTGTTACTAGAGGCAGCGGCGTAGGGGTTGTCATTGGTACAGGAATGAATACAGCGATGGGACAAATTGCCGGCATGCTGGATGCAGCAGGTAATATGGAAACGCCGCTGCAAAGGCGTCTCGAGCAGCTTGGAAAAATTCTGATTGTGGCTGCTTTATTTTTAACGGTGCTCGTTGTTGTTCTTGGTGTAGTGCAAGGACATGAATTGTATCATATGTTCCTAGCGGGAGTATCTCTTGCTGTGGCGGCGATTCCAGAAGGACTGCCGGCGATCGTCACTGTCGCCCTTTCCCTAGGGGTGCAGCGGATGATCAAACAAAAATCGATTGTCAGAAAGCTCCCGGCAGTGGAAACACTCGGCTGCGCGTCAATCATTTGCTCTGATAAAACAGGAACCATGACGCAAAATAAAATGACAGTGACCCATGTGTGGGCAGAGGGAAAAACGTGGAATATTTCTGGCACAGGCTACGAGCCATCCGGTGACTTTACCTTAAACGGGGAAATCGTCCATGCCGACAAGCATCCAAGCCTGCAAAAGGTGTTATTATACGGGGCGCTTTGTAATACATCAACCATCGTTGAAAAAGACGGGGAGATGAGGCTTGATGGGGATCCGACAGAGGGAGCGCTCCTTACCGCAGCACGTAAAGCGGGTTTTACAGAGCAATTCATCGAAGCTGGATTTCATGTTATTGAGGAGTTTCCTTTTGACTCAGAAAGAAAGATGATGTCAGTCGTCGTTGAAACAAATCAAAAAGAGCGGTATGTCATTGCAAAAGGTGCGCCGGATGTACTAATGAACCGTTCAAGTCATATCATGCACGGCGGACGCACAGCTTCTTTTTCAACCACTCATAGGCAAGAAACAGAAGCTGCGATTCAAGGTTTAGCAAGACAGGCGCTTAGAACCATTGCCATTGCGTATAAAAAAGTCGGTTTGACAGAGAAAATCACCTCTGTCCAGCAGGCTGAAGCTGATTTAACATTTATCGGATTAGAGGGCATGATCGATCCGCCGCGTCCTGAAGTCAGACGAGCGATTAAAGAGTGCCGGGATGCTGGCATTAAAACGGTCATGATTACAGGGGACCACGTGGAAACGGCCAAAGCGATCGCAAAAGACTTAAGCCTTTTACCGAAGCAAGGACAGGTGCTCGACGGAAAAGCGCTTGATCAGATGAGCGACAAAGAGCTTGAGCAAACAGCTGAAAATGTATACGTCTTTGCCCGGGTTTCCCCTGAGCATAAGCTGAGAATTGTCAAAGCCTATCAAAAAAATGGTCATGTTGTGGCGATGACAGGTGACGGGGTCAATGATGCGCCTGCCATTAAACAAGCAGATATCGGCATCTCCATGGGCATCACTGGTACAGACGTAGCCAAGGAAGCGTCTTCTCTTATTTTACTTGACGACAACTTTGCGACCATTAAATCCGCCATTAAAGAAGGCCGAAATATTTATGAAAACATTCGTAAGTTTGTCCGCTATTTGCTGGCATCAAATGTCGGAGAAATTTTGGTCATGCTGTTTGCGATGCTCCTCGCGCTTCCGCTTCCGCTCGTTCCTATACAAATCTTATGGGTAAACCTTGTCACAGATGGTCTACCGGCTATGGCACTTGGCATGGATAAGCCAGAAGGCGATGTCATGAAGAGAAAGCCGCGGAATGTGAAAGAGGGCATTTTTGCAAGGGGGCTTGGCTGGAAGGTCATCTCAAGAGGATTCCTCATCGGGCTTGCGACCCTTTTGGCATTTATATTTGTGTATCACCGCGATCCAAACAACCTGCAATATGCACAGACTGTCGCATTTAGTACGCTTGTTTTGGCGCAGCTCATTCATGTATTTGACTGCCGCAGTGAACGGTCCATTTTTGAACGTAATCCATTTGGGAACCTTTATTTGATCGGTGCGGTTTTGTCATCACTTTTACTCATGCTTGTGGTCATTTATTACCCGCCGCTTCAGCCAATTTTCAAAACGGTCGCGATTGCACCAATTGATTGGCTGCTGATCATCGGGATGTCTGCACTGCCAACTTTTTTACTGGCAGGATCACTTTTGACAAGAAAAAAATAATTCATTATGGTATAATTTTGAGGTAATAGTGTCTGCTATTACCTTTTTCATTTTATTAATATGAAAGAATTGGGTGTTTTAACATGATACGCAGTATGACGGGATTCGGCCAAGCGAGTAAAACGGATGGAGAACTGACAGTGTCAGTTGAGCTAAAATCGGTCAATCACCGTTTTAAAGAGGTTCATGCCCGTTTGCCGAGGCCGCTTTTATATTTCGAAGATACATTAAAAAAGATCATTCTTCGTCACGTGCAGCGCGGTAGAATTGAGCTGTTTGTCACGATTGAAGGCGGTAAACTAGCAAGCCGGTCCTTACAGATCGACTGGCCGCTGCTTGATGAATACATGAAAGCCGCAAAAGACCTCGAGGAACGCTATCACATTTCAGGCATTCAGCATGCACATGACTTATTGGGGCTTGAGCTTGCCGTTCAGGTGGAAGAGTCAGCCAGCCGAAATGAACAGCTAGAGCAGCTGCTGATGGAAGCTTGCGAGGATGCTGTCAAGGAGCTTTGCTTCATGAGAGAGCAAGAGGGAGCATCACTTCAAAAAGACTGTGAACTAAGGCTTTCTGAACTAGAGGCCTATACAGAAGAAATCAAAGTCTTTGCACCAGAGGTTGTGAGTCAGTACAAAGAACGATTGAATCAGCGATTGCAAGAATGGATCGGAGAGGCGCTTGACGAGAGCAGACTGACAACAGAGGCTGCCATCTTTGCTGACCGCTGTGACATTACAGAAGAGATTACGAGATTAAAAAGTCACTTTCAGCAATTTCAGCAAATCTTGCTGCAAGGCGGTGCTGCCGGCCGAAAACTTGACTTCCTTGTACAGGAGCTCAACCGTGAAGTGAACACCATTGGATCAAAAGCGAACCATCACCATTTAACAAAGCTGGTGGTTGAAATGAAAAGTGCTATTGAAAAAATAAAAGAACAAGTGCAAAATATAGAATAGTCATTGTGTATGCTGTTTACAGTGCGTCTCTTTCGGCGAGACTAGAGACGTTTATATTACAGGGGGACGAAAGAAGATGACCATAAAGTTGATCAATATCGGATTTGGAAACATCATTTCAGCGAATCGGATGATTTCGATCGTCAGTCCGGAATCAGCACCGATTAAACGAATGATACAAGACGCAAGAGATCGAGGCATGCTCATAGATGCTACATACGGAAGAAGAACCCGTGCTGTTGTCATTATGGACAGTGACCATGTCATCTTATCTGCCGTTCAGCCTGAGACTGTCGCGCAAAGACTTTCTGTAAAAGAAGAAATCATAGATGAAGGGCAGGGGTAATACGCCATTATGAAAGAAAGAGGACTATTAATCGTTCTCTCTGGACCTTCGGGAGTTGGAAAAGGAACGGTCAGACAAGCCATTTTCTCCCAGGAAGATACGAAATTTGAATACTCTATTTCTGTGACGACACGCAAACCGCGTGAAGGTGAAAGAAATGGTGTCGATTATTTCTTTAAAACCAGGGAAGAATTTGAACATATGATTGAAAACAAAAAGCTGTTAGAATGGGCAGAGTACGTCGGGAATTACTACGGCACGCCTGTTGACTATGTTGAACAGACATTAAGCGAAGGAAAAGATGTTTTCCTTGAAATTGAAGTGCAAGGTGCACTTCAAGTAAGAGAAGCATTCCCGGAAGGTCTATTTATTTTCCTTGCACCGCCTAGTCTTTCAGAACTTCAAAACCGCATCATTACACGCGGTACAGAATCTGAAGAGCTCATTCGAAACCGAATGGCCGCTGCGAAAGAAGAAATTGAAATGATGGATGCTTACGACTATGTCGTTGAAAACGATGATGTCGAGCTTGCTTGTGAAAGAATCAAAGCGATCGTCCTTGCAGAACACCTGCGCAGAGACAGAGTCGCACCGAGATATAAAAAAATGCTGGGGGTAGAATAAACCATGTTAGATCCTTCAATTGACTCATTGATGAACAAACTTGATTCAAAATATACACTTGTAACAGTGTCTGCACGCCGTGCACGTGAAATGCAGATCCACCAAGATCAGCAGATTGAAAACACAAAGTCTTACAAATTTGTAGGCAAAGCACTAGAAGAAATCGACGCTGGTCTTTTGACATTTGAAAAAGAGGATCAAGAATAACACATCGCTTCTGCTATGCAGATACGATACGTTCAAAAAAGTCAAAACTATGATTGGTTTTGACTTTTTTGAATTGTAGACGAATTTGTGAAAAAGGCCGTTAAGGGGGACAAACAAATGATACAGTCAAAAAATATTTTGCTCGGTGTCAGCGGAGGAATCGCCGTATATAAAGCAGCAGCACTTACTAGTAAACTTGTACAAGCAGGCGCAAATGTCAGAGTGATTATGACGGAATCTGCTCGTGAGTTTGTGTCTCCGCTAACCTTCCAAGCTCTGTCTAGGCATGAGGTATATGTGGATACATTCAAAGAAAACAATCCAAGAGTCATTGCGCATATTGACGTAGCTGACTGGGCCGATCTCATTCTTGTTGCCCCTGCAACAGCACATACAATCGGTAAAATGGCCGCTGGACTTGCAGATGATATGCTGACGACGACTTTGCTTGCTTCAACAGCGCCTGTATGGATCGCTCCAGCGATGAATGTGCATATGTACGATCACCCGGCTGTGAAACGGAACATTCGCACATTATATGAAGACGGCTACCGCTTTATTGAGCCAAGTGAAGGTTATTTAGCCTGCGGATACATTGGAAAAGGGCGATTAGAAGAGCCTGAAAAAATTGTGGAACACATCCGTGCTTTTTTTGATGAGCCAAAAAGCTTACCGCTCTCAGGAAAAAAAGTCGTGGTGACAGCAGGTCCTACACGTGAAGTCATCGACCCTGTCCGATTCTTTACAAATCGTTCTAGTGGAAAAATGGGCTATGCGATTGCAGAGGCTGCTCAGCAAATGGGGGCAGATGTTACGCTGATTTCTGGACCTGTTTCTTTAACTGAACCTGACCATGTACATGTAGTGCATGTTGAATCAGCTGAGGAGATGTATCAAGCTGCACTAAATGTATACGGGGAAGCTGATCTTGTCATTAAATCAGCAGCTGTCGCCGATTACACCCCTGTCACGACATATGCTCATAAAATGAAAAAACAGGACGGCGCTCTGGACATTGAATTCACTCGGACAAAAGATATTTTAAAAGAGCTCGGGAAAAGAAAAGAGCATCAAGTGCTGGTCGGTTTTGCAGCTGAAACGCAGGATGTAGAATATTATGCGAAAAAGAAAATTGAATCCAAGCATTTAGATATGATTGTCGCCAACAATGTGACAAAAGAGGGTGCAGGCTTTGGCACAGATACAAATGTGGCAGCGATCATTAAGGCAGATGGAACAAAAACAGAGCTGCCGATGATGAGTAAAAAAGACCTCGCTTTTGAAATTTTAAAGGAGGCAATACAGCTGCTTCCAGAAGAGCGTGATCGAGCATGATTGCTGAAGTCATCGTAGATGTCACAACGAAAGCCATTGACCGGCCATTTGATTACCGTGTACCAGATCGATTCAAAGATCTCGTCAAAGCGGGAATGAGGGTGGTCGTTCCCTTTGGCCCGAGGAAGATTCAAGGGTTTGTGACAAAAGTCAAAGATGAAACAGACATCAAGACAGGAAACATCAAAGAGATTGTCGATTTATTTGATTTATCACCTGTTCTGACAGATGAGCTATTGGAGCTTTCCCACTGGCTGACGGAAAAAACATTGTCCTATCATATCACGGCACTTCAATCGATGCTGCCCGCAGCCATGAAGGCAAAGTATGAAAAAGAAATTCAGGTGCTTTCAGAGGAAGAACTTCCGCAGTCATTGAAAGAGCTTTTCGGTCAGCGAGAAAGCATTCTTTATGCTGACATCCCTGCTGAACAATTAAAACTAATTCAAAAGCATGTCCAAAAAGGTCATCTCGAGGTGAGATACCATGTCTCACAAAAATCTGGAAAGAAAAAGGTCCGCATGCTCCAGGTGGCTGTATCGAAAGAAAAACTTGCAGAAAAACAGCAGCAGCTAAAGAAAAATGCGGTGAAACAAAAAGCACTGATCTCCTATCTGCTTGAAGCGGGAGAGACAACCTTTTTAGCGAAAGACTTGCAGCAGCAAACAGGCGCAAGTTCTCAAACGCTTAAAACCTTTATTCAAGAAGGGCTGTTAACAGAAAGCTATGAAGAGGTCTATCGAGATCCTTATCGTGACCGGGAGTTTACACCATCTGCTCCACTAGATCTCACGCCAGAGCAAAGAGAGGCGGCCAAGCATATTCATCAAGCAGTGAGTGAGGATCAGCACGAAACCTTTCTTTTGCACGGAGTGACAGGAAGCGGCAAAACAGAGATTTACTTGCAGACAATCGATCATGTTCTTCAAAAAGGAAAAGAAGCGATCGTTTTAGTTCCTGAAATCTCGTTAACCCCTCAAATGGTGCAGCGATTTAAAGAACGATTTGGCTCAAATGTGGCCGTTCTTCACAGCGGCTTATCGACAGGAGAAAAATATGATGAATGGCGGAAAATCCATCGCAAGGAAGTCAAGCTTGTCGTTGGCGCAAGATCTGCTGTTTTCGCTCCATTTGAAAATCTAGGCATGATTATTATAGATGAAGAGCACGAATCCTCTTATAAACAAGAAGAAATGCCTCGTTACCATGCCAAGGATGTCGCCATTGAACGAGCAGGGCGGCATCAATGTCCAGTCGTATTAGGCAGTGCAACACCTTCACTTGAAACCTATGCACGTGCGAAAAAAGGCGTCTATACATTGCTGTCGCTCAAACACCGCGTCAACCAGCAGCAGCTGCCGCACGTTTCGTTAATTGATATGAGAGAAGAACTAAGAAATGGCAACCGCTCCATGTTTTCAGAGGAATTGATGCTCAGGTTAAAGGAAGTGCTTGAAAGAAAAGAACAAGCCGTTTTATTTCTGAACAAAAGAGGCTATTCATCCTTTGTCATGTGCCGTGATTGCGGATATGTAGAGCAATGTCCTCATTGCGAAATTTCTCTCACCTATCACCGCTATCAAAAACGGCTGAAGTGCCATTATTGTGGTCACGAAGCACCAGTACCTGCTGAATGTCCAGAATGCCACAGTGAGCATATCCGCTATTTTGGTACGGGGACGCAGCGTGTAGAAGAAGAGCTGACAAAAGTACTGCCAGAGGCAAGAGTCATCCGAATGGATGTGGATACAACGTCTAGAAAAGGTGCTCATGAAAAGCTTCTTACCTCTTTTGGCAATAAAGAAGCGGACATTTTGCTCGGGACGCAAATGATTGCAAAGGGACTGGATTTCCCAGATGTCACACTTGTTGGTGTTCTCAGTGCGGATACATCCCTTCACATCCCTGATTTCCGTTCAAGTGAAAAAACATTTCAGCTTCTCACACAGGTCAGCGGCAGGGCAGGGCGGCATGAAAAAGCGGGCTCGGTCATTATTCAATCGTATACGCCTTCTCACTATAGTATTGAATTAACGAAGCAGCATGACTACGAATCCTTTTATGAACAGGAGATGCTGCATCGCCGCCACCAGTCCTATCCGCCGTATTACTTTTTGGCGATGGTGACAGTGTCACATGAGGAAGTGACGAAGGCAGCACATGTGACTGATCAAATTGTCCAGTTCCTAAAAATGAATTGTGCACCGAATACGCGAATCCTTGGTCCGGCTGCATCACCAATCGCTAAGATCAAAGATAGATATCGCTATCAATGCGTGATAAAATACAAAAGGGAAAATGAACTGGCAAGTTTACTACGGAAAATACAAGACCATTATCAAAAGGAAATGGAACAAAAACCATTGATGATTTCAATAGATATGAATCCATATATGATGATGTAAAACGGAGGGCTATAAGTGGCAGTAAAACCAATAGTCATACATCCGGCAGAAGTGCTTGAACAAAAGACAGAGCGTGTCGATACGTTCGATAAAAAGCTGAAAAAACTGCTGGATGATATGTATGATACAATGCTTGAGCTGGATGGAGTTGGACTAGCAGCACCACAAATTGGTGTTTCAAAAAGAATCGCTGTTGTAGATATTGGAGAGGAATCTGGCAGAATTGATTTAGTGAACCCCGAGGTGCTTGAAGTAGAAGGAAGCCAGACAGATATTGAAGGCTGCCTGAGCTTTCCATCTTTATACGGTACTGTAGAGAGACCGAACTATGTGAAGGTAAAAGCCTTTGATAAGAAAGGCAAACCATTTACAATAGAAGCAGATGGATTTTTAGCAAGAGCTTTATTGCACGAAATTGATCATTTAGACGGCATTTTATTTACGTCAAAAATCATTGAAACCTATACAGAAAAAGAACTTGCGGAAATGGAAGGGTGAAGAAAATGGCACGTATCGTATTTATGGGAACCCCTGATTTCTCAGTACCTGTGCTGCAAACACTGATAACAGAAGGATACGAAGTGGTAGGGGTCGTCACGCAGCCAGACCGCCCGAAAGGAAGAAAGCGAGTGCTCACACCGCCTCCTGTGAAAGTGGAAGCCTTAAAACACGGCATTCCTGTGTTGCAGCCTGAAAAGGTACGCCTAGATGAAGAAATTGATAAGGTGCTTGCATTACAGCCGGATTTAATCGTCACAGCGGCATTTGGACAAATTCTACCTAAACGGTTACTTGATGAACCTAAGTTTGGCTGTATCAACGTTCATGCCTCGCTCCTGCCAGAACTAAGAGGCGGCGCGCCGATTCATTATGCGATCCTTCAAGGCAAAAAGAAAACAGGCGTTACGATCATGTACATGGTGGAAAGGCTTGATGCAGGTGACATGATCAGTAAAGTAGAAGTGGAAATCGATGAATTAGACAATGTTGGAACATTGCATGACAAATTAAGTACAGCTGGTGCCGCACTGCTAAAAGATACGGTGCCAAATGTTCTGAGCGGATCTATTTCTCCGATTCCGCAAAATGAAGAAGCGGCCACATACGCACCAAATATTAAGCGGGAGCAAGAAAGGTTAGACTGGACAAAAACCGGTGAAGAGCTTTACAACCAAGTTCGCGGGCTAAATCCATGGCCAGTTGCCTATACTGAATGGAACGGCGCTCATCTAAAAGTATGGGAAGCGAAAAAGGTTCCGCTACAAGCGCAAGAAGAACCTGGGAAAGTGATTGAGCTTCAAAAAGAAGGTCCGGTCATTGGAACGGGTAATAAGCAAGGCCTCTTGTTAACAGGTGTGCAGCCAGCTGGTAAGAAAAAAATGAGCGGCGAAGACTTCTTAAGAGGCGCAAATATCGAAATTGGGCAGAAATTAGGGTTAATGAATGAAGAAAAGTAATGTGAGAGAAGTAGCGCTGGACGCTTTAATCAAACTCGAACAAAACCAAGCTTACAGTAATTTGCTTTTGCAGTCAGTCATGAAAGATAAAGACTTAGCTGATCAAGACAAACCGCTGTTAACAGAGCTTGTGTATGGTACACTGCAAAATAAGCTGGCATTAGATTATATGCTTGCGCCCTTTGTGAAAAAACCGCAAAAGGTGGCTCCGTGGGTGATGCAGCTTTTACGGATGTCACTTTATCAAATGGTGTACCTTGAAAAAATCCCAGATCGTGCAGCCATTCATGAAGCTGTCGAGCTAACGAAAAAGCGCGGGCACAAAGGCATTTCTTCACTTGTGAACGGTGTTCTTCGTTCCGTACAAAGAGAAGGCATTCCGTCATTTGATGTGATCAAAGATCCAGTAAAGCGGCTGTCCATTGAGACAAGCCACCCATTATGGCTTGTGCAGGAATGGGTTCAGGCGTACGGATTTGAAGCGGCAGAAAACATGTGCCGCATTCATTTAGTCCCGCCAAAGCAAACCCTTCGCGTCAATCGAATGAAAACTGACCGGACGGCACTGCAGCAAAAACTAATGGATGCAGGCATCGAAACGGAGCTTGGCGACTTATCTGAAGATGCACTTAAGCTCATGAAAGGGTCCATCGTCTCAACCCCTTCTTTTCAAGAAGGCTATGTTACGATTCAAGATGAAAGCTCGATGCTTGTTGCAAGAGCGCTTGACCCTCAGCCAGGAGAAACGGTGCTTGACGCCTGTGCGGCTCCTGGCGGAAAATCAACTCATATTGCAGAACGTATGAATGATGAGGGGAAAATTGTTTCACTCGACTTACATGAACATAAAGTGAAACTCATCAAACAAGCAGCAAAACGTCTGAACCTTACTCACATTGAGGCAAAAGCACTTGATGCAAGGAAAGCGGCAGACTATTACAGCGAAGCTTCGTTTGACCGTATTCTCATTGATGCGCCGTGTTCCGGTTTTGGCGTCATTAGACGAAAACCAGATATGAAATATACAAAGTCACAAGAAGACTCAGCAAGGCTTGCAGCTATCCAGCAGGCCATTTTAAAGGAAGCGGCCCCGCTTTTAAAACCGGGCGGAACCCTTGTATACAGTACATGTACAATGGATCCAACAGAAAATCAACAAGTGATTCATGCGTTTTTACAAGAACACCAAGACTTCGAACCCGATCTATCTCTTAATGAACGGCTGCCTGAGCAGGTTGCTCCGTTTGTTCAAAACGGAAGTGTACAAATTCTTCCTCATTATTTCGGAACAGATGGTTTCTTTATTTGCAGCATGAGAAAGAAGGGATAAAAAATGACAGAACAAAAAGTAAGAAAAGAACTGAAGACAGAAATGCCGTCGATCTACTCATTTGAGCTTCACGAAATGAAAGAATGGTTAAAAGAACAAGGCGAAAAGCCTTTCCGCGCAGCTCAAATTTTCGAGTGGCTTTATGAGAAACGTGTGACATCCTTTGACGATATGTCTAACCTTTCAAAGGATTTAAGAGAAAAATTAAAAAATCAATTTGCGATCACCACATTAAAAACCGTGATCAAACAAACGTCTCAAGACGGAACGATCAAGTTTTTATTTGAATTACATGATGGTTATACCATTGAAACAGTGTTGATGCGCCACGAATACGGAAACTCTGTCTGTGTTACAACTCAGGTTGGCTGCCGAATTGGCTGTACATTCTGTGCATCTACACTTGGCGGGTTAAAACGAAACCTTGAAGCAGGAGAAATCGTTGCTCAAGTATTGAAAGTGCAACAGGCACTTGACGAAACAGATGAGAGAGTCAGCTCGGTTGTTATCATGGGAATTGGAGAACCATTTGATAACTTTGACGAAATGCTTGCTTTCCTTAAAATCATCAACCATGACAACGGCTTAAATATTGGCGCGCGTCATATTACAGTGTCGACAAGCGGAATCATTCCAAAGATCTATCAATTCGCTGATGAGCAAATGCAAATCAATTTTGCTGTCTCCCTGCATGCACCAAACACAGAAATCAGAAGCCGTCTAATGCCGATCAATAAGGCATATAAGCTGCCGAAATTAATGGAAGCCATTGAATACTACATTCAAAAAACAGGAAGACGTGTCAGCTTTGAATACGGCCTGTTTGGCGGAGTAAATGATCAAGTTCATCATGCAGAAGAGCTTGCAGACTTATTAAAAGGAATCAAGTGCCACGTGAACCTCATTCCGGTGAACTATGTACCGGAAAGGGATTATGTAAGAACACCGAGAGAACAAATCTTCCTATTTGAAAAAACGCTGAAAGAACGCGGCGTAAACGTAACGATTAGACGAGAGCAAGGCCATGATATTGATGCTGCTTGCGGTCAGCTAAGAGCGAAGGAGCGTCAGGAAGAGACGAGGTGACGAATGTTGATAAGGGCAGCCTTTCAAACCGATACAGGAAAAGTCCGTCAGCATAATGAAGATGATGCAGGTATTTTTGAAGCAAAAGAAGACACCCTTCTAGCTGTTGTAGCTGATGGAATGGGAGGTCATCTTGCTGGTGATGTCGCCAGCAGGATGGCCGTCTCTTCTTTAAAAGAATACTGGGAAGAAACATCTTCAATCCCAGCAAAACCAGCAGAGCAAGAAAGCTGGTTAATCTCAAAAATTAGTGACATTAATGATCAAGTATATGAACATGCGAAAAACAATGAGGAGTGCCAAGGAATGGGGACAACCATTGTTTGTGCGCTCGTTCATTTGCAAACGGTCACAATTGCCCATATTGGAGACAGCCGCTGCTACTTGCTAAGAGAAGGAGCACTGACCCAGCTAACAGATGACCATTCACTTGTAAATGAGCTTGTGAAAACAGGTGAAATTTCTAAAGAGGATGCAGAATATCATCCAAGAAAAAATGTGCTTACAAAAGCATTGGGAACAGATAAACACGTTCAAATCGATGCACATACTTTTGAAGTGGACCCAGGAGATCAAATCCTGCTTTGCTCAGATGGATTATCAAATAAAGTAGAAGAAGAGAATTTGATTCATATTTTAAACCAAACGACCGCACCAGATGAAAAAGTAACAGCATTAATCCAAACAGCGAATGACAACGGCGGTGAAGATAACATTACAGCAGTATTGTTAGAAATCTCCTCCCAGCCAGAGGAGGGTGACAGCAAGTGTTGATCGGAAAACGGATCAGCGGCCGTTATCAGATTCTTCGCGTCATAGGCGGAGGCGGAATGGCAAACGTTTATTTGGCGGAGGATATGATTTTAGATCGCGAAGTCGCGATTAAAATTTTGCGCTTTGACTTTGCAAGCGATGATGATTTTATTAGACGTTTCCGGCGCGAGGCGCAATCAGCCGCAAGCTTAGATCATTCAAATATTGTCAGCATCTACGATGTAGGGGAAGAAGATGACATTTATTATATTGTCATGGAATATGTCGAGGGGATGACGCTAAAAGAATACATACACGCCAATGGCCCGCTTCATCCGAAAGAAGCCGTTCGCATTATGGAGCAAGTCGTTGCGGCGATGGAAGAAGCCCATGCGAAACAGCTCGTCCACCGGGACATTAAGCCTCACAATATATTAATAGACAACATGGGGAATATTAAAGTCACTGATTTCGGGATTGCCATAGCACTCAGCTCAGCGACCATCACCCACACAAATTCGGTCCTAGGATCCGTGCACTATTTGTCTCCAGAACAAGCACGCGGAGGTCTTGCGACGAAAAAATCAGACATCTATTCACTTGGCATTGTGCTCTATGAACTCATTTCTGGCCGCATGCCATTTGAAGGGGAATCAGCTGTCAGTGTTGCGCTGAAGCATTTGCAATCAGAGCCGCCATCTGTGAGAAGGTGGAATCCTTCTGTTCCACAAAGCGTGGAAAACATCATTTTAAAGGCGATGGCCAAAGATCCTTTTTATCGATATGAAGATGCATCTGAAATGCAAAAAGATTTACAAACTGCTTTCGACCCTTCAAGGCTAAAAGAAAAACGCTTTGTGATCGAAGAAGATCATGAAGCAACGAAAGCGATCCCAATCATTCAAGATCATCAAGTCGATCAAGACAATGAAAAAACAGCTGTCCATCCAGTGCAAAAACCGAAGAAAAAAGAGAAACAAAAGACGAAAAAGAAACGGAAAAAATGGCCTTGGATTGTGGCATCCATCCTATTTATTCTGACTGCTGCGACTATTTTAGCCATCACTGTGTTTCCGGGACTGCTTTTTCCAAAAGATGTGGAGGTCACTGATGTATCTGGCATGACGATTGATAAAGCCGAGAACACCTTGAAGAACGCCGGCTTTACCGTCGCCTCTGATCCAATTGAGATCGCTGATGAAAAAATTGAAAAAGGGCTTGTCGTCAAAACAGACCCGAAAATCGGCACAAAGGTAAAAGAAGGAACCGAGATTCAGCTTTACCAAAGTACGGGCAAGGAAAAGACCGAATTACCTGATGTAACAGGTGAAAAGGTCGATAAAGCAAAAGAATTATTAGCGAAAAAAGGGTTTAAGCAAGTTGTTGTGGAGGAAGTAAATGATAATGACACCGAATCTGGGATTGTCATGGAACAGAAACCTTCAGCGAGTACTGAGCTTGTGGCAGCAGATGAAGAAGTGACGTTGACGGTCAGCATAGGTCCTGCCGATATTACTTTGCGGGATTTAACGACATATAGTAAACAGGCTGCATCGAATTATTTAGAGGATAACGGATTAAAGCTTGATGAAAAAGAAGCGTATTCTGATGATGTGCCAAAAGGTGAAGTGATGAAACAGGAGCCAGGAGCTGGTACTGCTGTGAAACCAGGTGATACGGTTAAGATCACCTTCTCACTCGGACCGAAGAAAAAACCGGCTAAAACAGTGACTGAGAAGATTGCCATCCCGTATGAACCAGTAACAGAAGGGCAAGAGATGACCGTTCAGATTTCCATTGACGATGCTGAGCATAGCATTTCTGATTCATATGAAACCTTTAACATCACTGCACCAACCGAACGGACCATTAAATTTAAGATTGAACCAGGTCAAAAAGGATACTATCAAGTGACGGTTGATGATAAAGTCGTAAGCTCTAAAACAATTGAATACCCTGAAGATGAATAAAGGAGGGACTTTATGCCTGAGGGCAAAATTATTAAAGCATTAAGCGGATTTTATTATGTGCTTGATGAGTCTTTAGAAAGTGGAAAAGTGATTCAGTGCAGAGCAAGAGGCATTTTTCGTAAAAACAAAATCACACCTCTTGTTGGAGATTATGTTGTGTATCAAGCAGACAACGATAAAGAAGGCTACTTATTAGAAGTAAAAGAGCGGACAAATGAACTTGTTCGTCCGCCTATTAGTAACGTCGATCAAGCGGTGCTCGTTTTCTCTGCGACAGAACCAACCTTCAGCACATCGCTTTTAGACAGATTTCTAGTGCTTGTAGAAGCAAATGATATTGAGCCGATTATCTGTATCACAAAAGTGGATTTATTGAAAACAGATGAAGAGCGTGAAAGTATTCAAGGCTATGCAGAGGACTATCGGCAAATTGGATATGATGTTCATTTAACATCCACGATCGAGGGAGACGGAATTGAAAAGCTGACCCCGCATTTTCACAATAAGATCACTGTATTTGCTGGTCAGTCTGGTGTAGGCAAGTCCTCCCTTTTAAATGCGATGAGTCCTGATCTGGCGCTGAAAACCAATGATATTTCCTCCCATCTTGGAAGAGGGAAGCATACGACTAGACATGTCGAACTCATTCGTACAGCAGAAGGGCTTATTGCAGATACACCTGGCTTTAGCTCACTTGAATTTACCGGCATCGAAGCGGAAGATTTAGGTCTTTACTTTTTAGAAATCAAAGAGCGGAGTGCAGATTGTAAGTTTAGAGGCTGCCTGCACGTGAAAGAGCCAGGCTGTGCGGTAAAAGATGCGGTCGAACAAGAGCAAATCAAAGAGTATCGCTATCAGCATTATTTAGAGTTTTTAACTGAAATCAAAGACAGAAAGCCGAGGTACTAAATCATGGTTTATATTGCCCCTTCCATTTTATCAGCAGATTTCGCCAATTTGGAGAAAGATATCCGTGATGTGGAACAAGGCGGAGCGGATTACATTCATATCGATGTGATGGACGGCCATTTTGTACCGAATATCACATTTGGGCCGAATGTTGTGGAAGCAATCAGACCGCATACAAAGCTGCCGCTTGATGTTCACTTAATGATTGAGCAGCCAGACCGGTATATTCCTGCATTCGCCAAAGCAGGTGCTGACATTATTTCTGTCCATGTTGAGGCTTGTCCGCACTTGCACCGAACGATACAGCACATAAAAGAACAAGGTGTAAAAGCAGGTGTCGTCTTGAACCCGCACACACCTGTTTCTCAGATTGAGCATGTATTAGAGGATGTAGACCTTGTCTTATTCATGACGGTGAATCCTGGTTTTGGCGGACAGGCGTTTATTCCTTCTGTCCTCACGAAGGTAAAAGAAGTGAAGTCCCTTAGTAAACAAAAGGGCTTATCAGACTTACTCATAGAAATAGACGGCGGTGTCAATGTAGAGACTGCAAAGAGCTGTAAAGAGGCGGGCGCTAATTTACTTGTGGCCGGCTCAGCGGTATACGGTAAAGACAACCGTGCAGCTGCTATTCAGGCCATTCGAGAAGCGTAAAAAAAGGAACCAAAGTCACTCTGATCTTTGGTTCTTTTTACATGGAGAGGAGCGTATATCATGCACATACATATCGTAGCCGGCGGTCCTTTTGAATACATTCCGCCCCTTGAACATGAAGCATCACAGGATGATATTCTCTGGGTTGGTGTAGACCGGGGAACGCTCTTTTTACTAGAGCATGGCATCATGCCTGCCAAGGCTTTTGGTGATTTTGACAGTGTGACAGAAGAAGAGCTTTGCGAGCTGAAAAAGAAATTGCCTGCCTTGAATGTATTTCAGGCTGAAAAGGATGAAACCGATTTAGAGCTTGCGCTGAACTGGGCCATGCGCCAGCATCCAGCGCATATTTACATCTACGGCATTACAGGAGGAAGGGCTGATCATTTTCTAGGAAATATTCACCTTCTATATCAAGGCATTCAGCACAAGCAGAACATGACTCTTGTAGATAAACAAAATATCATTCAAATGTTTGGGCCTGGTACATACGAAATCAAAGAAGACCCTGATAAAAAATATGTGTCGTTTCTGCCCTTTGGTACATCGGTTGAAAAGCTGACATTAAAAGGTTTCAAATATCCTCTGAAAAATTGTCATATTGAGCCTGGTTCCACACTATGTATTAGTAACGAACTCATCCACTCAAATGGTACTTTTTCTTTTCATGAAGGCATATTAATAATGGTAAGAAGCAAAGATTGACCAACCTATCAATGTGGATGGCTGATTAAGCTCAATTGTGCTGCAAGCGGTACTTTTAGGAGGGGGACAAAATGAAATTTTATACAATCAAACTGCCTAGATTTCTTGGCGGCATTGTCCGTGCGATGCTTGGTTCATTTAAAAAAGATTAATGAGTAATCTCCTTTATTTCCACATAAAAACGCCTGCTACAGTTTATTGTAGCAGGCGTTTACTCTTGCTTATACACGCTCAACTTTACCAGATTTCAAAGCTCGAGCTGATACATATACTCTTTTAGGCTTACCGTCCACTAGAATACGAACTTTTTGAAGGTTCGCGCCCCATGTACGTTTTGTAGAGTTCATTGCGTGAGAACGGTTGTTCCCAGCTTTTGTTTTTCTGCCTGTAATAACGCATTTACGTGCCATTTGTTTCCCTCCTAACTGCGAAAACATCATCATATTCTTCATATACGTACTTAGAGATGCCTCAAGATACTTTAATAATTTACCACAGCTTCAAGGGGTTTGCAAGGATTGTTTACTCCTCTTTCAAGAAAAATACCTTGACATCTTGATAAAAAATCAAGGCTATAGTATAAGTAGGATTGGGTCGGATTGAATGATTTCTTTTAAAAAGAAGGGTCTTATAGTAAAATAGTGATAACTCAGGGCAATTTCTCAAAAAGGGGGAACCAATGTGTCCATTGAACTTAGAACGAAATACGGACAAATTGATATATCAAATGAAGTCATTGCAATGGTGGCAGGAGGCGCTGCGATCGATTGCTATGGTATTGTTGGCATGGCGTCCAAAAATCAAATCAAGGACGGTTTGACGGATATTCTCCGCAAAGAGAACTTCAGCCGGGGTGTTCTTGTGCGTCAAAAAGAAGACCGCATTCATATTGATATGTACATCATCGTCAGCTACGGTACAAAAATATCAGAAGTCGCACATAATGTTCAAACGAAAGTCAAATACACGATTCATCACACAATTGGACTTTCTGTTGACTCGGTCAACATTTATGTACAAGGAGTAAAAGTTACGAACCCGTAGTAAGGAGGAAATATATTGTCTATTAGAAATCTTGATGGCCGCTCATTTGCAAAAATGATTCTTGCAGGTGCTCACCATCTTTCTCAAAACGCACAAATTGTGGATGCGTTAAATGTTTTTCCAGTGCCAGACGGAGACACGGGGACAAATATGAATTTGTCGATGACTTCAGGGGCAAAAGCAGTTGAAGAAACAAATACCGATCATATTGGGAAGGTCGGCGTGGCTCTCTCGAAAGGGTTATTGATGGGCGCAAGAGGAAACTCAGGCGTGATCCTGTCACAGCTCTTTAGAGGTTTCAGTAAACATATTGAACAAAAAGAAACGATTGATGCAAAAGAATTTGCTCTTGCCTTACAGGCGGGTGTTGATACAGCATATAAAGCCGTGATGAAACCGATTGAAGGAACCATCTTAACGGTTGCAAAGGATGCAGCAAAGAAAGCGGTTGCTGTTTCAGCGGCAGAAGATCAAATTGACCGCGTTCTAGAGTTGACGATTGAGGAAGCAAGAGCATCACTTGATCGAACGCCAGATCTGCTTCCTGTCTTAAAAGAAGTGGGTGTTGTCGATAGTGGAGGTAAAGGACTTCTATGCGTATATGAAGGTTTCCTTGCTTCATTAAGAGGAGAAGAGCTTCCTCCTAAAGCGGCTTCTTTACCGACGCTAAAAGAACTTGTCAGTGCAGAGCATCATAAAAGTGCGCAAAGCCATATGAACACAGAAGATATCGAATTTGGCTATTGTACTGAATTTATGGTGAAATTTGAAGAAGACAAACAGTCCTTTGATGAGAATGCCTTCAGAGAAGACTTAAGTGAATTCGGAGATTCACTTCTTGTAGTGTCTGACGATACACTTGCGAAAGTTCATATTCATGCAGAGCAGCCGGGAGATGTTTTATCATATGCCCAGCGCTACGGCAGCTTGATTAATATGAAAATTGAAAACATGAGAGAGCAGCATAGCTCAATCGTAAACGAAGAAAGAGAACATGCACCTGCTGCACCAAAAGCACCTGCTGCTGAAAAACAGCGCTTTGGCGTCGTCAGTGTCGCAATGGGAGAAGGAATTGCTGACTTGTTCAAAAGCATCGGAGCTTCCGTCGTCATTGAAGGCGGGCAGACGATGAATCCGAGCACAGAAGACATTGTCACAGCAATAGAAAGCGTACATGCCGAAACCGTCTTTATCTTACCTAATAATTCTAATATTGTCATGGCAGCTAAACAGGCGGCAACTGTCTCAAACCGTGAGGTCGTTGTCATTCCGACGAAGACCGTTCCTCAAGGAATGTCGGCACTTCTTTCTCTCAATGAAGCAGCTTCAAATGAAGATAACGAAAGAGCGATGCTAGAAGCGATTGACCATGTGAAAAGCGGGCAAATTACCTTTGCAGTGAGAGATACCCAAATTGATGGAATCGACATTGCGAAAGGTGACTATATGGGTCTGTTCAACGGGAAAATCACCTTAACAGCGAAAAATCAATTAGATGCAGCAAAAGAACTTCTCGCCAAAATGGTGACAGAAGATGATGAGATTGTCACCATCATTAAAGGGGAAGATGCATCATCTGATGAAATGGATGCGTTACAAGCCTTTATTGAAGAAACATTTGAAGATGTAGAAGTTGAAGTCCACGATGGAAAACAGCCGCTTTATTCATATATTTTGGCGGTTGAATAACGAAAGAAGGGCAAATAAAGCCCTTCTTCTTCTTTTGCAATTTTTTACTAGCCATTCCACGGTGAAATGAGTTGCGGGAAACGAATGAATCCATTAGTCTAAAGAAAGAACCAAACCATACGTGAGTGGTGATGAGAGGGGAAGACCTATGAAATTTAGAAGTGTGTTTGATATTATTGGACCTGTCATGATTGGGCCATCAAGTTCGCACACAGCGGGTGCGGCTCGTATCGGGAGAGTAGCTCGCAGCTTATTTGGAAGAGAGCCGAAACGAATTGTCGTTTCATTTTATGGTTCCTTTAAAGATACGTATAAAGGGCATGGTACAGATGTCGCCATTATCGGCGGTGTTCTTGACTTTGATACATTTGATGAACGAATCAAAACAGCGATCGATATTGCTAAAAGCAAAGAGATCGATATTGAATTTAAAGAAGAAGAGGCAGTGCCGGCGCATCCAAATACAGCAAAAGTAGAGATTTCAGATGCGAACGGAAGCCTTGAATTAATCGGCATTTCCATCGGCGGAGGTAAAATTGAAATCACAGAATTAAATGGCTTTGAGCTCAGGCTTTCAGGGAATCATCCTGCCATTCTTGTGGTTCATAACGATCGCTACGGGACGATTGCGGCAGTTGCCAATGTATTAGCGAAATTCGCCATTAATATCGGTCATATGGAAGTGGCGCGTAAAGATGTCGGGCAAGAGGCACTGATGACAATTGAAGTGGATCAAAATATTGACCCAGCTGTCCTATCAGAGCTTGAAACGCTGCCAAACATTATTCAAGTCACACAAATTGCAGAGTAACAACAAGGAGGTTATGAATGATGTTTAAAAACGTCAAAGAACTCGTGCAGCTAACAGAAGAACGGAATACCTCCATTTCAGAAATTATGATTGTGCAAGAAATGGAAGTGACAGGGAAGTCACGTGAAGAAATTTTCTCCCAGATGTACCGCAACCTAGAAGTGATGGAGCAGGCTGTTGAAAACGGTCTGAAGGGTGTGAAATCATTATCAGGGTTAACAGGCGGAGATGCAGTCAAACTTCAAGCCTATATCGCATCAGGCAAAACGCTGTCTGGTCATACGATATTAGATGCTGTTAGTAAGGCTGTTGCAACAAATGAAGTCAATGCCGCAATGGGAACCATTTGTGCAACGCCTACAGCAGGCTCAGCAGGTGTTGTACCAGGTACGTTATTTGCAGTGAAAGAAACATTAAAGCCAACAAAGGAACAAATGGTCAGATTCCTGTTTACTTCTGGTGCATTTGGTTTTGTTGTGGCGAATAACGCCAGCATTTCTGGTGCAGCAGGCGGCTGTCAGGCAGAGGTAGGTTCTGCATCAGGTATGGCGGCAGCAGCGATTGTCGAGATGGCAGGCGGTACACCGCAGCAATCTGCAGAAGCAATGGCGATTACACTGAAAAATATGCTTGGACTTGTTTGCGATCCAGTAGCGGGACTTGTCGAGGTACCTTGCGTGAAACGAAACGCAATGGGTGCATCTAACGCCATGATCGCAGCAGACATGGCGCTTGCCGGCATCACAAGCCGCATTCCTTGTGATGAAGTCATTGATGCGATGTACAAAATCGGTCAAACGATGCCAACAGCTCTTCGCGAAACAGCCCAAGGCGGACTCGCTGCGACACCGACAGCAAGAGAGCTTGAAAAGAAGATTTTCGGAGGTGTGACCTCATCTCGTGATACAGAAACTGCAAGATAATGTCTCTGTCCTGAAGGGGATTGGAGAGGAAACCGAAAAAACACTCAATGAACTTGGAATCTACACAGTAGCCGATTTACTCGGCTACTTTCCTTATCGATATGACGACTATGAGCTTCGTAACTTAGAAGAAGTAAGGCATGACGAGCGTGTCACAGTTGAAGGGAAAGTACATAGTGAGCCCGTTCTCACCTATTATGGAAAAAAACGAAGCAGGCTGACATTCAGGCTGCTTGTCGGGCGTTTTCTCATTACAGCGATTTGTTTCAATCGTCCATATTTAAAACGAAACCTTGTGTTAGGTGATACAGTTTCCGTCACAGGAAAATGGGATAAAAACCGCCAATCTATCATGGTCCAGGAATTTAAAAAAGGAACGCACGAGCAAGATGGCAGTATAGAACCCGTTTATTCAGTAAAAGAAAATGTGACCGTGAAAATGATGAGACGCTTTGTGAAACAAGCTTTGTCACTTTATGCAGACAAAGCTGAAGATCCATTGCCAAAGCAGCTTGTCTCTGCTTATAAGCTCATGTCCTATCAGGAAGCGTTAAAAACCATTCATCTCCCAGAGACAAGAGACTCGCTCAAGCAAGCAAGACGACGTTTTGTGTACGAGGAATTTCTCATCTTTCAGCTGAAGATGCAGGCGATTAGAAAGAAAGAACGAGAGAGAACATCAGGCATCCAGCATCCGTTTTCCAAAGAAGCTGTTTTTGAGTTTGTTCACAGTCTGCCATTTCCACTGACAAAGGCACAATCAAGAGTGCTTGATGAAATCATGTCAGACATGGCGTCTCCATATCGAATGAACCGGCTGCTCCAAGGAGATGTAGGTTCAGGGAAAACAGCTGTTGCAGCCATTGCGCTTTATGCCGCTCATTTATCAGGTTTTCAAGGTGCATTAATGGTCCCAACAGAAATTTTGGCAGAACAGCATGCGGATTCGCTTTACCAGCTGTTTGAAAAATGGGGACTGAATATCGCCCTTTTGACAAGCTCTGTGAAAGGAAAGCGCCGCAGAGAATTGCTGGAACGTCTAAAAGAAGGTGAGATTGACATTTTAGTCGGCACGCACGCACTCATTCAAGACGAAGTCGAATTTCAGCAGCTCGGTCTAGTCATCACAGATGAGCAGCACCGGTTTGGCGTAGAGCAGCGGAAAAAACTGCGAAGTAAAGGGCAGGATCCGGATGTCTTGTTTATGACTGCTACACCTATTCCGCGAACACTTGCGATCACTGTCTTTGGAGAAATGGACGTATCCGTCATTGATGAATTGCCAGCTGGCAGAAAACAAATCGAAACGTATTGGGTGAAGCATGACATGCTTGAGAGAATTCTTGCTTTTGTGGATAAAGAGCTGAGAAAAGGCAGACAGGCATATATTATTTGTCCGCTCATTGAAGAATCAGACAAGCTTGATGTCCAAAATGCGCTTGATGTCCATAGCATGCTGACTGAAGCATACCGCGGTAAGTGGTCGATTGGCTTAATGCATGGGAAGCTGGCAAGTGATGAAAAAGATCAGGTCATGAGAGCCTTTACCGCAAATGAAGTGCAAATTCTCGTTTCGACCACAGTCGTTGAAGTCGGGGTCAACGTGCCGAATGCAACCATCATGGTTATTTATGATGCAGACCGCTTCGGATTGTCTCAGCTTCATCAGCTAAGAGGGCGGGTCGGCCGAGGAGAGCATCAATCATTTTGTATTTTAATGGCTGATCCAAAGTCAGAAACGGGAAAAGAGCGGATGCGGATCATGTCCGAAACAACCGATGGCTTTGAGCTGTCTGAAAAGGACTTAGAACTAAGAGGACCCGGCGACTTCTTCGGTAAAAAACAGAGCGGTATGCCCGAATTTAAGGTAGCAGATATGGTTCACGACTATAGAGCGCTGGAAACGGCTAGAAAAGATGCGGCAGACCTTGTCCAATCGGACGTCTTTTGGACTGATCCCGAATACAAAGAACTCCGGCAAACGCTGATAGACAGCGGTGTGCTGGGAGGAGATAAATTAAGCTGATCAAACGCTGGAGGAATTTTCTTGTCTTTTTGAAACAAGGATTGATTTATCATCTATGAGATTATATACTACTATTAGTACCTAGTCATAAATGTACGGATGGTGTCTGCATATGAAACTAAATAAAAAAGAACGTCAAAAGCTCCTCCAGCAAACGATCAGCTCGACTCCATTCATTACTGATGAAGAATTGGCAAGTAAATTCGGTGTCAGCATACAAACGGTTCGTCTTGATCGTTTAGAGCTGTCGATCCCTGAATTACGCGAAAGAATTAAGCATGTGGCCGAAAAGACATTAGAGGATGAAGTAAAATCACTTCCACTGGATGAAGTGATTGGAGAAATGATTGATGTAGAACTTGATGACCAAGCCATTTCCATTTTAGAAGTGAGAAAAGAGCATGTATTCAGCCGCAACCAAATTGCCAGGGGACATCATCTCTTCGCCCAGGCAAATTCGCTGGCAGTTGCCGTCATCGACGATGAACTGGCTTTGACAGCAAAAGCGAATATCAGGTTTACAAGGCAGGTGAAACAAGGCGAAAGAGTCGTCTCTAAAGCCAAAGTAGCCTCACATGATAAAGAAAAAGGAAGAACCGTAGTTGAAGTAAACAGCTATGTTGGTGAGGAAGTTGTCTTCTCAGGTGACTTCGTCATGTATCGCTCAAAACAAAAGTAAAAGGTGGCACGTAATATGAGAATTGCAGTCGATGCAATGGGGGGAGATCATGCCCCTAAAGCCATTATTGACGGTGTGCAAAAAAGCTTAACAGCATTTTCAGATATCGAGATTACACTTGTCGGCGATGAAAACAAAATCAAACCATACATAACAAACAACGATCGCATCACGATTTTAGATGCAAAAGAAGTCATTGAACCGACGGATGAACCAGTGCGTGCAGTTAGACGTAAAAAGGATTCATCCATGGTGAAAATGGCGCAGGAAGTTTCCGAGGGACGAGCAGATGCTTGCATCTCAGCAGGAAATACCGGTGCCCTCATGACAGCTGGGCTGTTTATCGTAGGCAGAATTGACGGTATTGACAGACCAGCCCTTGCCCCAACTTTGCCAACACTGGATGGCAGCGGCTTCTTATTACTAGATGTTGGTGCCAACGTTGATGCAAAACCAGAACATCTCGTGCAATATGCCATGATGGGATCCATCTACGCAGAGCGTGTCTTCCCAAAGAGCAATCCGCGTGTTGGACTGTTAAATGTAGGAACAGAAGATAAAAAAGGCAACGATTTAACGAAAAAAACCTTTGAATTATTAAAAGCATCAGACTTGAATTTCGTAGGAAATGTAGAGTCCCGTGACTTATTAGAAGGTGTTGCTGACGTTGTTGTCACAGATGGTTTCACAGGAAATATTGCGCTTAAAACAATTGAAGGCACAGCCCTTTCTGTCTTTAAAATGCTGAAAGAAACATTAACATCCAGTTTCACAGCAAAAATAGCAGCAGGCATGATGAAGCCGAAATTGATGCAGATGAAATCTAAAATGGATTACTCCGAATATGGCGGTGCCGCTTTATTTGGTTTAAAGGCACCTGTTATTAAAGCGCACGGCTCCTCTGATGAAAATGCCATTTTCCATGCAATTCGTCAGGCGCGTGATATCGTAGAAAAAGACGTTTCAGCTATCATTCATCAAGAAGTCCAAAAAGAAACGACGAAAGAGTCTTAATGGAGGTAAAGCAGCATGACTAAAATTGCATTTTTATTCCCTGGCCAAGGCTCTCAAAAAATTGGCATGGGAAAAGATTTATTTGACCAAGAAACAGTATCTAAAGCTGTATTTGAAGAAGCAGACAATACCCTCGGGTTTGATTTATCTTCTATGATTTTTGAAGGGGATGCAGAAGAACTGACGCTCACTTATAACGCGCAGCCAGCTCTTTTAACGACAAGTATCGCCATCTTAAAGAAATTTGAAGAGAGCGGAATCAAAGCCGATTATGCAGCAGGACACAGTCTTGGCGAATACACTGCCCTCGTTGCAGCAGGCGCACTTTCGTTTAAAGATGCTGTTTATGCAGTCAGAAAGCGCGGAGAATTAATGAATGAAGCTGTTCCAGCAGGAGAAGGCGCCATGGCAGCGATTCTCGGCTTAGACAAAGCGGCACTTGTCGAAGTGACAAAAGAAGTGACAGAGAGCGGTCACCTTGTAGAGCTCGCTAACTTAAACTGTCCTGGTCAAATCGTCATCTCTGGTACAGCAAAAGGGGTAGAACTTGCTTCAGAGAAAGCGAAAGAAAAAGGCGCTAAACGTGCAATTGCTCTTGAAGTGAGCGGACCTTTCCATTCTGCATTAATGAAACCAGCTGCTGAAAAATTTACAGATGTTTTGTCAAAGCTAGATATTGCGGATGCCAAAACTCCAGTCATCTCAAATGTAACAGCAGACATCGTGACATCTCGTGATGACATTGAGACAAAGCTCATTGAACAACTGTATTCTCCAGTTCGTTTTGAAGAAAGTGTGGAACGCCTCATTGATCTAGGCGTCACAACATTTATTGAAATTGGTCCTGGCAAAGTGCTTTCAGGTCTTGTGAAAAAAGTGAATCGCCGCCTGACGACGATTTCCGTTTCAGATCAAGAAACAATTGAAGCAGCCATTCAAACACTCAAGGGGGATTCTTGATGCTTACAAATAAAACAGCCGTTGTAACAGGAGCATCACGCGGGATTGGCCGTTCCATCGCGATCGATCTAGCGAAAAGTGGTGCAAATGTTGTCGTGAACTATTCTGGAAACGAAGCAAAAGCAAATGAAGTCGTCGATGAAATCAAAGCACTCGGCCAGCAGGCATTTGCTGTGAAAGCTGATGTCTCAAATGCTGAAGAAGTACAAGCCATGATGAAACAAGCGATTGATACCTTTGGTTCAATTGACATTCTTGTGAATAATGCAGGCATCACAAAGGACAACCTGCTTATGAGAATGAAAGAGAATGAATGGGATGATGTCATTAACATAAACTTAAAGGGTGTCTTTAACTGTACAAAAGCCGTGACACGTCAAATGATGAAGCAAAGAAGCGGAAGAATTATCAATTTGGCTTCAGTCGTTGGTGTGTGTGGAAACCCTGGACAAGCAAACTATGTTGCAGCAAAAGCTGGCGTCATCGGATTAACGAAAACAACAGCTAAAGAGCTGGCAACTCGTCACATTACAGTGAATGCAGTAGCACCAGGCTTTATTTCAACAGATATGACAGACAAGCTTGATGACAATGTACAGACGGAAATGCTTAAACAAATCCCGCTCGCACGCTTTGGTGCACCTGAAGATATTAGCAATGTTGTTGTCTTTTTAGCTTCAGAAGGAGCAGGTTATATTACAGGCCAAACCATCCAAGTAGATGGCGGAATGGTCATGTCCTAAGAAATATCAAAATTTCATTAGGTTTTCTCTAGTTTTTTAAAAACGAATCAACTATAATACTTTGAGGGGAGGTGAAAGGCAATGGCAGACGTATTAGAGCGTGTATCAAAAATTATTGTAGACCGCCTTGGCGTTGATGAGGCTGACGTGAAAATGGAAGCTTCATTTAAAGAAGATTTAGGCGCTGATTCCCTTGATGTAGTTGAGCTAGTTATGGAACTTGAAGATGAGTTCGATATGGAAATTTCTGACGAAGATGCTGAAAAAATTGCAACAGTCGGTGACGCTGTGAACTACATAAATAACCAGCAATAAGCGTAACAAAGTCCCGTCTACTTTCGACGGGACTTTGAAAATTTATGTTAGTTTCAACACATTCAGCTGATCAATTGTCAGCCTTTTTCAGATGCTGGGAGCAATGTTTCCCTGCATGTAGAAAGAGAGACTCCATATAATCAGTATCCTTAAAGGCGATTACGCCTACCTGGAGGTTGCTATGCCAAAACAATATAAAGACAAACAGAAACAGAGCAAAAAACTAGAGCAATTTAGAGAATTCCAGCAGCGCATTTCTGTACACTTTAAAAATGAAAAGCTTCTATATCAAGCTTTTACCCATTCCTCTTATGTGAATGAACACCGGAAAAAGCCATACGAGGACAATGAAAGACTTGAATTTTTAGGAGATGCTGTTTTAGAATTGACCATCTCTCAATTCTTATTTGCAAAATATCCAGCGATGAGCGAGGGAGATTTAACGAAACTAAGAGCGGCGATCGTATGTGAACCGTCACTTGTATCACTAGCACATGAGCTATCCTTCGGAGACCTTGTTCTTTTAGGAAAAGGCGAAGAAATGACAGGCGGTAGAAAACGTCCAGCACTCTTAGCGGATGTATTCGAGGCGTTTATCGGCGCACTTTATTTAGATCAAGGACTGGAGCCAGTTGAACGGTTCCTAGAAGCGTACGTTTATCCGAAAATTAATGATGGAGCGTTCTCGCACGTCATGGACTTTAAAAGCCAACTGCAAGAATTTGTGCAGCGCGATGGAAAAGGTGTGCTTGAATACCGTATCCTGCATGAAAAAGGCCCTGCACATAACCGGGAATTTGAAGCAAATGTATCCCTTCGAGGTGAAGTGCTCGGAATCGGAAATGGACGCTCTAAAAAAGAAGCAGAACAGCACGCTGCACAGGAAGCACTTGCTAAATTGCAGAAACATCATATGAACCAATAAAATCCCCCTCGTTATTCAGGGGGATTTCACTCTGTTTTCCATCATCTTTTTACACTTCATATGGTAAGATGATAGTACTTTAAATACATAAGGAGGATCACTCTCATGTTCCTCAAACGTTTAGACGTGATAGGATTCAAATCATTTGCACAGCGAGTGACCGTGGACTTTGTCAAAGGGGTCACAGCTGTTGTTGGACCAAACGGAAGCGGCAAAAGCAATATTACCGATGCCATCCGCTGGGTACTTGGAGAACAATCAGCGAAAAGCCTCCGCGGAGGAAAAATGGAAGATATCATTTTTGCAGGCAGTGACTCAAGGAAAAGAGTCAATCTAGCAGAAGTGACTTTAACATTAGATAACGAAGACCACTTTTTACCGATCGATTTTCACGAAGTCAGTGTGACAAGAAGGGTTTATCGTTCAGGAGAAAGTGAATTTCTCATCAACAATCAATCTGTCCGCTTAAAGGATATTATTGATCTTTTCATGGATTCAGGTCTTGGAAAAGAAGCTTTTTCAATCATCAGTCAAGGAAAGGTAGAAGAAATTCTATCAAGTAAGGCAGAAGAGAGAAGAAGCATCTTTGAAGAAGCGGCTGGTGTTTTGAAATATAAAACAAGAAAGAAAAAAGCCGAGAATAAACTGTTTGAAACGCAGGACAACTTAAACCGAGTAGAAGATATTCTGCATGAACTAGAAGATCAAGTAGAACCATTAAGAATGCAAGCCTCTATTGCAAAAGACTATTTGCAAAAAAAAGAAGAGCTTGAAAATGTCGAAATCGCCCTCACTGTCCATGACATCGAAGCACTTCATGAAAAATGGACAACACTTGGTGAAGCAGTCGAGCGCTTCAAACAAGATGAAATGAAGCAGTCTACAGATATCCAAGCAAAAGAAGCCAAAATTGAAGAATCGAGAGACCGCATTCAAGCGCTTGACGAATCAATTAATGACCTGCAAGAAGTTCTTCTTTTCACAAGTGAAGAGTTAGAAAAACTTGAAGGAAAAAAAGAAGTGCTAAAAGAACGGAAAAAAAATGCTGCCGCAAACCAAGGCCAGCTTGAAGAAACGCTCGTTCGCTTAACTGAAAAGCAGGCGCTGCTAACCGAAAAGATTGAGCAGCAGAAAATCACGCGTGACAGCCTGCAAAAAGAAGTGCAGCAGCTAAAAGATGAAGTGAACACAAAGCAGCATCAACTGTCGCTTCATAGCGAAGATGTGGAAGGTCAAATTGAACAGCTGAAAAGCGATTATTTTGATCTGCTCAATGAACAGGCTTCCATCCGTAATGAACGTAAATTACTAGAAGAACAGCAGCGCCAAGCGGCGATGCAGCTAGAGCGACTGACGCAAAATAACCAAAAACATATCGAAGAACGAGTGTCTGTCAAAGAAAAGAAAACAGAGGCTGAGCAGCAGCTTTCAGCACTGGAAGATGACATTCTGGCTCAAGTTAAACGTTTTAGGGAAGCAGAACAAAAGCTTGAGCAAATGAAACGTCAATACGAGAAAAAAGAAACGGCTCTTTACCAAGCCTATCAATACGTACAGCAGGCAAAATCCAAAAAAGAGATGCTTGAATCCATGCAGGAAGACTTCTCAGGCTTTTTCCAAGGAGTGAAAGAGGTCTTAAAGGCAAAAGAACGGTTAGGCGGTATTCACGGTGCTATTGCAGAGCTGATTCAAACGGATCAGCAGTATGAAACAGCGATTGAAATTGCGCTAGGTGCAGCCACGCAGCACGTCGTCACAGAAAATGAAGCTGCTGCGAGACAAGCGATTGGATACTTAAAGCAGCATTCCTTTGGACGTGCAACCTTCCTGCCAATGAACGTCATCAAAGAAAGAACCATTCAGCTCAGAGATGTCCAAACAGCAGAGCAGCACGCTGCATTTATCGGTGTAGCGAGTCACCTCGTTTCCTTTGACGACAAGTATCAAAAGGTGATTCAGAATTTACTTGGAACTGTGCTGATCGTTAGAGACTTAAAAGGCGCCAATGAATTGGCAAAAATGCTTGGACATCGTTACCGTATCGTGACCCTTGATGGTGATGTCGTAAACCCCGGCGGTTCAATGACCGGTGGCGGCGTAAAGAAAAAGAACAACTCTCTTCTTTCAAGAAACCGGGAGATCGAAACGTTAACAAAGCAGCTCGTTGAAATGGAAGAGAAAACAACGATCCTTGAAAAAGAAACAAAAGAAACGAAACAATTGATCGGAGCAAACGAAAGCCAATTAAACGAACTGCGCCAGCGCGGCGAAACGCTTCGTGAAAAGCAGCAAGAACTCAAAGGGAAGCTATACGAACTGCAAGTCGCAGAAAAAAATATCAATGCTCATCTTGAACTCTATGATCAAGAAAAAGAAGAGTTGCAGCAGCGTTCTACTGAACTCGCGGATAAGGACAAAAAGCAGGTCGCTCTAGAAGCCTCTATAGGTGAGAAACTGACGACTCTTGATCAAGAAATCAATATATTAACAAAGCGTAAGCAGACGCAAAGCTCAACGAAAGAAACCATTTCTGCCGAATTAACAGAGCTGAAAATCTCGCTGGCGAAAAAAGATCAGTCCTTAGCCAATGAACAAGAAAAGCTTTCGAGCTTAATGGCTGAATTAGAAGAGGCTGAACAGACGCTGATGGAAACAAAAGAAGATCTGTCACTCTTAACAAGTGAAATGTCATCTAGTTCAAGCGGAGCCGAACAACTGGAAGAAGCGGCGAAAGAGAAGCTGGAAAACAAAAACAAAACAACCGCACTCATTTCAGAGCGGCGTAAGCAGCGTCTTGCTCTTTCTGAAACATTAGAATTCGCTGAACGTGAACTTAAAGAACAAAAGCGTTTATACAAGCAGCTCACTACAAGCTTAAAAGATGAAGAGATTAAGCTAGGCCGTATGGAAGTCGAGCTCGATAACCTGATTGCTTATTTGAACGATGAATATGCTCTTTCGTTTGAAGGAGCAAAAGAGATGTATCAGTTGACGTTATCGCCAGATGAAGCGAGAAAACGAGTGAAGCTGATCAAACTAGCGATTGAAGAGCTTGGAACAGTAAACTTAGGCAGCATTGACGAGTATGAACGTGTCAATGAACGCTATCTCTTCTTAACAGAGCAGCGAAATGATCTGACAGAAGCGAAAAATACATTATTCCAAGTCATCGAAGAAATGGATCAAGAGATGACAAAGCGCTTCTCTGAGACATTCTCTCAAATTCGCGGGCACTTTGAATCTGTATTCCAAGCATTATTTGGCGGCGGAAGAGCCGATCTTAAGCTGACAGATCCAAATGATTTGCTCAACTCTGGCGTTGATATTGTCGCGCAGCCGCCAGGGAAAAAACTGCAAAACTTAAGCCTGCTTTCAGGCGGGGAGAGAGCCTTAACAGCGATCGCTTTACTATTCTCTATTTTAAAAGTGAGACCTGTTCCATTCTGCGTATTAGATGAGGTAGAAGCGGCGCTTGATGAAGCAAATGTTTTCCGTTTTGCGCAATATTTAAAGAAATACAGCGAGGAAACACAGTTCATTGTCATTACGCACCGCAAGGGAACAATGGAAGAAGCCGATGTGCTCTACGGTGTGACCATGCAGGAATCAGGTGTTTCTAAGCTTGTATCTGTCAAACTAGAAGAAACGAAAGAGCTTGTCCAGTAATTAAAGGAGGTTTTTGAACCAATGAGCTTTTTTAAGAAATTAAAAGAAAAATTTACGCAGCAAACCGATTCAGTATCAGAAAAGTTTAAAGATGGACTCGAAAAAACGAGAAACTCCTTCCAAGGAAAAGTAAATGAACTGATTTCTCGCTACCGCAAAGTCGATGAAGACTTTTTTGAAGAGCTGGAAGAGGTTCTAATCGGTGCTGATGTCGGTTTCACAACTGTGATGGAACTGATTGATGAGCTGAAAAAAGAAGTGAAATTAAGAAATATTCAAGACCCAAGTGAAGTACAAGCGGTGATTTCTGAAAAACTGGTTGACATCTACAATAGCGGAGAGGAACAAATCTCTGCGCTGAACATTGAAGACGGGCGTTTGAATATCATTTTGTTTGTAGGCGTCAACGGTGTTGGGAAAACAACGACGATCGGCAAGCTTGCAAACAAGCTGAAAAATGAAGGGAAATCCGTCATTTTAGCAGCAGGTGATACGTTCCGTGCTGGTGCGATCGAGCAGCTTGAAGTTTGGGGAGAGCGTTCAGGTGTTCCTGTCGTCAAACAAACAGCAGGCTCTGATCCAGCAGCGGTGATCTATGATGCCGTTCAATCAGCAAAAGCGAAAAATGCAGATGTCCTCATCTGCGATACAGCAGGAAGACTTCAAAACAAAGTCAATTTGATGAAAGAGCTGGAGAAAGTCAAGAGAGTCATTGAGCGCGAGGTTCCAGATGCACCTCATGAAGTATTGCTCGCCCTTGATGCGACAACAGGTCAAAACGCCATGGCACAAGCCAAGGAATTTTCTAAAGCGACAAATGTGACAGGGATTGCTTTAACAAAGCTTGACGGTACTGCAAAAGGCGGAATTGTTCTTGCGATTCGAAATGAGCTGAACATCCCAGTAAAGCTTGTCGGTTTAGGTGAAAAGGTGGACGATTTGCAAGAGTTTGATGCAGAATCGTATGTGTATGGATTATTCTCAGACGTAATTGATCAACAAGTCTAACAAAAAAATGCCGGCAAAACTGCTGGCATTTTTATTTATACGTAGCTTCATGAAGTGACAAGATAAAAACTTGACACACAGCAGAGAACCGTGTAAACTTAGTTGATGTAAAGGGAATGAACTTAACAAAGGGGAGAGAGCCCATGACGCTTGAAAAAACAACGAGAATGAATTACTTGTTTGACTTCTATCAATCGTTGTTGACCGCAAAGCAAAAGAGCTACATGTCGCTTTACTACCTAGACGATTTTTCCCTCGGTGAAATTGCGGATGAATATGAAGTATCAAGGCAGGCTGTTTATGATAATATTAAACGGACTGAAGCGATGCTTGAACAATATGAAGAAAAGCTGCTCTTGTTTAAGAAATTTAAAGAGCGTAAAGAACTTCTCAAAAAAATGAGAGAGCTTGTAGCTGATTCTGCGCAAACGGAAGAAGCAGAAGCTTTAATTGAATCGCTTGAGAAATTAGATTAGGAGGCGGCACAGTATGGCATTTGAAGGATTAGCCGACCGACTGCAGCAGACGATTTCAAAAATCCGCGGCAAAGGAAAAGTGTCAGAGCAAGATGTAAAAGAAATGATGCGCGAGGTACGCCTTGCCCTTCTTGAAGCTGACGTCAATTTTAAAGTAGTCAAAGACTTTGTGAAAAAAGTAAGTGAGCGGGCAGTTGGACAAGAGGTCATGAAAAGCCTTACCCCTGGACAACAGGTCATTAAAGTTGTAAAAGAAGAACTCACTGAATTAATGGGCGGAGAAGAGAGTAAGATCGCTGTAGCGAAAAAATCTCCAACAGTCATTATGATGGTAGGTCTTCAAGGGGCAGGTAAAACAACCACAACTGGGAAGCTTGCCAATTTACTTCGCAAAAAACATAATCGCAAGCCGATGATGGTGGCTGCTGATATTTATAGACCAGCAGCGATCCAGCAGCTTCAAACGCTTGGGAAACAGCTTGATATGCCGGTGTTTTCATTAGGTGACCAAGTCAGCCCTGTCGAAATTGCCAAACAGGCAATTGAAAAAGCGAAAGAAGAACACCATGATTATGTCATTTTAGATACAGCAGGACGTCTTCATATCGATGAAGAATTAATGGATGAACTTCAGAAAGTAAAAGAAGTAGCGAATCCAGAAGAAATTTTCCTAGTTGTTGACTCTATGACAGGTCAAGATGCGGTCAATGTCGCAAAAAGCTTTAATGAACAGCTTGGTTTAACAGGTGTCGTTCTCACAAAACTAGACGGTGATACAAGAGGCGGTGCAGCCCTTTCTATTCGAGCTGTCACCAATACGCCGATTAAATTCGCTGCACTAGGAGAAAAGCTTGATGCGATTGAACCATTCCATCCGGAGCGGATGGCATCAAGAATTCTTGGCATGGGAGATGTGCTGACCCTTATTGAAAAAGCACAGGCAAACGTCGACCAAGATAAAGCGAAAGAGCTTGAGCAAAAAATGCGGACAATGAGCTTCACGCTCGATGATTTCCTCGAGCAGCTTGGCCAAGTTCGAAATATGGGTCCTCTTGATGAACTGATCCAAATGATGCCGGGAGCCGGTAAAATGAAAGGGCTCAAAAACGTCCAAGTGGACGAAAAGCAGCTCAATCACATCGAAGCGATCATTAAATCAATGACGACTCAGGAAAAAGAACAGCCAGAGGTCATCAATGCAAGCCGAAGAAAACGGATTGCAAAAGGAAGCGGAACATCTGTACAGGAAGTCAATCGCCTTTTAAAGCAATTTGATGAAATGAAAAAGATGATGAAGCAAATGACCAACATGTCCAAAGGAAAGAAAAAGGGCTTTAAATTACCATTTATGTAATTGGTTATACATGATAAAACCGTTGTTAAGAAAAAACACTTTACAAACCCTTTTATCATTGTTAATATACTATCTTGTTGAAATATTTTCGGAGGTGCTAGTAAAATGGCAGTAAAAATTCGTTTAAAACGTATGGGAGCAAAAAAATCTCCTTTCTATCGTATTGTTGTAGCAGATTCTCGTTCACCACGTGACGGTCGTTTCATCGAAACAGTTGGAACTTACAACCCAGTGGTATCACCAGCTGAGGTGAAAATCAACGAAGAATTAGCGCTTAAATGGCTTCAAAATGGTGCGAAACCATCTGATACAGTTCGCAACCTTTTCTCAAGCCAAGGAATTCTTGAAAAATTTCATAATGCGAAAAACAGCAAATAATGAATGAGCTGTCCTTGGAAGAATTGATTGTGTCCATCGTCGAGCCACTTGTTGATTTCCCTGAAGATATTCACGTATCTTCATTAGAAAAAGATGAGCAGGTGATTTACACACTGTCTGTCAATGCTGAAGATACCGGAAAAGTGATCGGAAAGCAGGGACGTACAGCAAAAGCGATACGAACAGTCATTTTTTCAGCAAGTGCAGAGTCTTCTAAGAAAGTTCAACTTGAGATTGCTGACTAAAAAGGGAGAGGGCTTAGGACCTCCCCTTTTTTTACACGTTTAAATCTATTTTTCGTTATACTGTAGAGGACAAATGCCTTCGGATAGGGGGACAAAAAGGAAGATGCAGATCATTCAACATGTCACCGTGATGCAAGTATTAACTGAAAGCAGTAAGGACAAACTGTTAACGACTTTTTTGGAGAAAAAAGAAAGACTAGAACGTGAATGCAATCAATTATATTTTCAACTAAAAAAACATGAAAAAGAACCACATCAGCAAGAAGCCATCCCTCAATTTCAAAAAGCGATCGATAAAAGGCAAGAGAAAATTAGGCAGATTGATTTTCAAGTAGAGCAGCTTCATATTTTGCCGCTTGGAAGTGAGATGAAAGAAACAGAAGTGGATGCACTGGTTGAAGTAAAAATAGGTGATAAATGGGATGACAAAATGCAAGATAATGTCATCGTCGTGAAAGACGGCACCATTGTGGAAATACGTCAGGGGTGATTGAGAACATGGAGCTAGAATGGTTGAATGTTGGAAAGATCGTCAATACACACGGAGTGCGCGGAGAAGTACGCGTCGTGTCAAAGACGGATTTCCCAGAAGAGCGTTACAAAAAGGGAAGCGTGCTCTATATTTTTAAACAGGGTCAAAAAGAGCCGCTGAAAGTGACTGTCGCATCACACCGCCAGCACAAACAGTTTGATTTGCTCACATTTGAAGAAATCAACTCATTAAATGAAGCAGAGCTTCTGAAAGAGTCAATCTTAAAGGTAGAAAAAGAACATCTTGGGTCATTAGACGAAGGAGAATTTTATTTTCACCAAATCATTGGCTGTGAAGTATACGATGAAGAGGACAAGCTGATCGGCCAAATCAAAGAAATCCTTACGCCAGGGGCAAATGATGTGTGGGTGGTTGGAAGAAAAGGCAAAAAAGATGCCCTCATTCCATATATTCCATCTGTCGTCAAAAACATTGATATCTCATCCAAAACTGTTCGCATTGAAATGATGGAAGGACTCATTGACGAATGAAAATCGACTTTTTAACCCTTTTTCCTGAAATGTTCGAAGGTGTGCTTCACTCATCGATCTTAAAAAAAGCACAGGAGAAAGAAGCTGTTTCATTTCATGTTGTCAATTTTAGAGAGTATTCGGATCATAAGCATAAAACAGTGGATGACTATCCGTATGGCGGCGGTGCTGGTATGGTACTGAAAGCACAGCCCGTATTTGATGCGGTAGAAGATTTAACGAAGAAAGCAAGCACGAAGCCCCGAGTTATTCTTGTCTGTCCTCAAGGGGAAAGATATACACAAAAGAAGGCAGAAGAACTTGCAAAAGAAGAGCATCTTATGTTCATTTGCGGCCACTATGAAGGCTACGATGAGCGCATCAGGGAGCATCTTGTCACAGATGAGATCTCAATCGGAGATTTCGTCCTCACAGGCGGAGAGCTGCCAGCGATGATGATTGCAGACAGTGTGGTCAGGCTTTTGCCTCATGTGCTTGGAAAAGAAGCGTCTCACATCGAAGATTCATTCAGTACAGGTCTGCTTGAGCATCCGCACTATACAAGGCCAGCGGATTATAAAGGACTAAAAGTGCCGGATGTGCTCCTCTCTGGAAATCATGCCAAAATAGAAGAGTGGCGGCGCAAAGAATCCTTGAAGCGAACCTATACAAGACGGCCAGATTTGATCGATTCTTGCAAAACATTAACGGATGATGAAAAAAGATGGCTTTGGCAGCTTCATAATGACTAGATTGTATTGCACACGGCATAGAGGTATGGTATGATACTACTTGTGACTTGGACGGCTTGCTGATCCAAGTTTGAAAACGATGTTCCGCTGCAATGAAGAAAGAGGACATGAGCATCTGTTGGAAGGAGTTGAAAACGATGCAACATTTGATTGAAGAAATCACAAAAGAACAATTACGCACTGATCTTCCTGCGTTCCGTCCTGGTGACACTTTACGTGTACACGTTAAAGTTGTCGAGGGTACTCGTGAGCGTATCCAGATCTTTGAAGGTGTTGTAATTAAGCGTCGTGGTGGTGGAATCAGCGAAACTTTCACAGTTCGTAAGATCTCTTACGGTGTAGGCGTTGAGCGTACATTCCCTGTACACACACCAAAAATCGCTAAGATCGAAGTTGTACGTCACGGTAAGGTACGTCGTGCGAAACTTTACTACCTACGTGAACTTCGCGGTAAAGCGGCTCGTATCAAAGAAATCAGACGATAATGATATCAAAGGAAAGAGCTTGTTACCTGTAACAGGCTCTTTTTTTGTACAATGTATAAAGATAACAGGTAGAAGAGAGAAGGTGCACATATGACGATTCAATGGTTTCCAGGCCATATGGCAAAAGCAAGACGTGAAGTCACAGAAAAATTAAAGCTCATCGACATCGTATTTGAATTAACCGATGCAAGAATTCCGATGTCCTCTAGAAACCCAATGATCGAAGAAATCCTTCAAAATAAACCCAAAATCATGCTATTAAACAAAGCAGATAAAGCAGATCCTCGTATGACAAAGGAGTGGCAGGCGCATTTTGAGCAGCAAGGCGTTCGGTCACTAGCTATTAACTCTGTCGATGGACAAGGGTTAAATCAGATCATCACAACTTCAAAAGAAATTTTAAAAGAAAAGTTCGACCGCATGAAAGCAAAAGGCGTCAAACCACGTGCCATTCGAGCACTGATTATCGGGATTCCCAACGTCGGAAAATCGACCTTAATCAATCGTTTAGCGAAAAAGAACATTGCCAAAACAGGAGACCGTCCTGGTATTACGACATCACAGCAATGGGTAAAGGTAGGGAAAGAACTAGAGCTGCTCGATACCCCTGGAATCCTCTGGCCGAAGTTTGAAGATGAGCAAGTAGGACTCAGACTTGCGGTGACCGGAGCGATCAAAGATTCGATCATCAACTTACAGGATGTCGCTGTGTATGCACTTCGTTTTCTAGAAGAGAACTACCCAGAGCGATTAAAAAAACGCTATGACCTAGCGGAGATACCTGAAGATACGGTTGAGCTGTTTGATGCAATTGGCACTAAGCGCGGCTGTCTAATGAGCGGGGGATTCATAAACTATGACAAAACCACCGAAATCATTATTCGGGATATTCGAACAGAAAAATTTGGTCCCCTCACTTTTGAGAAGCCTGAAAGCTAAAAGACACGCAGCTCATGCGGGTCTTTATTTTTTGCGAAAAACTGCCGATATAAAGAAGGAGGCTGCGAAAAAGCCTATGTACACGGTGAAACAAATAAAAGAACTAATAGAAAAGCATGCAGGCGATGAGTCATACATTCGTGAGCTTGTGAAAGATGATACGAGAAAAAGTGTCCAAAAACTCATAGAAAAGTGGCACAAAGAGAGAGAAAAGCAGCAAGCACTTCGCGTGGGATGGGATGACATGCTGCAATTTGAAAACAAAGCAAAGGCACAGGGATACACATGTATTGCGGGAATAGATGAAGCAGGAAGAGGACCGCTCGCCGGCCCAGTTGTGGCAGCAGCCGTCATACTAAAGGAAGATACAGTCCTGCTCGGTTTAAACGACTCAAAGCAATTATCTGAGAAAAAAAGATTGGCTTATTATGATTTAATTCAAAAAGAAGCACTTGATATCGGAATCGGCATTGTTGATGCGGCTACGATTGACGAAATCAATATTTACGAAGCATCAAGACTGGCGATGGTGAGAGCTGTGGAACAGTTAACTCATACACCAGATTATCTACTCATAGATGCCATGACACTCCCGCTTTCAACTCACCAAGAGAATATCATCAAAGGAGATGCAAAAAGTGCATCCATTGCAGCAGGTGCATGTATTGCGAAGGTGACAAGGGATCAGATGATGGAAGAGTATGGGCGTAAGTATCCTGAGTATCAATTTGAAAAACATAAAGGGTACGGAACGAAAGAGCACTTGGCTGCGATTCAAACACATGGTGCGGCCCCAATCCACCGATTATCGTTTGCGCCAGTGAAATCTGTTATATCATAAATTTTAATCTAAGGAGGCTGCCTGTGATGACAAGAGTTGAGGATATACATACAGCACTGAATAGCCGGCTGAATACGGCTGAATCTGTTCCATTAAACACCGAAGGGAAGGAAAATGTTCATCGGCTGATTCTCGGTAAAGTACTAAAAATGCTTGGAGATGATACAGCCCTTGTTCAAATAGGCTCAACGAAAATAAAAGCGCAGCTGGCGGCCCAGCTTAAAGCAGACGCATTTTATTGGTTCCAATTTGAACAAGAGGGCGGAGGCAGCCTCAATAAACTAAGACCCGTTCAGCAATTTGATCAAGATCCTAAGACGTTAAAGGATGCAGCAGCCAAACTATTAGAAGGACTTTCACTGAAAAATGGGCTTGAAAACATGCTGACAGCTACAGCTTTTTTAAAGGAAAAGTCCGTCATTAACGAAGGGGAGTTAAAAACGGCAGTGAAATGGATCGAACAGCTTCAAGGAGCTGATGTGAAGAAAGGGCTCCAAGCACTCCTCTTTGCTTTAAAGAAAGATTTACCGATCCAGCAAGGGGTACTTCAATCTATTTTAGCCGTGAAATCATCCTCTGCTCTTCATCAGGATATAAAAGCGCTGCTAAATCAATTAACACAGCTTCCGAAGCACACAGATGCTACACAGACCCTTACACAGGCCGTTCGGTCAGTTGTAGATGCAGAGACAGCCGTCCATGCAGAAAAGCTCTTATCAGTCCTTGTAGCAGCGAGAGAAGGCGAGGCGAAGCAAGGCGGTAGTTTACCAGTAACGACTCAGCTCAATCCGTCTAAGCAAAAAGAAAATAGCCATGCCCCGATCGTTCAAGAGCGTCAGCCATCCCAAGTTCTTCAGACAAACGTGCAGCAGCAGTCAATAAGTCCAAAAGAGCTGCAAATCCCGCTTCAGCAAATTGAGCGGATACTGGCCAGCTTGATGAAACAAGGTGCAGACGGGCAGCAAGAACCCAACTTAAAACAGCTCACAGCATTGCTGCACGGACTCCAGCAGGTAGGATCTCAGCCTGACGCAAAAGCAGCTGTACTGCAAAAAGAGTTCCCATTCCTTTCGAAACCGGAGGCGAAAGCATTGGCTCAGGCGGTGCAGCAGACTGAACCAACATTAAGCAATAAAACTGATGTGCTCGATTTACTAATGACGATGAAAAAGGCAATCGGTGTGCGTGATGAAATTGGTATGCTGAAACTGCTTGAAAAAGGCAGCCAGGATGTCAAAAGTCAGGAGCTGCACCAATTAAAGCTTACCTTAAATGATGTGAGACAGGCTGATTTACCAGAGCACGTTAAAAAAGAAGTGGATCAATTATTTCATAGATTGAATGGACAGTTATTTGTGCAGCAGGAGAACCAAACCGTCAGTCAAATGATGGTTTCCTATCCTCTTTTCTCAAAACATAGTGTTCAAGATTTAACCTTTATACTGAAGGGACATAAGAAAAAAGATGGCTCTATTGATATTTCTCAGTGCCGCCTGATGTTTTATTTAAACATGGAAAACCTTGAAGAAACCTTAATAGACTGTACGATTCAGCAAAAGGTCATGTCCATTACTGTCGAGACAGCTCATGAACTGCAAGGAACCATTAATCCGATGATTCCGGCTGTTCGGGAGAATTTAAATGCTCTAGGATACAGTTTAACGGGAATTACAGCAAAAAAGAGACAAGAGCCAGTAGATCCGTCTCAATTTCTAGATGAACACTTTCATAAAATCAGCGAGAAAGGGCTGGACTTACGAGTATGAAGGATTCAAAACCGCTTAGAAGAGCGGTCGCTCTGCATTACGATGAAGAAAAACAAAAGGCGCCAAAAGTCGTTGCAACAGGCAGCGGCTATGTGGCAGATCATATTATTGAAGAAGCAAAAAAGTCGGGAGTCCCTATCCAAGAAGACCGTAATTTAGTCGAACTCATGCGCCACTTAACGTTAGATGAGGAGATCCCTGAAGCGTTATACGATACTGTAGCAGAAATTTTTTCGTTTATCTACAGGTTAGATCAAAAAATGAAAAAATAAGGTAAAATAAGTGATTTGACTGAAAAATTTATATTTTTAATAAAATAAAAGTTTGAATGTTTAGAAGGATTTTACGATTTTACATAGAACCCTAGACATTCTCTTTTTTATTCTTTAAAATGAAAGCGCAGTCTATTTTATAATTTTTGTTTCTACATATGTTGGGAGGATGGGAAATGAATATCCATGAGTACCAAGGAAAAGAAATCCTAAGAAAATATGGGGTTTCAGTTCCAAATGGTAAAGTAGCATTTACACCTGATGAAGCAGTGAAAGCATCAGAAGAGCTAGGGAGCTCTGTATATGTCGTAAAAGCACAGATTCATGCAGGCGGCCGTGGTAAAGCAGGCGGGGTAAAAATTGCAAAAACGAAAGATGAAGTGAAAGGGTTTGCAGAGGAATTACTCGGCAAGACACTTGTCACACATCAAACAGGGCCTGAAGGGCGCGAAATAAAACGCTTACTTATTGAAGAAGGCTGCGATATTCAAAAGGAATACTATGTTGGACTAGTTTTGGACAGAGCGACATCAAGAATTGTATTGATGGCATCTGAAGAAGGCGGTACTGAAATTGAAGAAGTGGCAGAAAAAACGCCAGAAAAAATCGTCAAAGTGGTCATCGACCCAGCGATTGGCCTGCAAGGCTATCAGGCGAGAGAAGTAGCATTTAAAATTAATATTCCAACAAAATTAGTTGGCCAAGCTGTTAAGTTTATGACAAGCCTTTACAATGCGTTTATTGAAAAAGATTGTTCAATTGCTGAGATTAATCCACTGGTTGTAACAGGCGATGGAAAAGTCATGGCACTTGATGCAAAATTAAACTTTGATAGCAATGCCTTATATAGACAAAAAGATATATTAGAATACCGTGACCTTGATGAAGAGGATCCAAAAGAAATTGAAGCATCTAAATATGACTTAAGCTACATTTCTCTAGATGGAAATATTGGCTGTATGGTCAATGGAGCAGGTCTTGCGATGTCTACAATGGATATCATCAAGCATTACGGCGGGGACCCTGCAAACTTCCTAGATGTTGGCGGCGGTGCAACAGCTGAAAAAGTAACGGAAGCATTTAAAATCATCTTATCTGATCAAAATGTAAAAGGGATTTTCGTGAACATTTTTGGCGGCATCATGAAATGTGATGTCATTGCAGAAGGTGTTGTTGAAGCGACGAAACAAGTCGGCTTAACATTACCACTTGTTGTACGTCTTGAAGGAACAAACGTTGAATTAGGGAAGAAAATCCTGAGTGATTCAGGCTTAAATATCACTTCTGCTGAGTCTATGGCTGACGGGGCAGAAAAGATTGTATCTTTAGTCAAGTAGAGCAGAAAGGCAGGGAACCTAAATGAGTGTATTTATTAATAAAAATACGAGAGTAATTGTTCAGGGGATTACCGGTTCAACCGCATTGTTCCATACAAAACAAATGATTGAGTACGGAACAAATATTGTTGGTGGTGTCACACCTGGAAAAGGTGGAACTGAAGTAGAAGGAGTTCCTGTATTTAATACTGTATCTGAAGCAGTTCAGACAACTGGAGCGAACGCTTCTGTTATCTATGTACCAGCACCATTTGCGGCAGATGCCATTTTAGAGGCTGTTGACGCAGAAGTCGATCTCGTCATTTGTATCACAGAACATATTCCAGTTCTGGACATGGTTAAAGTGAAGCGTTACATGGAAGGTAAGAAAACAAGACTAGTTGGACCAAACTGCCCAGGTGTCATCACACCTGAAGAATGTAAAATTGGTATCATGCCTGGCTACATTCATAAAAAAGGCCATGTGGGTGTTGTTTCTCGTTCTGGAACGCTTACATATGAAGCGGTACATCAGCTTTCAGAAGCTGGCGTTGGTCAATCGACAGCTGTTGGCATCGGGGGTGACCCGGTAAATGGGACAAACTTTATTGATGTGTTAAAAGCATTCAATGAAGATCCTGAAACGCATGCTGTGATTATGATCGGTGAAATCGGCGGTACTGCTGAAGAAGAAGCAGCTGAATGGGTAAAAGCAAATATGACTAAACCAGTCGTAGGCTTTATTGGCGGTAAAACGGCGCCTCCAGGAAAACGTATGGGACATGCTGGTGCCATTATTTCTGGTGGTAAAGGAACAGCTGATGAAAAGGTAAAAACAATGCGTGAATGTGGTATTGAAGTGGCAGAAACACCATCTGTCATGGGAGAAACGTTGATTAAAGTATTAAAAGAGAAGAATCTCTTCGAAGCTTGTAAAACGCATTAATGACACAAGAAGACTTGTTCTTTGACAAGTCTTCTTCTTTCTATCTTAAACTGGAGGAATGGTATGTACAACGTGTCCGAAAGAATGATTTTTCACCGCTTAAAAGGCCTCATCTCACCCTCATTACTTACAAAATGGTGGAAAGTCGATCCTGAGCTATATATAAATGAAGAAACACATCATTTTAAACAGGATCGAGCATTACAAACGATCGACTTTACCCGCTTAAAACAAGCTGAAGAAAATGAATTCCCCATTTTTCAACACATCGTTCAAGCCTATTTAAAGCAAAACATTCACATGATTCCCATCACATCACCCTTATATCCAAGCACACTAAAAAATATTTATGATCCTCCCCCTGTGTTATTCCTAAAAGGAAACGTATCATATTTAAATGAAGAGAAAAGTTTAGGTGTAGTCGGCACGCGACTTCCATCATCTTATGGAGAAGCATGTGTGAAAAAAATTGTTGGTGAGCTTGTCAAAGAAGAGTGGATGATTGTTAGTGGGCTAGCTAAAGGAATAGATGGACTGGCACATAAAGAGTGCATCAGGAAAAAAGGGAAAACGATTGGCATTATAGCCGGCGGCTTTCAGCATTTATACCCAAAAGAGCATGCGCAAATGGCTCAATACATGGGCGAGCATCATTTGCTTTTGTCAGAGCATCCACCTTATGTCAAACCAGAAAAGTGGCATTTTCCAATGAGAAATCGTTTAATTAGTGCGTTGACGAGAGGAACCATTGTGATTCAGTGCAAAGAAAAGAGCGGTTCTCTTATTACAGCCTATCAAGCACTTGAGCAAGGAAAAGAAGTATTTGCGGTTGCCGGGTCCATCTTTGATCCTAATTCCACAGGGCCGGCAAGACTCATTCAGCAGGGGGCAAAGCTTGTTCATTCCACAAAGGATATTTTAGAGGAATTCTCCTTCCGCAGCGTTCAATATACTGAACTCTCATAAAAATATCGTTTGACAAAAGACATCGGAATATTTAATAATAGTGAGGATTTAAGTTTACACTTTGTTTTTCGTGTTTATAATGATGTTCATCATAAAGAATTTTTAACGATTGCCTGTTAGATAGGTGCAATTAACATAAATATGAATTGTGAAATGTATAAAGAGAGAACACCTCTTAAGGGGGATTTTGAGTATGGCTGATTATTTAGTCATCGTTGAGTCGCCAGCAAAGGCGAAAACGATTGAGCGTTATTTAGGAAAAAAGTATAAAGTAAAGGCTTCAATGGGGCACGTAAGGGATTTACCGAAAAGTCAGCTCGGTGTTGACACTGAGCATGACTTCGAACCGAGATATATTACGATTCGCGGGAAAGGCCCAGTTTTAAAGGAATTAAAAACAGCGGCGAAAAAAGCAAAGAAAGTCTTTCTCGCGGCTGACCCCGATAGAGAGGGAGAAGCGATTGCTTGGCATTTAGCACATAGCCTTGACCTTGACCTCTCTTCTGACTGCCGTGTTGTTTTTAACGAGATTACAAAAGATGCGATTAAAGATTCCTTTAAGCATCCTCGTATGATCGATATGGATTTAGTTGATGCACAGCAGGCAAGACGAATTTTAGATCGTCTCGTTGGATACAAAATCAGTCCGATTTTATGGAAGAAAGTGAAAAAGGGCTTAAGTGCTGGCCGTGTTCAATCAGTTGCACTCCGACTCATTATTGATCGCGAGAATGAAATTAATGAATTTAAACCAGAAGAATACTGGACAATTGACGGTACATTCCTCAAAGGAAAAGAAAGCTTCGAAGCAAGTTTCTTTGGCCTCAACGGGAAAAAGCATCCACTGAAAACAAAAGAAGATGTAAAAGAAATCCTTTCGAAATTAAAAGGAAACAAATTCTCTGTAGAGAAAGTAACGAAAAAAGAACGTAAACGTAATCCAGCTGTTCCGTTTACGACTTCTACTTTACAGCAAGAGGCTGCAAGAAAATTAAACTTCCGTGCAAAAAAGACGATGATGATTGCACAGCAATTATATGAAGGAATTGATCTTGGTAAAGAAGGTACAGTCGGTCTCATCACTTATATGAGAACGGACTCAACACGTATTTCAAATACGGCGATTGAAGAAGTATCTGCTTTCATTGATCAGACGTACGGCAAGAATTTCTTAAATACAACAAAACGAACGGCTAAAAAGAATGAAAACGCACAAGATGCTCACGAAGCCATCCGTCCGACTTCTACGTTAAGAAAACCGGCTGATGTCAAGCATGTGCTAAGCCGTGATCAGCTTCGCCTGTACAAATTGATTTGGGAACGATTCGTGGCAAGCCAAATGGCGCCGGCTGTTCTTGATACAATGAGTGTGGATCTTGATCATAATGGTCTTACTTTCCGTGCGAATGGAAGTAAAGTGAAATTCCCTGGGTTTATGAAGGTTTATGTAGAAGGAAAGGACGACCAGCTCGAGGAAAAGGACAAAATGCTTCCTGATTTGAAAGAAGGGGATACAGTTCTTTCAAAAGATATCGAACCTGAACAGCACTTCACACAGCCGCCTCCGCGCTACACTGAGGCAAGACTGGTCAAAACACTTGAAGAGCTCGGTATAGGCCGTCCATCTACGTATGCACCAACATTAGATACGATTCAAAAGCGCGGTTATGTCGCGCTTGATAATAAACGATTTACTCCGACAGAGCTTGGAGAAATTGTACTCAACTTAATCATCGAATTCTTTCCTGAAATCATTAACGTTGAATTTACAGCGAAAATGGAAAAGGAACTTGATAGTGTTGAAGAAGGTACGATCGAATGGGTTCGTATTATCGACAGCTTCTATCAAGACTTTGCAAAACGGGTAGAAAAAGCTGAAGCAGAGATGCAAGAAGTTGAGATTGAGCCGGAATACGCAGGTGTTGATTGTGAAGAGTGCGGACATCCGATGGTGTACAAAATGGGTAGATACGGCAAGTTCATGGCGTGCTCTAACTTTCCTGACTGCCGTAACACAAAACCAATTGTCAAAGATATCGGTGTCAAATGCCCGTCATGTCATGAAGGAAACATCGTTGAACGAAAATCGAAGAAACGCCGCATTTTTTACGGCTGTGATCGTTTTCCAGAGTGTGAATTCGTTTCTTGGGACAAACCAATTGAAAGAAAGTGTCCAAAATGCGAAAATATGCTTGTAGAGAAAAAGCTGAAAAAAGGCGTTCAAGTTCAATGTGTGAACTGTGATTATAAAGAGGAACAACAAAAATAGCGGTGAGCAACCTTGTTCACCTGCTTTTTTATGTCATCAAACAGAACTTACGAAATAGGAGAGTTGTCCAATGAGTCAATTTGTAAATGTGATCGGAGCCGGTTTAGCTGGAAGTGAAGCTGCATGGCAAATCGCTAAACGAGGAATTAAAGTCAATTTATACGAAATGAGACCTGTGAAACAAACGCCGGCTCACCACACAGATAAATTTGCGGAGCTTGTATGCAGCAACTCACTGCGTGCGAACGCTTTGACGAATGCAGTAGGTGTATTAAAGGAAGAAATGCGTCATTTAGATTCAGCCATTATCGCAGCAGCAGATGAAAGCTCAGTTCCTGCAGGCGGCGCGCTTGCAGTAGACCGTCATGAATTTGCAGCAAACGTGACAGATCGCGTGAAAAATCATCCGAATGTTACGGTCTTTCAAGAAGAAGTGCAAAGCATTCCAGAAGGTCCGACAATTATCGCGACTGGCCCGCTGACATCAGAAGCACTTTCAAAAGAATTAAAATCGTTAACAGGAGAAGAATATCTCTATTTCTACGATGCAGCGGCACCTATTCTAGAGAAAGATAGCATTGATATGGATAAGGTGTATTTGAAATCACGCTATGACAAAGGGGAAGCCGCATATTTAAACTGTCCAATGACAGAAGAAGAATTCGATCGTTTTTATGAGGCGCTCATTTCTGCTGAAACTGTGCCATTAAAAGAATTTGAAAAAGAAATCTTCTTTGAAGGCTGTATGCCAATTGAAGTCATGGCGAAAAGAGGAAAGAAAACGATGCTGTTTGGCCCGATGAAGCCAGTAGGACTGGAAGATCCGAAAACAGGAAAAAGACCTTACGCTGTTGTTCAATTAAGACAGGATGATGCAGCAGGTACTTTATATAACATCGTTGGCTTCCAGACACATCTAAAGTGGGGCGATCAAAAGGAAGTATTCCGTTTGATTCCAGGCCTTGAAGAAGCAGAGATTGTTCGTTACGGGGTAATGCACCGTAATACATTTATTAACTCGCCAAGCCTTTTAAGACCGACTTATCAGTTTAAAAATAGAGATGATCTATTCTTTGCCGGACAAATGACAGGCGTTGAAGGGTATGTCGAGTCTGCAGCTTCCGGACTTGTGGCTGGCATTAACGCCGCTCGTTTTGTTAAAGGGGAAGAGCTTGTGACACTTCCTGAGGAAACGGCGATTGGCAGTATGGCTTATTACATCACGTCGACAAACAAGAAAAGCTTCCAGCCGATGAATGCGAATTTTGGTTTGCTGAAAGATCTAGGTGTACGAATTAAAAACAAACAAGAACGTTATGCAGAGTACGCTAAGCGCGCAATCGAAACTATTCAAACTATTTCGAAATCTCTGTAGTAAAACATTGCACGGAAAGCAAGATATGTGATACCATTTAAAAGCCTTAAAGAGGTGTAAAAATGACGAATAAACAGCGTCTTGTCCACTTATTCATTGAATATCTGCAAATTGAAAAAAACTATTCAGCTTTAACGATCTCAGGATATACAGAAGCCATTGAAGAGTTTGTCAGATTTATGAACATTCAAGGAATAGACGGTTTTGAAGAGGTATCCTATCAAGATACGAGAATTTATTTAACAGAAGCTTATGAAAAAGGCCTGACAAGAAGAACGATTAGTAAGAAAGTCTCTGCGCTTCGCAGCTTTTATAAATTTTTATTAAGAGAACAGCTTGTGAAAGAAAATCCTTTTTTACTCGTTAGCTTACCAAAACAGGATAAGCGGATTCCTTCATTTTTGTATGAGGAGGAACTAAAAGAGCTTTTTACAGTTTCTGATGTCAGCACACCGCTTGGGCAAAGAAATCAAGCCATTTTAGAACTTCTTTATGCAACAGGTATGAGGGTCAGTGAGTTATGTTCATTAAAAGAATCTGATCTTGATTTATCGATGGATACAGTGCTTGTTCATGGGAAAGGCAGCAAGCAGCGGTATGTTCCTTTCGGGTCATATGCTCATGAAGCGCTCATTACTTATTTAGAGGATGGAAGGCAGAAGCTGAAATCTAAGGGGAAAGACCGCGCTGATGCACATGTGTTTTTGAATCAGCGCGGGGCGCCTCTTACAGACCGAGGTGTTCGATTCATTCTCACTGAATTAATGAAAAAGGCGTCAGGTACATTACATATCCATCCTCACATGTTAAGGCACACCTTTGCCACGCATCTCTTAAACGAGGGGGCGGATTTGAGAAGTGTTCAAGAGCTTCTCGGTCATTCAAATTTATCATCTACACAGGTGTACACGCATGTATCAAAAGATTCTTTAAGAAACACGTACATGTCTCATCACCCAAGGGCTTTTAAACGATCCTAAAAGGAGGTTTTTTCATGTCATCATTTCATGCAACAACCATCTTTGCCGTTCAACATAAAGGAAAAAGTGCAATGGCTGGCGACGGTCAAGTTACTTTCGGGCAGGCTGTCGTGATGAAACACACAGCAAAAAAAGTGCGTCGTCTTTTCGGAGGCAAGGTGCTTGCAGGTTTTGCAGGTTCAGTAGCAGATGCGTTTACACTCTTTGAAAAGTTTGAAACAAAGCTTGAAGAATATGGTGGCAACTTAAAGCGGGCAGCCGTAGAACTAGCGAAGGAATGGCGAAGTGACAAGATGCTAAGGCAGCTTGAGGCCATGCTCATCGTCATGAACAAAGAAAGCATCCTGCTCGTCTCTGGAACTGGAGAGGTCATTGAACCAGATGATGGGATTTTGGCCATTGGCTCAGGCGGCAACTATGCCCTTAGCGCAGGGAGAGCACTCAAAACCCATGCAGGTGATCATCTCTCAGCGAGAGAAATTGCAAAGGCCGCTCTTGAAACGGCCGGAGAAATCTGTGTCTACACGAACGATCAAATCACTTTAGAAGAGCTTGAATAGAAAGGACATGAGACGTATGGAGAAAAAGCCGTTCACCCCAAGAGAGATAGTTGAAAAGCTTGATCAATACATCATTGGTCAGCTTGATGCGAAAAAAGCAGTGGCGGTGGCTTTAAGAAACCGTTACAGAAGAAGTCTTTTACATGATAAGCTAAAGGATGAAGTCGTTCCTAAAAATATTTTAATGATCGGCCCTACAGGTGTGGGGAAAACAGAAATTGCCCGAAGAATTGCTCGAATTTCTGGTGCGCCTTTTATTAAAGTGGAAGCGACGAAATTTACTGAAGTGGGTTATGTTGGCCGTGACGTAGAGTCAATGGTGAGAGATTTAGTTGAAACAGCGATTAGACTCGTCAAAGAAGAAAAAATGAAAGATGTTCAAGAAGAAGCAGAAAAACAAGCAAATAAACGTCTTGTTCATTTACTTGTTCCTGGTAAGAAAAAAAGCCAGTCTGTAAAAAATCCTTTTGAGATGCTGTTTGGCGGTTCAGATGAAGATGACCGTGATCGAGATCATTCAAATGAAGAAGTGGAACTCGAATCGACAAGAAAGCGAATTGCTCATCAGCTGGCGATGGGAGAACTTGAAGATCATTACGTCACGATCGAAGTAGAAGAACAGCAGCCTTCCATGTTTGATATGCTTCAAGGCTCGGGTATGGAGCAAATGGGTATGAACATGCAGGATGCACTCGGCAATCTCATGCCTAAAAAGAAAAAACGCAGAAAGCTGACTGTCAGAGAAGCAAGAAAGGCGTTAACGGCTGAGGAAGCTTCAAAACTGATTGATATGGATGAAGTCAGTCAGGAAGCAGTCTACAAAGCAGAGCAGCAAGGAATTATTTTTATCGATGAAATCGACAAAATCGCCAAAAGCGGCGGTGCATCATCTGCAGATGTTTCTCGTGAAGGGGTTCAGCGTGATATTTTACCGATTGTAGAAGGTTCAACTGTGATGACGAAATATGGTGCCGTTAAAACTGATCATGTGCTTTTTGTTGCAGCAGGTGCATTTCATATGGCAAAGCCATCAGATTTGATTCCCGAGCTTCAGGGGCGCTTCCCAATTCGTGTAGAATTAGATAAATTAAGTATAGAAGACTTTGTGAAAATCTTAACGGAACCAGATAATGCATTATTAAAGCAATATAAAGCTTTACTTGAAACAGAAGGTATATCTCTTGAATTTTCTGACGATGCTATTCATAAGATTGCCGAAGTGGCTTATCATGTCAATCAGGAGACAGATAACATCGGTGCAAGAAGGCTTCATACCATACTTGAGAAGCTGCTTGAAGAGCTTTCATTTGAGGCGCCTGATATTACGATGGAGAAAGTGACCATTACCCCTCAGTATGTCGAAGAGAAGCTAGGAAAGATTGCAAATAACAAAGATTTAAGTCAATTTATACTTTAACAAATGAATAAAGTAATCTAGGAGGATCATTATTATGGCGTTACTACAAAAAACAAGGATTATTAACTCAATGCTGCAAGATGCAGCGGGGAAACCAGTTAATTTCAAAGAAATGGCAGAAACACTGAGAGATGTCATTGATTCAAACATTTTCGTATTAAGCAGAAGGGGAAAGCTTCTTGGTTACTCCATTAATCAACAGATCGAAAATGCACGTATGAAAAAAATGCTTGAAGATCGCCAGTTCCCTGAAGAATATACAAAGAGTCTATTCAATGTCCCAGAAACGTCTTCAAACCTTGATATTAACAGTGAATATACAGCTTTCCCGATTGAGAACCGTGACTTATTCCAATCAGGTTTAACAACAATTGTTCCAATTATCGGCGGAGGAGATCGTTTAGGTACGTTAATCCTGTCCCGCTTACAAGATACATTCACAGATGATGATTTAATTCTTGCTGAATACGGGGCAACAGTTGTTGGAATGGAGATTCTTCGCGAGAAAGCAGAGGAAATCGAAGAAGAAGCAAGAAGTAAAGCAGTTGTCCAAATGGCGATTAGCTCTCTATCATACAGTGAGCTTGAAGCGATTGAGCACATTTTTGAAGAGCTTGATGGAAACGAAGGTCTACTTGTCGCAAGTAAAATTGCAGACCGTGTAGGGATCACTCGTTCAGTGATCGTAAACGCCTTACGTAAGTTAGAAAGTGCAGGCGTAATCGAATCTCGTTCTCTTGGAATGAAGGGAACGTACATCAAAGTGTTAAACAACAAATTTTTAATTGAACTCGAAAATTTAAAATCTCATTAATCAAAAACCCTTTTTGGCCGAAATAAATGCTGAAAAGGGTTTTTTTATGTGAAAAAATGAGGATTTGTCCGAAAAATGTCACTCTTTTTTCCAAGAAACCCCTTACAAATCTGTAGTGCTTTGAATCTAGGTCTTTATACCTATTCGTAAAATAGATATATATTACGAGTTTTTTTTACATATACATCATAGACTTTAATCCTATTATTTCTTACAATGAACATATGGTTTTACAAATCTCGACATGATTAAATGGAATGAAATACATATGATTGGAGGTATATGGTTTTGGATATATTTTCTGGAACGATAAGCAACCTTGAGAATGCCTTGGGCAGAGCGAATGTTAAGCAAAAAGTCATAAGCAATAATATCGCGAATATAGACACACCGAACTACAAGTCGAAAAACGTCGCATTCCATGACATGCTAAATGATGCATCGAACAAATTAGATGCTAAAAAAACATACCAAGGTCACATTGATTTTTCAAAAACAGGGTCTAATTATTCAGTTGTTTCTAGCAACCGTACTTCATATCAAGAAAACGGAAATAATGTCGATATTGATCAAGAGATGAGTGAACTCGCTAAAAACCAAATTCAGTATAATGCTTTGGTGGAAAGAATGAGCGGGAAATTTAATTCTCTTAAAACAGTTTTGACAGGAGGTAAGTGATGTCGATTTTTTCAGGAGTGAACGCTTCGGCCTCAGCATTAACGGCACAGAGGCTCAGAATGGACGTTGTATCCTCAAACCTTGCAAATATGGATACAACAAGAGCTAAACAGGTTGATGGCAACTGGGAGCCTTATAGACGTAAACTTGTCACATTACAGCCGTCAGGTGAATCATTTTCATCTATATTGAACTCAAGTATGAATTCGAGCGGCAAATTAGGAAACGGCGTCAAAGTAACAAAGATTACAGAAGACGAAACTCCATTCAACCTTCAATATGATCCTACAAATCCCGATGCCAATGAAAATGGATATGTTCAAACACCAAATGTCGATCCATTAAAAGAAATGGTCGACCTCATCAGCAGCTCAAGATCATATGAAGCAAACGTGACTGCTCTAAATGCGAACAAAAGCATGCTGATGAAAGCTTTAGAAATAGGAAAGTAAGGTGAAAAGAATTGGTTAATGCAATATCTCCTTTCCAGCTTCAAACCGCTCAGCAAGCAAGTGAATTGACGAATGCATCGTCCTTGCAGGCGGCTGCACCTAAAAGTCAAACGAATTTCTCTGATGTGCTGAAAAATTCCATTGAGGCTTTAAATCAATCACAGCTGAAATCAGACCAGTATACAAATGCGCTTGCACAAGGAAAAGATGTCAATCTCGATGAAGTCATGATTGCCTCGCAGAAAGCGAGTGTCACACTCACAGCTGCGACAGAGTTTCGAAATAAAGCAGTCGAAGCGTACCAAGAGATTATGAGAATGCAGATGTAGGAGGTGCTGGTGGACAAAAAAAGACTGAATGGAATGACCGGGGGTTAAGATGAATCGTACTTTAATGCAATTAAGAACAAAAACAGTTGAGTTTTGGCGAAATCGATCAAAATTACAAAAAATACTCATGATTGGCGGCGTTGCTGCCCTAGCAATCATTATTACGGTTGTTAGCATCTTTGCTTCTTCTGAAAAAATGGTTCCGCTCTTTAGAGACTTGTCTGAGGCAGAAGCTGGACAAATCAAACAGGAACTAGATGGCAAAAACGTTAAATCGGAACTTGCAAACAATGGAACAACGATTCTCGTTCCAGAAAAGCAAGCAGACTCTTTAAAAGTAACACTCGCATCTGAAGGGCTTCCTAAGACAGGCAACATTGATTATTCCTTCTTTGCAAACAATTCAGGCTTCGGTTTAACAGATAATGAATTTGATGTTCTGAAAGTAGACGCAACTCAGACAGAACTATCCAATCTGATCAACACAATTGATGGGATTAAAGATTCAAAAGTGATGATTAACCTGCCAAAAGATTCCGTTTTTGTTGGAGAAGAGCAAAGTAATGCATCAGCATCCATTGTGCTGCAAGTTGAGCCTGGCTACACGCTTACGCCGCAGCAAGTAAAAGGCCTTTATCATCTTATTTCAAAAAGTGTGCCGAATTTAAAAACAGAAAACATTGTCATTATGGACCAAGATTCCAACTACTACGACTTAAACACCAGTTCCGATTCTTATGCAAGTGGAATGGATGCACAGCAGCAGAAAAAAGAAGAAATCGAAAAGAATCTTCAAAGAAAAATTCAGCAGCTGCTCGGAACAATGATGGGTCAAGATAAAGTGGCTGTATCGGTCACAACAGACATTGATTTTACTGAAGAAAAAAGAAAAGAAGACCTTGTAGAACCTGTTGATAAAGAAAACATGCAGGGGATTGCTGTCAGCGCTGAAAAGATTGCTGAAACATATTCAGGCAATGGAGCAGCAGCTGGAGGCACCGCTGGAACAGGTGACGATGATGTCACAAATTATCAAGGTGCCGATGGAGCGAATGGAAGCGGAGATTACGAAAAGAGTGAAGATCGTATCAATTATGAAGTCAACCGCATTCATAAAGATATCAAAGAAAGCCCTTATAAAATTAGAGATGTTGGCATTCAAGCGTTGGTCGAACCACCAACTGCAAACGATGCAAACTCTTTAACAGCTGAAAGACAAGATGATATCAAAAAGATTCTTTCAACGATCATTAGCACATCGATTGATAAAGAATACACAAATGGTCAAGCGCTCACTCAAGCAGACTTAGATAACAAAATCGTTTTATCAGTATCAAAATTAGACGGTAAACAGCAAACTGCGGCAGATAACCCTTCAAACAATATTCCAATCTGGGTTTATATTGTAGGCGGTGTGCTCCTACTTGCAATTATCGCTCTTATCATTCTTCTTGTACGTAAGCGTAGAAGAGATGAGGAAGAAGAGTTTGAGTTTGATGAACGTACACCAATCGATGTTCCTGATATCGACACTGAACCAGAAACAGAAGAAATGGTGAGAAAAAATCAGCTTGAAAAAATGGCAAAAGAAAAACCAGAAGACTTTGCTAAATTGCTACGCAGCTGGCTGTCCGAGGATTAGGAGGAATACACATGTCGAGAAAAGATCCAAATCGACTAACAGGCAGACAAAAAGCAGCAATCCTAATGATTTCCTTAGGGCTAGACGTGTCAGCATCTGTATACAAACATCTGTCTGAAGACGAAATAGAAAAATTAACATTAGAAATTTCCAATGTACGAAGTGTAGATACTGCTAAAAAAGATGAAATCATCGAAGAGTTTCACAGCATTGCCATCGCGCAGGACTACATATCGCAGGGCGGTCTTTTGTACGCAAGACAAGTGCTTGAAAAAGCGCTTGGTGAGGACAAAGCGGACAGTATCTTAAACCGGTTAACCTCCTCTCTTCAAGTAAAACCATTTGATTTTGCTCGAAAGGCTGAACCAGAACAAATTTTAAACTTTATCCAGCATGAGCATCCACAAACGATTGCGCTCATCCTTTCCTACCTGGATCCAGTGCAGGCTGGGCAAATTTTATCTGAGTTAGGCGAGGAAGTACAAACTGAGGTTGCAAGACGTATTGCCTTAATGGACCGCACATCTCCAGAGATCATCAATGAGGTGGAACGCATTCTTGAACAAAAGCTGTCTTCAACCTTTACGCAAGACTACACGCAAACAGGCGGAGTCGAAGCGGTTGTGGAAGTGCTAAATGGTGTAGACCGTGCTACGGAGAAGACCATATTAGACACACTTGAAATTCAAGATCCTGAACTTGCTGATGAAATTAAGAAACGTATGTTTGTCTTTGAAGATATTGTCACTCTTGACAGCAGAGCGATTCAGCGTGTCATCAGAGATGTTGAAAATGATGACTTATTGCTCGCACTCAAAGTGGCAAGCGAAGAGGTCAAAGAAATTGTCTTCCGCAACATGTCACAGCGGATGGTCGAAACATTCAAGGAAGAAATGGAGTTTATGGGGCCTGTCCGGCTTAGAGATGTCGAGGAAGCACAAACCCGTATTGTCAGCATCGTAAGACGACTTGAGGAAGCTGGAGAAATCGTCATAGCTCGAGGCGGAGGAGACGATATCATTGTCTAGGATTATCAAACATGAAACATCTGTTATTCCTGAACAAGGACGGCAAACGATTCCTTTACAGCAAGTGGAGTTTAAAAGAGAACATCACGAAGAAGAGCTTGTCAATGAAACCGAAGCATCACAGCTTGTACTTAGTGATGCAGAAGATCAGGCGAGCCGCATATTAGAACAAGCAAACAGTGAGCTGGAAAAAACAATGGCTGAAATCAATCAGCGCAGAACTGATTTTGAAGAAGAAAGAATACAGCTCATTGAAGAAGCGAAACAAGCAGGTTATCAAGACGGCTTTCAAAAGGGCGAAGCAGATGCGAATTTGCAGTACCAAGCTATTCTTGATCAAGCAAATGACATCGCCGGTCTTGCAAGGCAGGACTACGAAGAAAAAATTGAAAGCTCTGCTGAGCAAATTGTGGAACTTGCTTTTGAACTCGCTAAACGCGTTTGGAATGCAGCTGAGGAGACGAAAGATCAATTTTTGGCTCTTGTGAAGCAGGTCATTTCAGAAGTGAAAGAATATAACGATATTTCCATCTATGTTGACCCTGAACATTACGAGCATGTGATGGAATATAAAGACGAATTGATTAGAATCCTTCAAAAGGATACACATCTTGCCATTTACTCGGATGAAAAAGCGCCAAAAGGAACTTGTTACGTAGAAACAAGTTTTGGAAAAGTGGAAGCGAGTGTTGATACCCAATTGAATCAGCTGAAAGAAAAATTATTAGAAGTCATTGATTCAGGTGATCACAAATGAAAATGGATGTGTTAAAAGAAACGATTGAAACCGCTGATCCTTATAAACGATTTGGAAAAGTCAACCGAGTGGTTGGGCTGATGATTGAATCTAAGGGGCCGGAGAGTTCGATCGGTGACGTGTGCCTCATTCATAAAAAAGGGAGCAAGCACCATCCGATAAAAGCAGAGGTCGTAGGGTTTAGAGATGAAAACATTCTGCTCATGCCTTATGTAGAAGCATCCAATATTTCACCAGGAAGTCTTGTGGAAGCGACGGGTGAGTCGCTGAAGGTCAAAGTAGGGACTGGATTAATTGGTGAAGTCGTTGATGCCTTCGGTGATCCGCTTGATGGCAGTATGCTTCCGAAAGGACTTGCACCTGTTTCGACAGATCAATCACCCCCAAATCCGATGGACAGACCGCCTATTCGAGAAAAGATGGGTGTCGGCGTTAGAGTCATTGATAGTCTGCTCACAGTTGGCACTGGTCAAAGGATCGGGATTTTTGCCGGAAGTGGTGTTGGAAAAAGTACCTTAATGGGGATGATTGCAAAGCAGACAGAAGCAGACCTCAATGTGATTGCCCTTGTTGGAGAGCGTGGCCGTGAAGTTCGTGAGTTTATTGAAAAGGATTTAGGTGCTGAAGGACTGAAGCGATCAATTGTTGTCGTCGCAACTTCTGACCAGCCTGCTCTGACGAGACTGAAAGCTGCCTATACTGCAACAGCCATTGCGGAATATTTCAGAGACAGAGGCAAAAATGTCATGTTCATGATGGATTCTGTTACGAGGGTTGCCATGGCGCAAAGGGAAATAGGTCTTGCAACTGGCGAGCCGCCAACAACAAAAGGATATACACCATCAGTGTTCGCTATACTGCCAAAATTGCTCGAACGAACTGGGACAAATCAGCTTGGTTCGATCACAGCGTTTTACACAGTTCTTGTTGATGGGGACGATATGAATGAACCGATCGCTGATACAGTGAGGGGGATCCTGGATGGCCACATTGTACTTGATCGTGCTTTAGCCAACAAAGGACAATTTCCCGCTGTTAATATTTTGAAAAGTATCAGCCGTGTCATGAGCAATATCGCAAGTCATGATCACAAGGAAGCGGCTAACCGGTTCCGCCAGCTTTTATCCACTTATCAAAACGCTGAAGACCTCATTAATATTGGAGCGTATAAAAAAGGCTCCTCCAAAGATATTGATGAGGCCATGCAGGCTTACCCTCATCTGATTTCATTTTTGAAGCAGGATGTAGATGAGGCTGTATCTATTGAAGACAGTGTGAGTTTATTGCTCAGTTTGATGAATAGAGAGGATTGACAAAAACAGTGAGATATCAATACAAATTTCAAAAGCTCTTAGAACTGAAAGAAAGTGAAAAAGACAAGTCACTTGCAGCGTACCAACAATCCGTTTCGGCATTTGAGCAAGTCGCTGAAAAACTCTATGAAAATATGAGTAAAAAAGAGCTAATGGAAAAAAGCAAAGAAGAAAAGCTGAAAAGTGGAATGAGTGTTCAAGAAATGCGTCATTACCAGCAATTTGTGACCAACTTAGATAACACCATTCAGCATTATCAGCAGCTTGTGATCATGAAACGTCATCAAATGAATGAAAAACAATCTGATTTAACTGAAAAAAACATTGAGTTTAAAAAGTTTGAAAAAATGAAAGAAAAGCAATTTGAAAAGTTTTCCCTTGAACATAAGGCAATTGAAATGAAAGAAATGGATGATATCTCTATCAGCCAATTCATGTTTCAAGGACATTAGGAGTCGAGATGAATGCCTAAGAAGGAAAAAACAAAGGAATCAGGCGGCGGGAAATTTCAATGGATCTTGTTTATTGTCATCATCCCATTGATTGTGCTTGTGATTGTCACTGGCACGATCCTTTATATGGCAGGTTTTGATCTAAAAAAACCGCTCCAAAACATTCCGGTGATCAGCAGCTTAGTTGGTTCAGATGACACCTCAAAAACGTCATCTTCACCTAATGATCAAAGTGATGCAGAGTTGAAAGAACTGAAAAAGACCATTAAAGAGCAAAAAAATGAGCTCGAAATTGCACAAAAAGATTTAAAAACAAGTGATGAAGAGATTAAAAGACTGAATCAAAAAATCAACTCACTTGAAAAAACATCTGAAAATGATGCAAAGAATACGCCAGCCAATGACAGTTCATCGAATAATAGCTCATCAAATAATACGTCAGGTAATAACTCGGCAGCGGAGTCCTCTGATGCAGCGGCATCCTCTAATCAGCAGACAAAAGGAAAGATCGCCAGCATTTATGAAAGCATGGACCCAGGGAAATCCGCCAAAATTTTATCAGAACTAAGTGATAAAGAGGCGTTAAAAATCCTTGAAGAGCTGAGCAAAAATAAACTGACAGACATTTTAGCAAAATTGACACCTCAGAAGGCAGCAACTTTTACAAAAGAGCTTGCCAAAAAAGAAGAACGTGAAAATGGGGGTGGACAATAAGTGAAGCTATTGGATATTGCAGCCTTACAGCAATCTTCTCAAGGTCTCTCGGGAACAAAGGGAGGCGGCGCGGCAACTGCCAGCGGTTTGTTTAAACAATTACTTAGCGGAGCAGGCGCCCAAAGCGGTCCTGTTCATGCTGAGACAGCCGCTGCTGCCTCTCTTTCTATCAATGATGCGATGCAGATCATTGAAAAATGGATGCAATCACCTGAAGAAGGAATGAGCGCAGACCTACTAAGTGCGCTTCAAACACTACAAGGTCAAACACTTGAAGCAACTGATCTCAAGTCACTTGAAGAATTATTTCAAAAAATGGAGTCTTCCATATACGGTGATCAAGCTGAAAAGCCAGGTTCTGAACATAGTGAACAACTCATACAAGTCCACTTTTTCATCTATCAATTGCTTAATCAACAGCCGCTCAGCTTTGATGCGAAACTTGTGCAGGATATTGAAGGAAAAGGTCAAGACTTCATCGACTTTCTTTCGAAAAACGGGGTAGATGAGAAACTCATTCAGCAAGTAAAAGAGCAGTTCTTCTCGCAGGGTTCAGCACCAAAGCTGAATTCGATGACTCAAAGTGAGCTAAAGCACTTTAATCAGTTAATCGATCATATGATGGCGAGTGCGAAAGGATCTGACAAAGAGTGGAAAATTTCATTAGGAGAGTTGAAGGAACTGGTCTCTCCAAAACAAGAATCTACTCTCGCTTCTCCGGCAAAAGGGAATGCATCTCTTGAGTGGCTCATCAAAAAAGAAGTCGTGAAAGGACAAAGCACTGCTGCGCCAGCTTCTGAAAAAATAATGACCCACTCGCTTCTGCCAGGTCATAAGCAGTTTTTCCATCTGCAGTCAGCGGCTCCTGTTCAGCAGACACAAACGACTGATGAAAAGCCAGGAACAGTTGATCAGCAAATTCTAAACACGTGGAAGCAAATGAAATTCACGCCGTTTGGCAATTCAAGCGGACGGTTTACCGTTCGATTAAATCCTGAAAATCTTGGATTTATTACCATTCAGCTAACGAAACAAAACGGTATGTATGCGAGTAAAATTACTGCCTCGACGCAAGCAGCAAAAGAGCTGTTAGAGCATCACCTTCCGCAGCTCAAGCAGGCGCTTCCGAATATGTCGGTTCAAGTGGACCGTTTCCATATACCGCTTCAATCAAATGAGCAGCCGTTATTTGGACAGTTTAGTGAAGAAAACAAGCAGCAGCAGCCAAAAGGACAAAATTTCCAGCAGACTGATGAACAGGAAGCAGAATTCCAAGATGTTCTGGATGCTCTTGTTGGGTCAGATGAAGAAGAGGAGGAGATTTAATGGCAACAGTTGATGCTACGAATAGAACAGCCGCACAAACAGACACTTCTTCAAAAGCAGAAAAGAAAACAGATACGCTCGGCAAAGATCAATTCTTGAAAATTTTGCTCACACAGCTTCAAAACCAAGATCCGACAAATCCGCTTGATGACCGTGAGTTTGTCACGCAGCTTGCCACTTTTTCATCTTTAGAACAGCAAACCAATATGAACGATTCGATCACTAAGCTGAATCAGCTCATGTCTACATTTGTTGCACACCAAGATCCGTTTACGACGTATGTAGGCTGGATTGGTAAAGAAGTATCGGGCAAGCTGGGTGATAAAGAGATATCGGGCACTGTGAAGTCTGTTAAAAACATAGACAATGAATACTTGCTTATTTTGGAAGATGGAACGAAAATCAGCCCTTGGGACGTTACAGCAGTTGGAGAAAAAACGAAGTAATTCGAGGAGGAAAATAAATGTTACGCTCACTTTACTCAGGAATTAGCGGAATGAAAAACTTCCAAACAAAATTAGATGTGGTAGCCAATAACGTAGCCAACGTCAATACACACGGATACAAAAAAAGCCGTATCACGTTTAAAGATATGGTCAGTCAGACAATTGCAAGCTCTGGTGGACCAACAAACAACTCTGGTTCAATCAACTCAAAACAAGTTGGTTTAGGCTCAGCTTTATCTTCTATTGATAAAGTTATGTCAGCGGGATCTTCTCAAAATACAGATGAACCTTACGACTTCTATATCAATGGAGATGGATTTTTCCGTATTGAAAGTCAAGGAGAAGTTCTTTATACAAGAACAGGGAACTTTAGACGTGATTCAGAGGGGAATTTAACCACTACTGATGGAAATTACCTTCTTGGAATGGATGGACAAAAGATAACGATTCCAGATGGCATTTCAAGTGTCAGTGTTGGTCCAGATGGAACCATTTCGGTTGTTGAAAACAACGTATCTAGAAATGTTGGACAGATTTCACTCGTATCTTTTAGTAACGCAGCAGGATTAGACAAAGTTGGCGACAACCTTTACCGCCAAACGTTAAGCTCAGGTGCACCAAGTAACCCTATCGTACCTGGTGAACAAGGAACTGGCGTGATCCAAACAGGGAAACTTGAAATGTCAAACGTTGATTTAACAGACGAGTTTACCGAAATGATTATCGCGCAGCGCGGATTCCAATCGAATGCAAAGACTATCACAACTTCTGATGAAATTCTGCAAGAGCTTGTGAATCTGAAACGATAGGAGGTAGGGGGAGCGGATGATCGCTTCTCTGCTTAATATGATTGAAGTGACAAGATTAAATGGCAAAGGATTTATGCTGAACGCTCTCCATATCGAGCAAATCGAAAGTTTTCCAGACACGACCATTACTTTGGCCAATGGAAAGAAATTCGTTGTGAAAGAAGATGAAGAGCAGCTTCAAGAGAAAATCATTTCTTTCTACAGAAAAATCCAAGTCATTTCATTGAATCAAGGAATAGAGGAATTTGAATGAAGAAGAAATTAGTCGTAGTAATGCTAATCATGATTATTGCCATCGTCGGAATTGGAGCAGGCATCTTTTTTCTGCTGAATGGGTCAGACGAAGCAAAAGCTGAAAAAGAGCCAACAGCAGATGAAGTCGTAAAAGCTTCTGTTGAAATTCCTGAGATTATCACCAATTTAAAATCTGAAGGAAATGCTGTCAAACTTGTCCTGAATATTGAAACGGACTCTGAAAAAGCAAAATCAGAGCTTGAGAAAAGAAGTTTCCAAGTAAAAGATGCTGTAATCGACATTTTATCAGACACGAATGCAGATGAACTTGATGGCAAAAAAGGCAGAGAACATTTTAAAACACAAGTCAAAAACAAAGTGAATAACTATTTGCAAGATGGCAAGGTGAAAGAAGTATATATAACCTCCTTTAATCTGCAATAGAGGCGATTAATTAACGCGACGGAGGTGAAGAAATGTCAGGAGAAGTGCTTTCCCAGAATGAGATCGACGCATTATTATCCGCCATCTCAACAGGCGAAATGGATGCAGAAGAGCTGAAAAAAGAAGAAACGACGAAAAAAGTGAAAGTGTATGACTTTAAACGTGCACTGCGCTTTTCAAAAGACCAGATTCGAAGTTTAACAAGGATTCATGATAACTTCGCTAGACTGCTCACCACTCACTTTTCAGCGCAGCTAAGATCATATATTCAAATTACTGTCAGCTCGGTTGACCAAGTACCATACGAAGAATTTATTCGTTCGATTCCTAATATGACATTATTAAACTTATTTTATGTCAGCCCGCTTGAAGGAAGAATCATGCTTGAAGTGAACCCAACAATCGGCTATGCGATGATGGACAGGCTGATGGGCGGGATTGGCATTAGTCATAATAAGACAGAATCACTTACAGAAATCGAAACAAAGATTATCTCAAACATGTTTGAGGGAGCTTTGGAAAATTACAGAGAAGCGTGGCAGTCCATAACCGACATCGAGCCTGAAATGGCAGATTTCGAGGTAAATCCCCAGTTTGTTCAAATGGTGTCACCAAACGAAACAGTTGTCGTCATTTCTCTTAATACACAGATTGGCGAGGTAAGCGGGGTTATTAACCTTTGTATTCCTCACGTTGTATTAGAGCCTATTATTCCGAAGCTGTCTGTACACTACTGGATGCAGTCTGAACGAAATGAACCAAAACAGCAAGAGACAAAGGCCATTGAAAAACGGATTATGAAGGCAAAAATACCGGTAGTCGCAGAGCTGGGACAATCGGAAATGACGGTGGAAGAGTTTTTGAATTTGGAAATTGGTGATTGTATTGCCTTGGACAAACCAGTAAATGCGCCTCTTACTGTTATGGTCGGAAATAAACCGAAATTCTTGGGACAGGCCGGCCGCGTGAATCGGAAACAGGCGATTCAAATTCTAGATCACGACATAAGAGGTGAAGAAGATGGAGAATAACGGAAGTAAATTATCACAAGACGAAATCGATGCGCTCCTTAAAGGAGGCAGCAATGACGATATAGAGCCTGATACAATCCTTTCTGCAATGGAGCAAGATGCCATTGGAGAAATCGGTAATATTTCATTTGGCAGCTCTGCAACAGCACTTTCAACCCTATTAAATCAAAAAGTGGAGATTACAACTCCAACGGTTACAGTGATTCAAAAAAGTAAGCTGAATGAGGAATTTCCTCATCCGTATGTCGCTATTGAAGTGAATTATACAGAGGGCTTCAGCGCAAGTAACCTGCTTGTTATCCAGCAAACAGATGCAGCAGTCATTGCGGACTTAATGATGGGCGGAGACGGGACAAATGCTGACCCTTCTTTAAGCGAAATTCATTTAAGTGCAGTGCAAGAAGCGATGAACCAAATGATGGGTTCTGCTGCGACGTCTATGTCGACAGTCTTTAATAAAAAGATTGATATTTCTCCGCCGCGCGTCGAATTACTTGATGTGAAAGAAGGAGAAGGGACAGACCGTATTCCAGCTGAAGAAATGCTTGTCAAAGTATCCTTCAGATTAACAATAGGTGAACTGATCGATTCAAATATTATGCAGCTTTATCCTATTACATTTGCGAAGGATTTAATCGCAGAATTAACAGTCCCTGCGAATGAAGAAGAGCCTGTTCAAGAAGCTCAAGTGAGCACACCTGAACCTCAGCTGGCAGCATCGCAAACGCAGTCTGCCCCAGCGCAGCAAGCAGCACCGCCGAAAAGACAGGCGAAGCCGGCAGCACCTGTAAATGTGGCGCCAGTCGAATTTGAAGCGTTCAGTGAGCCTCAGCATACAACAAGCCAGCTTGGAAATCTTGATATGCTGATGGACATTCCGCTTTCCATTACGGTGGAACTTGGAAGAACTCAGCGCAGTGTGAAAGAAGTTCTTGAGCTTTCAGCTGGAAGTATCATTGAACTGGACAAACTTGCTGGTGAGCCAGTAGACATTCTAGTTAACAAACGAATCGTCGCCAAAGGGGAAGTCGTTGTCATTGATGAGAACTTTGGTGTTCGTGTGACTGACATTTTAAGCCAGTCAGAAAGACTTTCTAATTTAAAATAAACAAACATACAGGGAGAGAATAAGTAAATGGCTACTAAGGTATTAATCGTAGATGATGCAGCATTCATGAGAATGATGATCAAGGATATTCTTGTAAAAAACGGATTTGATGTAGTAGGAGAAGCAGAAAACGGCGCACAAGCAGTTGAAAAATACAAAGAAACATCTCCTGATCTTGTCACAATGGATATCACAATGCCAGAAATGGACGGAATCACTGCACTAAAAGAAATTAAACAAATCGATGCTTCTGCAAAAATCATCATGTGTTCTGCAATGGGACAGCAGTCAATGGTTATTGACGCGATCCAAGCAGGCGCAAAAGACTTTATCGTGAAGCCATTCCAGGCAGACCGTGTACTTGAAGCAATTAATAAAACGTTAGGCTAAAAAAGGGTGTAAGATTTGTTGAAAAAACGTTTGATATGTATAGCAATGATCAGTTTTATGCTTTTCTTGACGATGCAGCCTGCCTCACTGTTTGCTGAAACGAAAGATCCTGAGAATGGCACAGTGAATGACTGGCTCAAAGATGAGAAAGAAAGCAAAAAGGATACAGAGAAGAAAACCACTGACAATCAAACGAATCCGGCAGAAGAAGTTCCCTCTTCTTCTGTCTCCATTATGGATTTTGTCAAAATGATTGGTGCCTTACTATTTGTCATCCTGCTTATTTATGGATTGGTGAGATTTGTTGGTAAGCAAAACCGCTTACTCAAACCATTTCGCTATGTTGAAAATATTGGCGGAACGACAGTCGGACAAAACCGTTCAGTCCAGCTGATTAAGGTGGGCAAACGAGTATTAGTTGTCGGCGTAGCAGATTCAATCCAGCTGCTAAAAGAAATTGATGATGAACAAGAATGTGAAGCAATCGTAAAACAATATGAAGAAGCGATGGAGAGTAAGACCGATTTACCAAAAATGGTTCAAAAATTCACATCGCAGGTAAAGAAACATGATCAGCCGACCACTTCTTCTTTTTCAGTCAATTTAAAGGCGCAGCTAGCCGAATTGAAAAAGACCCAATCAGAAGTCAGAAAGAAAGGCCCGAAACAAAATGAATGAGTTTATCGATTTATTTAATTCCAGCGGTGCAGGAAATATTAGCACATCTGTCCGTCTTCTATTACTTTTAACTGTATTTTCGGTTGCACCGGGCATTCTCATTTTAATGACGTGTTTTACACGGATTGTGATTGTTCTTTCATTTGTCAGAACATCACTTGCAACCAACTCAATGCCGCCAAACCAAGTGCTTGTTGGACTTGCTTTGTTTCTCACATTTTTTATCATGGCACCCACGTTCTCACAGATTAATAAAGAGGCGCTCACGCCGCTTTTAAATGATGACATCACGTTAAATCAGGCGTATGAAAAAGCCGAAGTGCCGATTAAAGAGTTTATGAGTAAACATACAAGACAGAAAGATTTGGCTTTATTTCTTAGCTACGCAAAAATGGATACACCTGAATCGATTAAAGATATTCCATTAACGGCGATGGTTCCCGCTTTTGCCATCTCAGAATTAAAGACGGCATTTCAAATTGGTTTTATGATCTTTATTCCATTTTTAATTATTGACATGGTGGTCGCAAGTGTTCTGATGTCAATGGGGATGATGATGCTTCCGCCGGTTATGATATCACTCCCTTTCAAAATATTGTTATTTGTTTTAGTCGATGGATGGTATTTGATAGTTAAATCTTTGCTGCAAAGCTTTTAGAGTAGGTGCTTAAAACATGAGTTCAGAATTTGTCATTACGATGGCTGAAAGATCAGTGTATGTAGTATTGCTTGTGAGTGGGCCGCTTCTAGCGCTCGCACTCATTGTGGGACTGATTGTCAGTGTGTTTCAGGCGACAACCCAAATTCAAGAACAGACGCTTGCGTTTATTCCTAAGATTGTTGCAGTACTCATTGGACTCGTTGTGTTTGGTCCATGGATGCTTTCAACAATCGTGTCCTTTACGACAGAGCTGTTCTCAAATTTAGATCGATTTGCAGGTTAACCAGCGATGTCAATCATAGAATTATTCCCTGCTTTTCTTTTAGTTTTTATTCGGATCACCGCTTTTTTTGTGACAGTACCGCTTTTAGCGCATAGAACGATCCCAGCTGTTCACAGAGTTGGATTCTCGCTATTTTTAGCTGTCATTAGTTTTAGCACCATAAAAGAACCACCATCACTTGACATCGACGGTCTTTATATGATGCTTGCGGTGAAAGAAGCAATGGTCGGTCTGCTGCTTGGGCTGATTGCATACATCATGGTGTCCGCTGTTCAAATTGCCGGCTCATTCATTGATTTTCAAATGGGTTTTGCGATTGCCAATATTATCGATCCGCAAACAGGGGCGCAGACGCCGCTGATGGGACAGTTTTTTTATACGGTCACATTGCTGTTGATGCTGGCAACAAACGCACATCACCTGCTGCTTGATGGAATCTATTACAGCTTTCAATATATTGCGGTTGATCAATACGCGCTGAATTTCGGCAGTGAATCCTTTGCTTACTTTATCGCAAAGAGCTTCAACCAAATGTTTATCATTGCCTTTCAAATCTCGGCACCTGTAGTGGCAAGTCTGTTTTTAGTCGATTTGGCACTGGGGATTGTGGCACGTACAGTTCCACAAATGAACGTATTTGTGGTTGGACTTCCTATTAAAATGGGTGTGAGTTTTATTATGATCATCATCTGTATGGGCGTCATCTTCGGTGTTGTCCAAAATACATTTGAAACGATTGTACTCACCATGAGGAATTTCTTAGCATTGGTCGGTGGTTCGTCATGATGACAAGGCTTAGACTAGACTTGCAATTTTTCGCAGGTGAAAAAACAGAAAAAGCAACGCCGAAAAAAAGACGGGATTCACGTAAAAAAGGACAGGTTGCCAAAAGTACCGACGTCAATACAGCCATCTCATTTCTATTAATCTTTTTATCATTCTTTTTTATTGGGCCTTTTATGAAAGAGCGGATTATCGCGCTCATTGAACGTTTTTATTCAACAACCATGCTAATGAAGGTTAGCACATCTAATATTCATCAATTATTCTTGGAATTGCTTCAGGAAACAGGGATCCTCCTTATGCCAATCCTTGGTGTTGGTATGCTGGCAGGCGTTCTCAGTAACTATTTACAAGTCGGCTTTCTCTTTTCGACAGAAGTGATTCAACCGAAATTAGAAAAGCTTGACCCAATCAAAGGGTTTAAACGGATATACAGTATTCGAGCCCTCGTAGAGCTATTAAAATCTATTTTGAAAATTGGCTTTGTTGGCTTTGCGACATTTATTGCTCTTTGGATGCACTTTGATGAAATTCTGCGGCTTCCTTTATTAACAGCAGAGGAAACCCTTCATTTCGTCGCAAATATGACCTTGATTATGGGGTTGTATGCTGCTGGTGCTCTTCTGATCTTGGCAGGGCTTGATTATATGTATCAGAAATTTGATTATGAAAAAAACTTGCGGATGTCTAAACAAGACATCAAAGATGAGTATAAAAAATCTGAGGGTGACCCGCTCATCAAATCGAAGATTAAACAGCGTCAGCGGGAAATGGCCATGAGACGGATGATGCAGGAAGTCCCAAAAGCGGACGTCATCATTACAAACCCAACCCACTATGCCATTGCTTTAAAGTATGACGAAGAAAAAATGGACGCGCCCTATGTTGTAGCAAAGGGAACGGATATTTTGGCTTTGAAAATTAGAACGATTGCGAAAGAACATGATGTCATGACTGTAGAGAACAGGCCGCTTGCCCGCGCGCTCTATGATCAGGTCGACATCGACCAAGCGGTGCCAGAAGAATACTTTAAGGCCATCGCAGAAATTTTAGCTTACGTCTATAAAACGAAACAAAAGATTTTATGAATTTTTGGTTTTAAAAGGAGAGAACAGGCATGTCAGCAAGAGATTTATCTGTTTTATTCAGTGTTATTTTAATTGTGGCGATGCTGGTCATACCGTTTCCGCCCGTTTTATTAAGTATTTTAATCATTATTAATATTTCTCTTGCGCTTATCGTGCTTCTCACCACAATGAACATGCAAGAACCACTGCAATTTTCAATTTTTCCATCATTGCTTTTGCTCTTAACGCTGTTTCGTTTAGGGCTTAACATCTCTACAACACGTTCTATTCTTTCAACAGGAGATGCTGGGAAAGTTGTTGAAACGTTCGGTTCATTTGTTGTTGGAGGAAATATCCTCGTTGGTCTTGTTGTTTTCCTTATCCTGATCATCATTCAGTTTATTGTTATCACAAAAGGGGCAGAGCGTGTATCAGAGGTTGCGGCAAGATTTACACTCGATGCGATGCCAGGTAAACAAATGAGTATTGACGCAGATTTAAATGCAGGAATGCTGACAGAAAGTGAAGCAAGAAATCGCCGTGAAAAAGTAGCGAGAGAAGCAGACTTTTATGGAGCGATGGATGGTGCCAGTAAGTTCGTAAAAGGGGACGCCATCGCAGGTATTATCATCGTCATCATCAATATTATATTTGGAATCATTATCGGGATGCTTCAGCAAGGCATGTCGATTCAAGAATCAGCTTCCCACTTTACCCTATTAACGGTAGGAGACGGAATCGTTTCGCAAATTCCGGCACTCCTCATTTCAACGGCGACAGGGATTGTTGTTACTAGAGCAGCTTCTAATGGAAACCTTGGGTCAGACATTACAGGTCAGCTCTTCGCATTCCCAGCCATGCTTTATGTGACAGCGGGCACGATCTTCCTTCTTGGGCTGTTTACACCTATCGGCATACTTTTAACAGGGCCTATCGCAGGTTTACTTGCACTTGGCGCATACATGATGTCGAAAAACAAACAAGACCAAGAAGAAATTGAAGAGGTACTGGAGGAACAGGCAGAGGTAGAAGAGATGAAAAGTCCAGAAAGCGTTATTCATCTTCTGCAAATGGATGCCATTGAATTTGAATTTGGCTACGGCCTCATCCCGCTCGCTGATGCAAACCAGGGCGGTGACCTGTTAGACCGAATTGTGATGATCCGAAGGCAGCTTGCCCTCGAACTGGGTCTTGTCATTCCAGTCGTCCGGATCCGGGACAATATTGCACTGAACCCAAATGAATACCGATTGAAAATTAAAGGGAACGAAGTAGCAAAAGGGGAGCTGCTGCTTGATCACTACTTAGCGATGTCCCCAACGCCTGATGATGATCCAATTGAAGGGATTGAAACAATCGAACCATCCTTTGGACTGCCGGCTAAATGGATATCCGAAGCAGAAAAAGATCAGGCTGAGATGCTAGGCTATACGGTTGTGGACCCAGCATCTGTCGTGTCTACTCACATCACAGAGAAGATTAGACAAAACACACACGAACTGCTCGGACGCCAAGAAACGAAGCAATTAATCGATCATCTGAAAGAAAGTTATCCTGTCTTAGTGGATGAGGTAACGCCAAATCCGCTGGCAGTCGGTGATATTCAAAAAGTACTGGCGAAGCTGCTGAAAGAAAAGGTCTCTATCCGAAACCTTGTCACCATTTTTGAGACGCTTGCAGACTACGGAAAATTAACGACTGATACAGATTTATTAACAGAGTATGTCAGACAGGCGCTGGCAAGACAGATTACCGCACAGTATGCAAGAGAAGATGAATCACTCAAAGTCGTGACATGTTCAGGCCGAGTAGAAAAGGTGATTGCAGACAGCGTTCAGCAGACAGAGCATGGCAACTACTTATCGTTAGATCCAGAATCCTCTGAAAGTGTGATTCAATCAGTGGCGAGAGAAATTGAACAGCTTTCGCTTCGTCAGGAAACGCCGGTTCTATTATGCTCACCTCCTATAAGAATGTACGTGAAGCAGTTGTTAGAAAGATATTTCCCAGATTTACCGGTACTATCTTATAACGAACTAGAAGCGAATGTGGAAGTACAGAGCATCGGAGTGGTGGATATCTAATGAAAATGAAAAAAATCACAGCAAATTCTATGCAGGAGGCAACGATTCAAATCAGGCAGCAGCTTGGGAAAGATGCCGTTATTTTAAATTCCAAAACCGTTGTCAAACGCAAACTGTTCGGTTTGAAGAAACAGCAAATGGTCGAAGTGATTGCAGTGCTGGATCAAGATTTCGAGGAAAGGGCTGGTAAAGGGTTAAACCCTGCGCCTCCTCTTCCAGTGTTACCAAAAAAGGAACAAGTTCAAAAGCAGCCCGAAGAGCCATCCTTTGCTCCCAAAGCGGCGAAACCAGCGCCTACTCATACTCAGCCTTTAGAATATGTGAGGAATGAACGGCATGCTGGTATTCTGCCTGAACCTCTCATAGCAATCGATCAAAAGCTAAAGGATCAAGGTCTTGATGATGCCATTCGAGACGAATGCCTGAAGGGTCTTTTAACAAAGGGCGCGGTTAAAGAAGATCACATAGAAAAAGAACTTGAACAACTGCTGACAGATATGCTGCCAGCTAAAACCTCTGATGAGCCGATGATTTCTTCAAAATACATTGTACTGTTCGGTTCAACTGGAGCTGGTAAAACGACAACGATTGCAAAGCTGGCTGCTAAAACGGCCATTCAGCAGCAAAAAAAGATCGCTTTTATTACAACCGATACGTACCGGATTGCAGCGATTGAACAGCTGAAAACATATGCTGAACTGCTGAATGCACCGCTTGAGGTTTGTTATTCGAGAGAGGATTTTGTAAAAGCTCAAGAGACCTTTAAAGAGTATGATCATATTTTCATCGATACAGCAGGCCGTAACTTTAAAGAAGAAGCGTATATCAAAGAGCTGACCGACATTATTCCATTTGATGAGAGCATTCAAAGTTTTCTCGTGATGAGTGCTACATCGAAGTATCAAGACATGAAAGCCATGGTCAAGCGCTTTGAACACGTTCCAATCAATCAATTCATTTTTACAAAAGTAGATGAAACGGACACGATGGGAACCATTTTTCAAATCATTGCTGACTCTCAAATCAAACTTGGTTTTTTAACAAATGGCCAAAATGTCCCTGAAGATATTCTTGAAGGTTCTCCTCGTGAACTTACAAGGATGGTTTTACAATCATGAAGCCCGACCAAGCAGAAGGGCTAAGAAAACTAGTTCAGCAGAGTCAAATGATCACACCGGCTCCTCTTAACGTCAGCGGACAGGCAAAAACCATTGCTGTTATGAGCGGCAAAGGCGGGGTAGGTAAATCGAATTTGACACTGAATATGGCACTGTCTATCGCAAGCACAGGCAAAAGAGTGTTAGTAATCGATCTTGATTTTGGGATGGGGAATATTGATATTTTACTAGGGAAAACATCGACTAGCTCTATATTAGATGTTCTCGTTAGAAAAAAATCCTTCCAAGCAGCTATGACAAAAGGAACGGATAACCTATATTACATTTCTGGCGGAAGCGGCCTTGAACAGCTGTTTTCTTTAGATAAAGATCAATGGTCGTTCTTTTTGGAAGAGATGGAAAAAATGATGCAGGGCTTCGATTGTATATTCTTTGATATGGGTGCCGGGCTGTCAAAAGATCAGCTGCCATTTGTCTTATCAGCAGGAGAAGTAGTCGTTGTGACTACGCCAGAGCCAACATCCATCATGGATGCCTACAGCGCAATTAAACACTTAGCCATTCATCAGTTTGAACGGTCTGTGCAAATCATTGTCAACCGGTGTAAAACCCCGTCAGAAGGGGCTGAAACCTACCGGAAATTAGCAGGAGTGGTCACAAGTTTTCTTCACAGAAAACTTGTATTCGCTGGCGCTGTGCCTGATGATCCTGCGGTTCCTAAAGCAGTATCAGAACAAATTCCATTTTATATGAAGCAGCCTCATTCAAGGCTGAGTAAAACCATTAAGATGCTGGCAGAAACACTATATCATCAGCAGATAAGAGAGGCACGGAGAGAACAGCATACGTTTATAGATAAGTTGTCCTCTTTTTTTAAAAGGAGGAAGGTGGACTCATGATTAGAGTGCTAGTAGTAGATGACTCGGCCTTTATGAGAAAACTCATTAGTGATTTTCTAAGTGCTGAGCAAGAAATTGAAGTCGTCGGAACGGCGCGAAATGGGGAAGATGCCTTAAAACGGATCAAGGAACTGAATCCAGATGTTGTCACATTAGATGTGGAAATGCCTGTTTTAAATGGAACAGAAGCATTAAAACAAATTCTGGCTGAACACGACCTTGCCGTAATTATGGTGTCAAGCCAGACAAAGCAAGGAAAAGATTTAACCATCCATTGCTTAGAACTCGGTGCTTTCGACTTTGTGACAAAACCTTCGGGAAGTATTTCGCTCGATTTGCACAAAGTGAGAGGGCAAATTGTAGAGCGGGTACTTGCGGCAGGACTGTCAAGGAAACGCACTGAAGAGAAGGTGTCTCCTAAGCCGGTGATAAAGCCGCCAAGTCCAGTGGCTGCACCCCGTCTGCAAACAGTAAAAGGCGCCTCACTCCGAAAGATTATTTCTATTGGAACATCTACAGGAGGGCCAAGGGCACTTCAACGAGTCGTAACGAAGCTGCCTAAGGACATAGAGGCACCTATATTGATTGTGCAGCATATGCCGGCAGGATTTACGGCATCACTTGCTGCTAGGTTAGACCATTTATCACAAATTACGATTAAAGAAGCGCAAGATGGAGACATCGCGAAAAATGGAGTGGCTTACATAGCTCCTGGTGGAATGAATATGTCACTTCATGACCAAGGGGGATCACTTGTTATCAGGCTGTCCCCTGAAGACACGGAAAGCCGGCACAAACCATCTGTTAACTATTTATTTGAATCCATCAGCAATATAAAGGGTTACGAGAAAATCGCTGTCATTATGACAGGCATGGGCAGTGACGGTACGGAAGGTGTCAAAAAAATGGTCGCAAGCGGTCATACGAAAGTCATTGCAGAAAAAGAAGAATCATGTGTTGTTTTCGGAATGCCTAAATCAGTCATTAAAGCAGGCCTTGCACATGAAACAAGGCATGTGGATGACATCGCACATGCAATTATAAGCTCCATGAAAAAAGAGAGGGCGTGAACACGTTGGATGTAAACCAATACTTAGATATCTTTTTAGATGAAAGCAGAGAACACTTACAAACTTGTAATGAAAAACTTCTTGATTTAGAAAAGAACCCAACCGACTTGCAGCTAGTGAATGATATATTCAGAGCAGCTCATACATTGAAAGGCATGAGTGCAACGATGGGCTTTGATGATATGGCTCACTTAACGCATCATTTAGAAAACATGTTTGATGCTATCCGTAATGAACAAATGATTGTCACTCCTGAGTCAATGGATACGATGTTCGAAGCACTCGATCATCTTGAAGCAATGGTTCAATCGATTGCAGAAGGAGGAGACGGGAAACGTGATGTCACTGAGATTAGTAAAAAGCTAGATGTGACAGGAAGCCATGCTGAGGCAGCTTCTAGCGTTGAAACAGCAGATGCATCAGCAGCTGCTAATGACTTAGATTATAACGAATTTGAACGAACGGTTCTTGATGAAGCGAGAGAGCAAGGCTTTAAATGCTATGAACTCAACGTGACATTAAGCGAAGCGTGCTTACTAAAAGCCGTTCGTGTCTATATGATTTTTGAAAGACTAAATGAAGCAGGCGAGGTTGTCAAAACCGTTCCGAATGCAGAGCTGTTAGAATCAGAAGATTTCGAATCAGAATTCAGCATTTCTTATCTTTCTAAACTGCCGATGGACGAAGTGCAGAAAATCGTCACGGCGATCTCAGAGGTTGAGAAGGTTGAGATCTCTGAAGTCTCCGCATTTGATGAAGCAGCTCCGGCTGAAAAACAAGAGGCGCAGCCTGAACAGAAAAAAGAAGAAGTCTCCGTTCCTGCTGCGAAAGCGCCAGCAAATGATGCACCAAAAGCAAATGGCAATAACGGTGCAGCTGCCGGCGGAACAAAAACAATTCGTGTCAACATCGACCGTCTAGATTCTCTAATGAATCTATTTGAAGAACTTGTGATTGATAGAGGCCGATTAGAACAGATTGCTAAAGAACTAGAAAATAACGAACTCACAGACACAGTCGAAAGAATGACACGTATTTCTGGAGACCTGCAATCAATCATCCTGAACATGAGAATGGTACCTGTGGAAACTGTCTTTAACAGATTCCCGCGTATGATTCGTCAATTGACGAAAGAGCTTAATAAGAAAATTGAACTTATTATTGAGGGTGCTGAGACAGAGCTTGATCGAACAGTGATCGACGAGATTGGAGATCCGCTCTTGCACTTACTTAGAAACAGTCTAGATCACGGGATTGAATCACCAGAAGAACGTGTGAAAAAAGGCAAGCCGGAAAAAGGTACGGTTCTATTAAAAGCGTATCATAGCGGAAACCATGTCTTCATTGAAGTAGAAGATGATGGAGGCGGGATTAACCGTAAAAAGGTGCTTGAAAAAGCATTAGAGCGCGGAGTTATTACAGAAAGAGAAGCAGAAACGCTTGAAGATCATCAAATTGATTCATTGATCTTTGCAGCAGGATTCTCTACAGCTGACACGATTTCTGACATCTCAGGCCGCGGTGTAGGTCTTGACGTTGTGAAAAACAAGCTGGAATCACTTGGCGGATCTGTGAGTATTAACTCAACAGAGGGACAGGGCTCCCTATTCTCGATCCAGCTTCCGCTGACACTATCGATTATTTCCGTTCTTCTTGTAAAACTGGAAGAGGAAACATTTGCGATTCCGATTTCTTCTATTATTGAAACGGCTGTCATTAAGAAAAGTGACATCCTGCAAACGCATGATCGTGAAGTGATTGATTTCCGCGGATTTATCGTACCGGTCGTGTACTTGAAGAAACAATTCCACGTACCAAATGCGAATGAATTAGAGGAAGAACTGCACATCATTGTTGTTCGTAAAGGAGACAAGCTGACAGCATTTGTGGTCGATTCATTTATTGGTCAGCAAGAGGTTGTATTGAAATCACTAGGAGATTATCTGCCAAACGTATTTGCGATATCCGGCGCAACGATCCTAGGTGACGGTCAAGTTGCACTCATCGTTGACTGTAATGCACTGATCAAGTAAAAAACAATAGAGGAGCGGTCTGAAATGAGTACAGATATCAAAACTGGCGAAAAGATGATTGTGTTTATCGTAAACAAAAAAGAATACGCCATTTCAGTATCAGAAGTAAAGTCCATTGAAAAATGGCAGCAGCCGACAAGAGTTCCTGGCGTTGCCCCTTATATATGCGGTGTTATTAATTTACGCGGTGTCGTGACACCTGTCATTGACCTGAGAGTCAGACTTGGTTCTACTGACAACGAGATTACAGATGAAACAAGAATGATCATTGTACAAGTTGGTGACATTGAAGTCGGCTGGATTGTTGATGAAGCAAATGATGTCATAACCGTTCATCAGGAAGAAGTAGAATCTTCTCCTGAATCAGCTGAAAAAGAAGGACAGTCATGGGTGACAGGTATTATTAAGCATGATCAGCGTCTTTTCAATATCATTCATGCCGGTGCTGTCCTCGACAAGAGCGTTCAAGGTGCACCTGTTCATTAAGGGGGATGTGAAATGAGCATTTTCAACGAAATTAAAGATGAACAGCTAGATATTTTAGGAGAGGTTGGTAATATCGGGGCAGGCCACGCAGCGTCTGCTCTTGCCAACCTATTGGATCGCAAAATTGATATGGCTGTTCCTTTTGTCAAGGTTCTCTCGTTTGAAGATTTAATGGATTTCTTTGGCGGTGCAGACCTTCCCGTTGCAAGCATTTTCCTGCGAATGGAAGGGGATTTAACCGGGTCAATCTTTTTCATTATGCCGTTTGAGCAAGCGGAGCAATTTGTAAGAGAGCTTGTCCAGGATCCGGCATTTGATATTGATACGATTCATGAACATGAGATGGGGACGTCAGCACTTCATGAACTGGGAAATATTTTAGCGGGCTCTTATTTATCAGCCCTTGCCGATTTAACAAAATTGCAGCTTTACCCAAGTGTTCCAGATGTCACGCTCGATATGTTCGGAGCTGTCATTAGTGAAGGGTTAATGCAATTCAGTCCTCTTGGTGATCAGGCGATTGTGATTGATACATCTATTTTTGATGATCAAAATAAGCAAGAGCTGAAAGGAAATATGTTTCTATTACCAGACTTTGAATCGTTTGAAAAACTATTCAAAGCATTAGGTAACCTATAATGAACGTGCAAATTCCGGCAGTTGTAAAGGTTGGTATTGCGGATGTTCAGCTTGTCAAAACACCGGACCGCATTCGGACATCAGGTCTTGGTTCTTGCGTAGGGCTTGTCTTGTTTGATCAAGAGAAAAAGCTGGCAGGCCTTGTCCATGTTATGCTGCCAGACTCCTCTCTTTCAAAAGGGACGGTGGAGAACTTGGCTAAATATGCAGATACAGGTGTCAAGCATACAATTGATCTGCTCCTAAAAGCAGGCGCACGCAAACATGCGCTAAAGGCAAAACTTGCTGGCGGGGCGGAAATGTTTAAGTTTAAGTCAACCAATGATCTTATGAGAATTGGACCTAGAAACGTTTCAGCTGTGAAAGAACATCTGTCTCTTCATCATATCCCGATTATTAGTGAGGATACAGGCGGAAACAGTGGCCGTACGATTGAATTCGATCCGCTTACGGCAGAGCTTGAGATCCGTACTGTGAAGCAAGGCATTATGAAGATATAACTAAGGAAGTATAGGGGGATAAAGATGCAATCCTTAAATTACGAAGATCAGGCGCTATGGGCTAGATGGAAAGAGTGGAAAGACCCTGCTGCTGGAGATGATCTTATGCGCCGCTATATGCCGCTCGTCACATATCATGTTGGAAGAATTTCCATCGGTCTCCCGAAGTCAGTGCATAAAGAAGACTTGATCAGTCTAGGAATGCTCGGTTTATATGATGCCCTTGAAAAATTTGATCCCGGAAGAGATCTGAAGTTTGATACATATGCATCCTTCAGAATCCGCGGGGCCATCATCGACGGTCTTCGTAAAGAGGACTGGCTGCCTCGTACATCAAGAGAAAAAACAAAAAAAGTAGAAGCGGCTATTGAAAAGCTTGAACAGCGTTATTTGCGTAATGTGACGCCGACAGAGGTGGCTGAGGAACTCGGCATGAGTGAACAAGATGTTGTCACAACGATGAATGAAGGATTCTTTGCAAATCTGCTCTCAATCGATGAGAAGCTGCATGATCAAGAAGACGGAGAAAATGTCCAAGTCATGATTCGCGACGAGAAGTCTGTGACTCCAGAAGAGAAAATGCTGAAAGATGAATTAATTGAACAGCTTTCTGAAAAAATCACTGAGCTTTCAGAAAAAGAAAAGCTCGTGATCAGTCTTTTCTATAAAGAAGAACTGACATTAACGGAAATCGGTCAAGTGCTCAATTTATCTACCTCGCGCATTTCGCAAATTCATTCAAAGGCCTTGTTCAAGCTTAAGCATCTGCTTGATAAAGCCATTCAATCTTAAAGAGTTAGTGAGTGAAAAAATATGTTATGGCTGATTAGCTTCATGCTTCATGCTGCACTTATTTATTTTGTGATTATTTTATATACAAGAATGAATTCGCTGAAGGCAACAGAACAAAAACAGCGAGAACTTCTAGAAGAAACGGAAAATACCCTGGCTGCATTTTTGATGGAAGTCAAAGAAGAGAATGACAAATTAACAAAAGTGGCAGCCGCTTCCCCTGATTTTTCTGCTGAAGAGCTGAAATCGGATCTTCAGACACCAAAGCAGCCACAACCACCAATTGAATCCCAGCAATCGGTCGAAAGTGAAGATCCCGTACCAGAGCACCTGTCGGCTCTCCTTAGCGAAGTTGAGGTGCAGGAAGAGAAGGTAAACGAACCCGTTCCACAACTTGAAACAGAGGCTTCTCTGCCTTCTGAAAGTGAAATAGAAGAAACATTCGAGAACCAAGTGAAGACCTTATATGATGAAGGGCGATCACTAGAAGAAATAGCGAAAGAAATGAAAACTGGTAAGACAGAAATTGAGCTTTTATTAAAATTTAGCGGAAAGCTGTAAAGGATTCTTGATTGTCAGTCCATCATGTGTTATATTATTTCTTGGTGTTAAATACACACGCTTAATGATTCGTATGAAGGTGCTGCCGTGGCGCAGTTTTATGTGAACATGACTTAAGCGGAGGAAAAAAAACCATTATATTAGGAGGCAACAAAATGTCAGTTATTTCTATGAAACAATTGCTAGAAGCTGGTGTTCACTTCGGTCACCAAACTCGCCGTTGGAACCCAAAAATGAAGCGTTACATCTTTACAGAGCGTAACGGTATCTACATCATCGACCTTCAAAAAACGGTGAAAAAAGTAGAGGAAGCTTACAACTTCACGAAAAACCTTGCTGCTGACGGAGGAAAAATCCTTTTCGTTGGTACGAAAAAGCAAGCACAAGATTCAGTGAAAGAAGAAGCAATCCGTTCTGGTATGTTCTATGTGAACCAACGCTGGCTTGGTGGAACTTTAACAAACTTTGAAACAATCCAAAAACGTATTAAACGTTTGAAAGATATTGAAAAAATGCAAGAAAACGGTACATTCGAAGTTCTTCCTAAGAAAGAAGTCGTTCAACTGAAAAAAGAATTAGAGCGTCTTGAAAAATTCCTAGGCGGAATCAAAGACATGAAGAGTCTTCCGGATGCACTTTTCATTATCGACCCTCGTAAAGAGCGTATTGCAGTTGCAGAAGCTCGTAAATTGAATATCCCAATCATCGGTATCGTTGACACAAACTGTGATCCAGACGAAATTGATGTTGTGATCCCTGCAAACGATGATGCAATCCGTGCTGTAAAACTTCTAACTGCTAAAATGGCAGATGCGATTCTTGAGTCTAAACAAGGCGAAGAAGAAGCTGTTGTAGAAGAAACGACAGAAACTGAAACAACAACTGCGTAACCTATTCAAAAGGTGATAAGAGGGAAATGCCTTTTATCACCTTTTTTTCACCTAGTAATCCGTGTTTTAACATAGAAGGAGGAAATGTAAAATGGCAATTACTGCTCAATTAGTTAAAGAACTGCGTCAAAAAACTGGTGCAGGTATGATGGACTGTAAAAAAGCGTTAACAGAAACTGATGGTGACATCGAGAAAGCAATCGACCTTCTAAGAGAAAAAGGAATCGCAAAAGCTGCGAAAAAAGCAGACCGTATTGCGGCAGAAGGATTAACTCTTATCAAAACTGATGGCAACACAGGCGTCATCCTAGAAGTGAACTCTGAGACTGATTTCGTTGCGAAAAACGAAGGATTCCAAGCACTTCTTAATGAACTTGCTGATCATTTGCTTGCTGCTAAACCTGCAACAATTGAAGAAGCTCATGCTTCTAAAATGGAAAACGGTTCAACAGTTGAAGAGCATATCACTTCTGCAATTGCGAAAATCGGAGAGAAAATCACTCTACGTCGTTTCTCTGTCATCACAAAAGAAGATAATGCTGCATTCGGTTCTTACCTGCACATGGGCGGACGTATCGGTGTGTTAGCTGTTCTTAACGGAACAACTGACGAAGAACTTGCAAGAGACATCGCAATGCACGTTGCAGCTGTAAACCCTAAATACATTTCTCGTGACCAAGTGTCAGAAGAAGAAGCAAACCGTGAGCGTGAAGTATTAACTCAGCAAGCGCTTCAAGAAGGAAAGCCTGAAAACATCGTAGCTAAAATGGTAGAAGGCCGTCTAAACAAATTCTTCGAAGAAATTTGCTTACTTGACCAAGCGTTCGTTAAAAACCCAGATGAAAAAGTGAAACAAGTTGTAGCTGCGAAAAATGCAACTGTTCAAACTTATGTTCGCTATGAAGTGGGCGAAGGTATCGAAAAACGTCAAGACAACTTTGCTGAAGAAGTTATGAGCCAAGTGAAAAAATAATGTTTGAAAAGCTCTCTGGGGCTTTTTTAGGGAGCACAAGCACTGTGTTCCCTATTTTTTAGAGGATATTGATTTACAAAAGGCAGTTTCTTACGCATAATAAGAGACGGTATAGTATACACTTGGAGGTTATCATGAGCAAACCGAAATATAATCGCATTGTACTGAAGCTAAGTGGCGAAGCACTAGCGGGTGATGCTGGAAATGGAATTAACCCAACTGTCATTCAATCCATTGCAAAGCAAGTAAAAGAAATTGCAGAGCTTGATGTTGAAGTTGCAGTCGTTGTAGGCGGAGGAAACCTTTGGCGTGGAAAGACAGGCAGTGATCTAGGAATGGATCGTGCAACAGCAGACTACATGGGTATGCTGGCAACAGTGATGAACTCACTGGCGTTACAGGACAGCCTAGAAACGCTTGGCATTCAGTCTAGAGTGCAAACCTCTATCGAAATGAGACAGGTTGCAGAACCATACATAAGAAGAAAAGCGATCCGTCATCTTGAGAAGAAACGTGTCGTCATTTTTGCTGCTGGAACAGGTAACCCTTATTTCTCTACAGATACTACGGCAGCACTTCGAGCAGCAGAAATTGAAGCAGATGTCATTTTAATGGCGAAAAATAATGTAGATGGTGTCTACAGTGCTGATCCTCGTACAGATGCGGATGCAGTAAAATATGATAAGCTTTCATATCTTGATGTACTTAAAGAAGGGCTTGCTGTAATGGATTCTACTGCGTCCTCATTATGTATGGACAATGACATTCCATTAATTGTCTTCTCCATTATGGAAGAAGGAAATATTAAACGTGCCGTAAATGGCGAATCAATCGGAACGATCGTGAGGGGGAAATAACGTGTCAAAAGAAGTGTTGAACCAAACGAAAGAAAAAATGGAAAAAGCTGTACAAGCATACGGACGTGAGCTTGCAACTGTTCGTGCAGGCCGTGCAAATGCTTCACTGCTTGATAAAGTGACAGTTGATTATTACGGTGCACAAACACCTCTTAACCAAATTGCGTCAATCACAGTGCCAGAAGCACGTATGCTGATTATCACACCTTACGATAAAACAGCAATCGGTGATATCGAAAAAGCGATCCAAAAGTCTGATCTTGGCATCACGCCAACAAGTGACGGAAATGTGATCCGCATTGCGATTCCTGCGCTGACAGAAGAAAGACGTAAAGAGCTTGTGAAAGTAGTAAAAAAATACTCAGAAGAAGCAAAAGTAGCTGTTCGTAACGTTCGTCGTGATGCAAACGATGATTTGAAAAAGCTTGAGAAAAATGGGGAGATCACTGAAGATGAATTAAGATCATCAACAGAGGATGTCCAAAAATTGACAGATGAATATGTCGCTAAAATTGATGACGTGACGAAAGATAAAGAAAAAGAAATCATGGAAGTTTAAGAAAAAACTATGTACAATAGATAATAGTGAAAAGACCCTCTTCATGTTTACAGGGGGTTTTTTTGTTAATACTGTTGATGACTATATTATTAGCGGGAACGCAACCTTTTTGGGTGATGGAGGAATCTCATGCTCAATATACTCAAAAATTGGAAGAATCAGCAAACAGCAGCTTCCAACTTAGAAAGCCTGACAAAAGAAGACATATTAAATGGAGAAATTCCTGAACATATCGCCATTATCATGGATGGGAACGGAAGATGGGCGAAAAAACGTGCTCTTCCACGGGTAGCAGGTCATCATGAAGGAATGAAAGTCGTCAAGCGCATGACAAAGCTTGCAAATGAGCTGAATGTCAAAGTGCTGACTTTGTATGCTTTCTCTACGGAAAATTGGAAACGTCCAAAACTAGAAGTAGACTTTTTAATGAAACTTCCTGAAGAATTTTTAAACATCTACCTGCCTGAACTCATCGAGGAAAATGTCCGTGTGCGTTTAACAGGTGATCCAGACGGCCTCCCGCAGCATACGAAAAAAGCGGTAGAGAATGCAGTAAAGAGTACGGCAAATAACGACGGACTCGTTTTGAACTTTGCGCTCAACTACGGGGGGCGCACAGAAATCGTCTCCGCATGCAGACAAATTTCTGAAATGGTCAAAGAAGGTAAGCTTCAAGCAGAAGACATCACAGAAGAGATGTTTTCAGCTTATTTAATGACAGAATCTCTTCAAGATCCGGATTTGCTCATTCGCACGAGTGGAGAAATTAGATTAAGCAACTTTATGCTTTGGCAAATTGCTTACAGCGAGTTTGTCTTTACGGATGTGCTTTGGCCTGACTTTTCTGATGAGCACCTTATAGGCGCTATTGGAGAGTACCAGCGCCGCGGCCGGAGGTTCGGTGGAATTTAGAGGGTGGTGCAGATGAAACAAAGAATTTTGACGGGTGTTTTGGCAGCTGCAGTCTTTTTACTTGCTGTGATATATGGACAGATGCCATTTACCCTGCTGATTTATTTAATGGGAAGTGTCGCTCTCTTTGAGCTTTTAAGAATGAAAAAAATCTCGATTTTCAGCTTTCCTGGTATTGTCAGCTTAATATTGCTTTGGCTTTTAATGGGCGGAGACAACAGTTTCTTCCCAAACGTGGACGCATCAAAAATGCAGATTGCTTTATTCGCAGTCTTAATACTTTTAACTTATACAGTTTTGAGCAAAAACTCTTTCACATTCGATGAGGTTGCTTTTGTTGTATTAGCCACATTATATATTGGCGTTAGTTTCTATTATTTTATCCAAATTAGAGGCTTATATGGCATGAGTGCGATCTTCTTCGCAGCAGTGATTATTTGGTCTACTGACTCAGGAGCCTACTTTATTGGGAAATCTATGGGGAAACGAAAGCTTTGGCCAGAAATCAGCCCAAACAAAACAGTAGAAGGATTTATCGGCGGAATCGTCACAGCGGTCGTGTTGTCACTTGTGTTTCAGGCGGTTACAGGATTTTTGCCATCATATCTGCTTGTGATGTTTATTACTCTTTTACTCAGTATCTTTGGACAGCTTGGCGACCTAGTGGAATCTGCTTTAAAGCGTCATTATCACGTGAAGGATTCAGGGACAATTCTCCCTGGCCATGGCGGAATTTTGGACAGGTTTGACAGCTTTTTATTCGTTCTGCCGTTTTTATACTTACTGCTCGCAACGTTTGCCAGCTAACCTCATAGAAACTTATTGAACGAGAGAAGGAGTGGCAATTTGAAATATATTTCGCTATTAGGCGCAACAGGATCAATTGGAGAACAAACGTTAGATGTGATCAGGCAGCACCCGGACAAATTTAAGCTGAAAGCCATGACCTTTGGCAGAAATATAGCAAAAGCGATTCCGATCATTGAGCGCTTTCAGCCTGAATTCGTTGGCTGTGTAGACGAAGAAACCTATCACATGCTAAAAAATCATTCATTTGCATACGGTGTGAAGCTGGCTGCTGGTGATGAAGCCAACATCGAGGCAGCGACCTATGATGCAGTGGACGTAGTGGTTAATGCACTTGTAGGAAGTGTTGGACTTGTTCCAACATTAAAGGCCATTGAACAAAAAAAGACGATTGCACTCGCAAATAAGGAAACACTTGTAACAGCTGGTCATATAGTAAAAGAGTATGCTAAAACATATGATGTACCTTTACTTCCTGTCGATAGTGAGCATTCCGCTATTTTTCAATGCCTGCAAGGTGAACATGCTAAAAATATTGAACGCTTAATCGTGACAGCTTCAGGTGGTAGTTTCCGAGATAAAAAACGAACTGAACTTGAAGGTGTTACGGTTGAAGAAGCGCTGAACCACCCGAACTGGTCGATGGGAGCGAAAATTACCATTGATTCAGCGACGATGATGAATAAGGGGCTCGAGGTGATTGAGGCACATTGGTTGTTTGATATCCCTTATGAACAAATTGATGTGCTGCTACATAAAGAGAGCATTATCCATTCGATGGTGGAATTTCACGACAAAAGCGTCATGGCTCAGTTAGGGACACCTGACATGAGAGTGCCTATTCAATATGCACTCACATACCCTGACAGGGCGCCGTTACAAGAAGCGAAATCATTGAACCTTTGGGAGATTGGACAATTGAATTTCCAAAAAGCGGATTTTGACAGGTATCGCTGCTTACATTTTGCTTATGAATCAGGTAAAATAGGAGGGACAATGCCTGCTGTACTTAATGCAGCAAATGAAATAGCAGTCGATGCATTTCTGAAAGGCAAAGTAACGTTCCTGCAAATTGAAGAATTGATTGAAAAGGCACTAATTAGACATCATGTGATTTCAACGCCTAGTTTGCAAGATATCCATGAAGTGGACAAAGATACACGAGACTTTGTTCAATCAATCCTCACATAAGGTGGTATGTTCGTGAATACAGTGATTGCGTTTATTATTATTTTTGGAACGCTCGTTTTTTTCCACGAGCTTGGCCATTTAATTATGGCGCAGCGCGCGGGGATTTTATGCCGCGAGTTCGCAATTGGTTTTGGGCCGAAGATTTTCTCCTTTAAACGAAAGGAAACCGTTTATACCATTAGACTCCTCCCTATTGGCGGATTTGTGAAAATGGCTGGAGAAGACCCTGAAGTCATCGAAATTAAACCAGGTCATACAGTGGGGCTCTTATTCAATGAGCAAAATGAAGTAGAAAAGATCATTTTAAATGATAAAGAAAAATATCCTGATGCACTTGTCATCGAAGTGGAGCAGATCGATTTAGATCATGCCATGAGAATCTCGGGATATGAAGCTGGAAATGAAGATATTCTGACTGGCTACAATGTCAGTCAAACAAGCTTCTATATTGCAGATGGTGAAGAAATTCAAATTGCACCATACAATCGTCAATTTGGTTCAAAAACAGTTTGGCAGCGAATTAAAGCCATCGCAGCTGGACCAATTATGAACTTTATCCTGGCGTATGTGATTTTGGTTGCTTTAGGCTTTATCCAAGGGGTAACCGTTGATGATCCTGTACTCGGTAAGCTGACAAAAGACGGACGAGCGGCGGAAGCTGGACTGATGCAGGGAGATCACATCGTGTCCATTAACGGCGAGAAAATGAATTCTTGGACAGACGTCGTTCAAACAGTTCAAAAGAACCCTGAGAAAAAAATGAATGTCGTCATTGACCGAGACGGCAAAGAAAGCACTGTGCAGGTTGTACCAGAAGCTGTGAAAGCTGACGGAAAAAGTATTGGCCGTTTCGGATCATATCCGCCAACGGAAAATGGATTTTTGAAAGTCATTTCATCTTCAGGCACAACCGTCATTTCAACGGCAGGTCTGATCTTAACGAACTTGCAAAAAATTGTCACAGGACAATTTTCACTAGATATGTTAGCAGGTCCTGTTGGAATTTATGACATGACAGGAGAAGTAGCCAAACAAGGTGTGTTAACATTAATGCAGTTTGCGGCGTTCCTCAGTATCAACCTAGGCATCGTGAATTTGTTACCGATTCCTGCATTAGACGGAGGACGTTTACTATTCTTATTTGTTGAAGCCATTCGCGGTAAACCAATTAATCGTGAGAAAGAAGCACTTGTTGTCTTTATTGGTGTTGCTTTCCTCATGCTGTTAATGTTAGTGGTAACGTGGAATGACATCCAGCGGTTATTTTTATAAAAACCATTCTCTCTTGTTTCTCATTCCGGGAAACAAGAGTTTTTGTGAGAAGTCCTATTTCATAAATGAGGTGTAACGACATGAGACAATCCCTGACTTTCATTCCAACTCTTCGAGAGGTGCCGGCAGATGCTGAGGCAAAAAGCCATCAACTCTTAGTAAGAGCTGGATTTATTAGACAAAATACAAGTGGAATCTATCATTATCTGCCGCTTGCGCATAAAGTCATTCAGCATATTCAATCCATCGTCCGCAAGGAAATGGAAAAGGCAGGCGCAGCTGAGCTGTTAATGCCAGTGCTCCAGCAGGCAGAAATGTGGCAAGAGTCAGGAAGATGGTATACATACGGTCCAGAACTGATGCGTATGAAGGATCGCCATGGCCGCGAATTTGCGCTTGGTCCAACCCACGAAGAAGTGATTACATCACTAGTACGCAGTGAAGTGAAATCGTATAAGAAGCTACCTTTAACTCTATATCAAATTCAATCAAAATTCCGTGATGAACAGAGACCACGCTTTGGACTGCTGCGCGGACGTGAATTTATTATGAAGGATGCATACTCATTCCATTCTTCACCAGAAAGCCTCGACGAGACATACAACAAAATGTTTACAGCTTATTCTAATGTGTTCTCAAAAGTAGGTCTCAATTTTAGACCAGTCATTGCAGATTCTGGGGCAATGGGCGGAAAAGATACACATGAGTTCATGGCACTCTCAGAGGTCGGAGAGGATACCATCGCTTATTCTGATACTTCCTCATATGCTGCAAACATTGAAATGGCTGAGGCTGTATATCACGGAGAAGAAGCAAATCCTGCGGACTTCAAAGAGCTTGAAAAAGTCCACACGCCGCAAGCGAAAACAATCCAAGATGTGGCTGGATTTTTAGAAGTTGATCCTTCTGCATGCATGAAATCTGTTTTGTTTAAAGCAGACGATGCGTATGTTCTCATCCTTACTAGAGGCGATCATGAAGTAAATGATGTGAAAGTGAAAAACTTAGTAGGAGCACAGCTTGTCGAACTAGCATCACGCGAAGAAGTGCTAGAAGTCATTGGAACTGAGCCTGGATTTGTTGGACCTGTTAAACTGGAAGCAGAAGTCGATATTTATGCGGACCTTGCTGTGAAGGGAATGACAAATGCAGTCGCTGGTGCAAACGAAACGGATTATCACTATGTCAATGTCAACCCTGCACGTGATGTGTCAGTGAAAGAATTCACAGATCTTCGCTTGATTCAAGAAGGAGATGTTTCTCCAGACGGGGAAGGCACCATCCAGTTTGCAAAAGGGATTGAAGTAGGACAAGTCTTTAAACTCGGCACTCGTTATTCTGAATCAATGGATGCAACGTACCTTGATGAGAATGGACGGGCGCAGCCAATGATTATGGGCTGCTATGGCATCGGCATCTCTAGAACTCTTTCAGCGATTGTTGAACAGCATCATGATGAGAAAGGAATCATTTGGCCGGAAACAGTGGCACCATATGACCTTCACCTCCTTGCATTAAATATGAAAAACGATGCGCAAAAAGAATTGGCTGAAACGTTGTACGAGCGCTTAGAAGATGAAGGCTTTGACGTACTTTTCGATGACCGCCAGGAGCGTGCAGGAGTGAAATTTGCAGACAGTGATTTAATTGGACTGCCAATTCGCATTAGCTGCGGTAAACGTTCAGAAGAAGGTATTGTTGAAGTGAAGTTTAGAAAATCAGGTGAATCACATGAAGTATCTGTTGATGATCTGATTTCATTTATACGCCAAGCATAAAACGAACAAAAAAATGAAGGTACCTCCTGTAGAAAAGAGGTACCTTTCTGATTGAAAAAAGGAGGGTCCTGTCTTGGATGAACAATTACCGATCACACGGCGGCAATTTCATATATTACTCAATCAGATTCAAATGACAGATGATGACCTCAGTCGTTACTTTGAAGAAGGGGAAATCGTCAAATTGACGGTGCACAAAGCGACGAAAACATGGCATTTCCTTTTTAAATTTAAGGCTCTTTTGCCTTACAAAGTATACGCCATGTTTCTCAGCAGACTGACAAATGCATTTTCTCATATTGCACAAATTACTTGTACGATTGAAGTGAGTGATCCGCACATCTCTGAAGATCTCGTACAATCGTACTGGTCACATTGTGTGGAAGAACTTCAAGGAATTTCTCCCCCAATCATCAGTTTGCTTCAGCAGCAAAAACCGTCGCTGTCTGGCCATAAAATCATCATTAAAACGAAAAGCGAAACAGAGGCACTCGCTATTAAGAAGAAGTACAGCCCGATGCTCCAGGCCGCATTTAAACAAGTAGGTTTTCCAGAGCTGCAATTCGATACAGAAATTTTTGTATCAGATCAAGAGATTCAGAAGTTCAGAGAACAAAAGCTTGCTGAAGATCAAGAAAGAGCCATGCAAGCCCTCACTGAGATGGAGAAGAAAGAAAGTGAGGAGCAGGATGAAGCTCCATCAGGCCCTCTGATGATTGGCTATCAAATCAAAGACAATGAAGAAATTCGTACGCTTGACAGTATCATGGACGAGGAAAGAAGAATCACCGTTCAAGGCTACGTATTCGATGCAGAAACGCGTGAGCTGAAAAGCGGGAGAACGCTTTGTATCTTTAAGATCACTGATTATACAAATAGTATATTGATCAAAATGTTTGCAAGAGAAAAAGAAGATGCTCAGCTGATGAAATCATTGAAAAAAGGCATGTGGGTGAAAGCAAGAGGAAGCATTCAAAATGATACGTTTGTCAGAGATCTTGTCATGATCGCTAATGATGTCAATGAAATGAAACCGCAGCTGAAAGAAGATACAGCACCTGAGGGTGAAAAGCGTGTGGAGCTTCATTTACATTCACCTATGAGCCAAATGGATGCTGTCACTGGCATCGGCAGGCTTGTTGAACAAGCAAAAAAATGGGGACATGAAGCCATTGCTCTGACAGATCATGCCGTTGTACAATCCTTCCCGGATGCGTATGCAGCAAGTAAAAAGCATGACATCAAAATGATGTACGGTGTGGAAATCAATTTAGTGGACGACGGGGTACCGATTGCGTATAACCCAGAGCACCGCTTGTTAGAGGATGCGACATATGTCGTATTTGACGTAGAGACAACTGGACTTTCAGCCGTTTATGACACGATCATTGAGCTGGCAGCAGTGAAAATCAAAGGCGGGGAAATCATTGACCGCTTTGAGGCGTTTGCAAATCCCCATCACCCGTTATCAGCGACAACCATCGAATTAACAGGTATCACCGATGATATGGTGAGAGATGCACCAGATGTCGTCGACGTCGTACGGGATTTCAAAGAATGGATTGGACAAGATATTCTTGTTGCGCACAATGCGAGCTTTGATATGGGCTTTTTAAATGCAGCGTATAAACGCCTCTTAAAAACAGATAAAGCGTCAAACCCTGTCATTGATACACTTGAACTTGGCCGTTTCCTATACCCAGAATTTAAAAATCACCGGCTGAACACCCTCTGTAAAAAGTTTGATATTGAACTAACGCAGCATCACCGGGCGATTTATGATGCAGAGGCGACAGGCTATCTCATGCTGAAGATGCTAAAAGATGCGGCTGAAAAAGAGATTGCCTATCACGATCAATTGAATGAAAACATGGGGCAGTCGAATGCATACCAGCGCTCACGTCCTTACCATGCAACTTTGATTGCTCAAAATGAGACAGGTCTTAAGAATTTATTTAAGCTTGTTTCACTTTCTCATATTCATTATTTCTACCGTGTCCCGCGTATTCCACGCTCCCAGCTTGAGAAATATCGAGAAGGTTTAATTGTTGGGTCTGCTTGTGATAAGGGTGAGGTATTTGAAGGAATGATGCAAAAGTCACCTGATGAGGTGGAAGACATTGCAGCATTTTATGACTATTTAGAGGTACATCCGCCAGAAGTGTATCAGCACCTGCTACAGCTTGAGCTAGTTCGAGATGAACGTGCGTTAAAAGAAATCATCACAAACATTGTCAAACTTGGCGAAAAGCTGAATAAACCAGTTGTGGCGACTGGGAATGTACATTACCTGCATCCAGAAGACAAAATTTATCGTAAAATCTTAATTTCATCACAAGGTGGAGCGAATCCGCTGAACCGACATGAACTGCCAAAAGTTCATTTTAGAACGACAGATGAAATGCTTGAAGCGTTCTCCTTCCTAGGAGACGAAAAAGCGAAAGAGATCGTCGTAACAAATACGCAAAAAGTATCTGAGATGGTCGAAAGCATTAAACCTATCAAAGATGATCTTTACACACCAAAAATTGAAGGTGCAGATGAAGAAATACGGGAAATGAGCTATCAAATGGCGCGCAGTATCTACGGAGATGACCTGCCGAAAATCGTAGAAGACCGCATTGAGAAAGAATTAAAAAGTATTATCGGTCATGGTTTCGCCGTTATTTACTTAATCTCTCATAAGCTCGTAAAAAAATCACTTGATGATGGATATCTTGTTGGTTCAAGGGGATCTGTCGGATCATCTCTTGTTGCGACATTAACAGAGATTACTGAAGTAAATCCACTTGCACCTCATTATGTATGCCCAAGCTGTAAGCACTCTGAGTTCTTTAATGACGGATCTGTTGGTTCAGGCTTTGACCTTCCAGATAAAGACTGTCCTGAATGTGGAACGCCGTATAAAAAAGACGGACATGATATTCCGTTTGAAACGTTCCTAGGTTTTAAAGGAGACAAAGTTCCTGATATTGATTTGAACTTCTCAGGCGAATATCAGCCGATAGCACATAACTATACGAAAGAGTTGTTCGGAGAAGAGTATGTATACCGAGCAGGGACGATTGGTACCGTTGCAGAAAAAACAGCATACGGTTACGTGAAAGGCTATGCAGGGGATCATAACCTTCATATGAGAGGTGCTGAAATCGACCGGCTTGTACAAGGCTGTACAGGGGTAAAACGGACAACGGGCCAGCATCCAGGCGGGATTATCGTTGTGCCGGATTATATGGACATTTACGATTTCTCACCTATTCAATACCCAGCAGATGCGACAGGTTCTGATTGGAAGACGACACATTTTGATTTCCATTCGATTCACGATAACTTGCTCAAGCTGGATATTCTTGGGCACGATGATCCAACGGTCATTCGTATGCTTCAAGATTTAAGCGGAATCGATCCAAAAACGATTCCAACAGATGACCCTGAAGTCATGAAGATTTTCCAAGGGACAGAGCCGCTAGGTGTAACAGAAGAGCAAATAGGCTGTAAAACAGGTACACTCGGTATCCCGGAATTTGGAACAAGATTTGTTCGGCAAATGCTAGAGGATACAAAACCAACGACCTTCTCAGAGCTTGTTCAGATTTCTGGGCTCTCACACGGTACGGATGTATGGCTCGGAAACGCACAAGAGCTCATTCACAATAAAACGTGTGAACTAAGTGAAGTCATTGGGTGTCGTGATGATATTATGGTCTATCTCATCTACCAAGGCTTAGAGCCGTCACTTGCCTTTAAAATCATGGAATCTGTTCGTAAAGGAAAGGGACTTCCTCCTGAATGGGAAGAAGAAATGAAGAATAATAATGTACCAAACTGGTATATTGATTCTTGTAAAAAGATCAAATACATGTTCCCTAAAGCCCACGCGGCTGCATATGTATTGATGGCTGTTCGTATTGCTTATTTCAAGGTGCATCATGCACTCCTGTACTATGCGGCTTACTTTACCGTTCGTGCGGATGACTTTGATATTGAAACGATGACAAAAGGATCGAATGCAATCCGAGCCGTTATGGATGATATTAATTCAAAAGGTTTAGATGCATCACCGAAAGAAAAGAACCTATTAACTGTGCTAGAGCTTGCGCTTGAAATGTGTGAAAGAGGCTACCACTTCAAAAAAGTTGACCTCTACCGCTCAAGTGCAACAGAGTTTATCATAGATGGAGACGGATTAATTCCTCCATTCAACTCGATCCCTGGACTCGGCACAAACGTTGCGTTAAATATTGTCCGCGCGCGGCAAGATGGGGAATTCCTTTCAAAAGAAGATTTACAAAAGCGTGGAAAAGTCTCAAAGACTATTCTTGAGTATTTAGATCGTCAAGGCTGTTTAGAAGCACTTCCTGATCAAAATCAGCTTTCTTTATTCTAATGTGATGAATAAGAGCGCCCTTAAAAGGGCGTTCTTTTCTATATATACAATAATATTATTATGTTAACTAATAAAGATTTTTCACCAACTGGAATTATTTTCATATCCATTCATATATCTTGATTTAGCGTGATGTTTTAAGAGAAGAGATTGTATGTCATTCTTTCTACCCAAATAGAGCTCAAAAGAGAATTTCGCCGTCTGAAATGTTCTCAAACGACATATGATCATTCTGGGTACAGTCAGAAGGAGAATCAAGAGAAAACTTCGATGAGCGTAAGGCTGATTGCTGTTTACTATGCTTATTTTTGAAACATATTTGATTCTTTTCAAAACTGTACAGATCACGAAACGAAGTATCAAAAGGAGGCGGTGCGTCTATTGATCAATGTTTCACTAAAAAGAAGGGGTGAGCAATAGAGAAATGGCATCTTACAACTATGTAGAGGTTTTACAAAAATCCATGCTTTTTTATGAAGCGCAGCGGTCAGGCCGGCTTCCGGAAAACAATCGTCTTAACTGGCGGGGAGATTCTGGACTAGAGGACGGGAAGGAGGTTGGGCATGACTTAACTGGCGGCTGGTATGATGCAGGAGATCATGTGAAATTTGGACTTCCGATGGCTTATTCAGCAGCCGTGCTTGCATGGACAGTATATGAATACCGGGAAGCTTATGAAGAGGCGGAGCTGCTTGATGAGATACTAGATCAAATCAAGTGGGCAACTGATTATTTCTTGAAAGCACATACAGGACCGAATGAATTTTGGGCGCAAGTAGGTGATGGAAACGCCGATCATGCTTGGTGGGGGCCAGCAGAAGTGATGCCGATGAACCGGCCAGCTTTTAAAATTGATGAACATTGTCCTGGAACAGAAGTAGCTGCACAAACTGCGGCGGCTTTAGCAGCAGGTTCTATCATTTTTAAAGAAACAGATGCGTCTTATGCGGCAAAGCTTTTAACGCACGCCAAACAGCTATATGCATTTGCTGACAAGTATCGCGGCAAATATTCAGATTGTGTCACCAATGCGCAGCCATTTTACAACTCCTGGAGCGGCTATGTTGACGAACTGATTTGGGGCGGAATCTGGCTGTACTTGGCGACAAATGAAGAAACTTATTTAAACCAAGCATTAAAAGCGGTAGAGGAATGGCCGAAGGATTGGGATTATACGTTTACCATGTCATGGGACAATACTTTTTTTGCTTCACAAATTTTACTTGCAAGAATCACGAAAGAGAACAGATTTATAGAATCCACTGAGCGCAATCTTGATTACTGGACCACAGGTCTTGTTCAAAATGGAAAAGTAGAAAGAATCACCTATACGCCTGGTGGTTTGGCATGGCTAGATCAATGGGGTTCACTTCGTTATGCCGCAAATGCAGCATTTTTAGCCTTTGTTTATGCTGATTGGGTATCTGATCAAGAAAAGAAGAATCGATATCAATCGTTTGCAATCAAGCAAACTCACTATATGTTAGGTGATAATCCGCTGAATAGAAGCTACGTCGTTGGGTTTGGCCAGAATCCGCCGAAGCACCCGCACCATCGTACTGCACATGGCTCATGGTCTAACCAGCTGACAAACCCTCCAAATCACCGGCACACACTTTATGGAGCGCTTGTTGGAGGTCCTAATGCACAGGATCAATATGACGATGACATCTCTGATTATATATCTAACGAAGTGGCGACTGATTATAATGCCGCCTTTACTGGAAATATCGCCAAAATGGTGCAGCTCTTTGGTCAAGGCCAATCAAAGCTGCCAAATTTCCCGCCTAAAGAACAGGTGGAGGATGAGTTCTTTGTAGAGGCAGCTGTGATGCATAACGATACAACATCTACTCAAGTGAAAGCAGTGCTGTACAACAGGTCCGGCTGGCCGGCAAGAACCAGTCAAACACTCTCCTTCAGATATTACGTTAATCTGAGCGAGGTCTTTGCAAAGGGATTGACTGAAAAGGATATTCAGGTGACAGCAGCCTACAATGAAGGCGCTTCCTTATCGCCTTTAAAGGTATATGACGCATCAGCTCGCGTCTATTTTGCAGAAATTGATTTTACCGGCGTAGCTATTTCTCCTAGAGGAGAATCTGAGCATAAGAAGGAAATACAATTTCGAATATCTGCTCCAAATGGATCGAATATATGGGATGCCTCAAATGATTATTCCTATCAAGGATTAACATCCACTATGCAAAAAACAACGAAGATTCCTGTCTTTGACGATGGTGCTTTAGTATTTGGCACACTTCCAGACAAATAAAAATCAACGATTTTATTGAAAGGGTGAAGGACTTGTCAAATAAAGAACGGTTTTTAACGCTTTATCATCAAATCAAAAGCGATGCGAATGGATATTTTTCACCAGAAGGAATTCCGTACCATTCAATCGAGACGCTCATTTGTGAAGCGCCTGATTACGGACATATGACAACTTCGGAAGCGTATAGCTATTGGCTATGGCTTGAGGTGCTGTACGGACATTACACAGGGGATTGGAGCAAATTAGAGGCAGCTTGGGACAATATGGAGAAGTACATCATCCCAGTCAATGAAGATGGGCATGATGAGCAGCCGCATATGAATGCTTATAATCCGTCCAGTCCAGCCACATATGCAGCAGAGAAACCATTTCCGGATCAATACCCAAGCCAATTAACCGGTGCCCGTCCTGCTGGTCAAGATCCAATTGATGGTGAATTAAAATCAACCTATGGATCGAATGAAACGTATTTAATGCACTGGCTCCTTGACGTAGATAACTGGTATGGCTATGGGAACTTGCTCAACCCATCACATACAGCCGCATATGTGAACACATTCCAGCGTGGTCCACAGGAATCTGTATGGGAGTCCATCCCTCATCCATCACAAGACGATAAATCTTTTGGTAAGCCGAATGAAGGCTTTATGAGCTTGTTCACAAAAGAAAATCAAGCTCCAGCTGCTCAGTGGCGTTATACGAATGCAACAGATGCTGATGCACGTGCGATACAAGCGATGTATTGGGCGAAGGAGCTCGGCTATAATCAGACAGCTTATCTTGATAAAGCGAAAAAAATGGGGGATTTCCTCCGTTACGGTATGTACGATAAATATTTTCAAACGATTGGAAGCGGGAAGCAGGGGAATCCGTATCCTGGAAACGGAAAGGGTGCCTGTCATTACTTAATGGCTTGGTATACCTCTTGGGGTGGAGGACTCGGGGAGTATGCAAACTGGTCATGGCGTATCGGAGCGAGCCATTGTCATCAGGGATATCAAAATCCTGTCGCTGCTTATGCTTTATCCTCAGATAAAGGAGGCCTAAAGCCATCTTCTGCTACTGGGGCAAGCGATTGGGAAAAAACATTAAAGAGGCAGCTTGAATTTTACGTATGGCTTCAATCGAAAGAGGGAGCCATAGCAGGAGGCGCAACCAATAGCTGGAATGGAGACTATAGTGCTTATCCGGCGGGAAGAAGTACTTTTTACGATATGGCATATGAAGATGCGCCTGTTTACCTTGATCCGCCATCAAATAACTGGTTTGGAATGCAGGCGTGGCCAATGGAGCGCGTAGCAGAGCTTTATTATATTTTTGTCAAAGATGGCGACAAAACATCTGAAAATGTCCAAATGGCCAAATCTGCCATAACAAAATGGGTCAACTATGCATTAGATTATATTTTTATCGGCAGCCGTCCTGTGTCGGATGAAGAGGGTTATTTCTTAGATGAGCAAGGACAGAGAATTCTAGGAGGAACAAATGTTTCGGTTGCTACAACAAGTGCGCCTGGAGAGTTTTGGCTACCTGGAAATATTGCTTGGAGCGGACAGCCTGATACTTGGAATGGATTCCAGTCTGCAACAGGAAATCCAAATTTAACAGCTGTCACAAAAGATCCAACTCAGGATACAGGCGTATTAGGGAGTCTTGCCAAAGCTTTGATTTTCTTTGCTGCAGCCACAAAGCTGGAAACAGGTGATTATACAGCGCTTGGTGCAAGAGCGAAAGATGCAGCCGCGCAGCTTCTAGAGGTTGCATGGAATTACAATGATGGCGTCGGCATAGTGACCGAGGAAGATAGAGAAGACTATGACCGTTTCTTTAGAAAAGAAGTGTATTTTCCAAATGGATGGAACGGGACATTTGGTCAAGGAAATCAGATTCCTGGAGCCAGCACCGTTCCTTCTGACCCGCAGCGAGGAGGGAATGGGGTCTATACGAGTTTTGCTGACCTTCGTCCGAAGATTAAACAAGATCCAGCGTGGTCTTCACTCGAAAGTAAATATCAGTCTTCATTTAATGAAGCTACAGGCAAATGGGAGAATGGCGCACCAGTTTTCACTTATCACCGCTTCTGGTCTCAAGTGGATATGGCCACTGCCTATGCTGAATATCATCGTCTGATCAACTAAGAGATCAAAGGTCAAATTCAAGCTGTCGGCTTCTAGCCGGCAGTTTGAATAGAAAATATCAAGAATCCAATGAAGATAAGGGTGAGTTTATATGGTCAAAGAAAGAAGTTTTCTTCATCATTCATTCAATAGGGGCGAAAATGGACAGGACAGTCTGATGTGGAAAAAAGAGGCGGATGATCGAATCTCAGAGCATAGACAAAGAGATCTTGTGATCAACGTAACAAACGGTGAAAAAAAGCCAATAGCAGGTATAGAGGTTGAAATAAAGCAAATCAGACATGAATTCGCCTTTGGTTCAGCGATGAATGATCAAGTGTTATTTAATCAACAATATGCTGATTTTTTCGTGAAACATTTTAATTGGGCTGTTTTTGAAAATGAGGCAAAATGGTATGCGAATGAGCCACAAAGAGGGAGAATCACCTACGAAAAAGCAGATGCGATGCTGAATTTTGCAGATCGACATCAGCTTCCAGTGAGAGGGCACGCTTTGTTTTGGGAGGTAGAGGATGCGAATCCAAGCTGGCTAAGGTCACTGCCAAATCACGAAGTATATGAAGCCATGAAAAACCGGCTTGAGCATGCGGGCAATCACTTTAAGGGAAGGTTCCGTCATTGGGATGTAAACAATGAAATGATGCATGGTTCATTTTTTAAAGATCGCTTTGGGAAAAATATTTGGAAGTGGATGTATGAAGAAACGAAAAAAATTGATCCTCAAGCACTATTGTTTGTGAATGATTATAATGTGATCTCATATGGTGAACACCATGCCTATAAAGCGCATATCAATGAACTGCGTCAGTTAGGCGCACCTATTGAGGCGATTGGGGTTCAAGGCCATTTTGAAGAACGGGTCGATCCAGTCATTGTCAAAGAGAGACTCGATGTGCTTGCTGAGCTAGGTCTTCCAATATGGGTCACAGAGTACGATTCGGTTCACCCTGACCCTAATCGAAGAGCGGATAACCTGGAAGCTTTATATCGCGTCGCATTTAGTCATCCAGCCGTAAAAGGAGTGCTAATGTGGGGATTTTGGGCAGGTGCCCATTGGAGAGGGGAAAATGCAGCCATCGTGAATTATGATTGGTCTTTAAATGAAGCAGGAAGACGTTATGAAAAGCTTCTAAATGAGTGGACGACCCAAAGAGTTGAAAAAACAGATGCTAATGGCCATGTGAGATGTCCAGCATTTCACGGAACATATGAGGTTAGAATCGGTAAAGAAAGTAAAATGTTGAAACAGCAGACGATTGAACTTGATTCAAATGAACAAACACCGTTTCAACTAGACGTGATCCTGCCTCAAGAAGGATAGAGATAGATTGTGAGGAGAATGTAAATGAAAAAGTGGGCTCAAAGAGTATCTTGCTTCATACTTGTGGCCGCTATATGGTCCGGCTGGTTTTCGCTTACGATTAAAGCGGCCGCTTATGTGCAGACGTCTGGTACACAATTTACGCTGAACAATCAACCATTTTACTTCGCCGGCACAAATAATTACTATTTCCATTACAAATCTAAAAAAATGGTAGATGCTGTGTTCGATGATATGAAAGCAATGAATTTAAAGGTCATACGGATTTGGGGCTTTCACGACGGGGCCCCTCAAGAAAACTCAGTCTTACAATCTAGTCCAGGGGTCTATGAAGAATCGGGATTTCAAAAACTAGATTATGCCATTTATAAAGCAGGAAAGGAAGGAATAAAGCTTGTCATCCCACTAGTGAACAATTGGGATGACTTCGGCGGTATGAATCAATATGTGAAGTGGTTCGGGGCAGGATCGCATGATGCCTTTTATACAGATCCTCGTATTCAAAAGGCTTACAAAAATTATGTCCGCTATGTATTAGAAAGAACCAATACGTATACAGGTGTTCAATATAAAGACGATCCAGCTATTATGACTTGGGAGTTAGCCAACGAGCCGCGGATGCAGTCAGATCCAACGGGAAATGTACTAGTCAAATGGGCAGATGAAATGAGTACATGGATCAAATCGATTGATCGTCACCATCTTGTTGCAGTAGGAGATGAAGGATTCTTTCGTATACCAGGACATGAAGATTGGTTTTACGGAGGAGGGGAAGGCGTCGATTGGGACCGTCTAACATCTCTTCCTCATATCGATTATGGAACCTATCATTTGTACCCAGATCACTGGAACAAGTCTGCTGTCTGGGGAGTGAAATGGATCGAAGACCATATCACCCGCGGAAATTCAATCGGAAAACCAGTTGTGCTAGAAGAGTTTGGCTACCAAAATCAATCAGCTCGTCCAGGCGTATATCAAAGCTGGCTGTCAGCGGTAGAGCGGCTTGGAGGTGCTGGCAGTCAATTTTGGATTTTAACAAGCATTCAGGACGATGACTCGCTCTATCCGGATTATGACGGATTCCGCATCATAAAAGGGAGCAGGGAGGCAGCACTTATCAGTGAACATGCGAAAAGAATGAATGAAAAAAACCGATGATGAATGCCTGCTGAATAAGGAACTTCATTTGCATAAAAAAATTGGATATGGTATAGTTTTTATGGAAATGCTAACGATTACCGAGACAAGAGTGGGGAAACCCGCTCTTTTGTATTGAACAGGCAATTTTTGTCTCGACATTATTCATCCGTTTTCTGCTCCCCCTGCTCACATAAAGCAGGGTTTTTATGCAGAATGATTGATAAGAGCGTTTATCGAAAGCACAAGGAGGAAGAGAATGAGCAAAAAAGTAGTGGATGTCGTAAGCGAAATGGTGCAGCCAATTTTAGATGGCTTACAGCTTGAACTCGTTGATGTTGAATTTGTCAAAGAGGGTCAAAACTGGTTCCTTCGCGTGTTTATTGACTCTGATAAAGGTGTCGATATCGAAGAGTGTGCCAAAGTGAGCGAAGCCTTGAGCGAAAAGCTTGATGAGGCAGATCCGATTAGCCAAAACTACTTTCTTGAAGTGTCCTCTCCTGGAGCGGAGCGCCCATTAAAGAAAAAAGCTGATTTTGAAAAAGCACTTGGAAAAAATGTTTTCATGAAAACATATGAACCAATTGATGGTGAAAAAGCATTTGAAGGTGAGCTTACAAGCTTTGATGGTGAGATTGCAACAGTGACAGTGAAGATCAAGACAAGAAAGAAAGAGATCAATATTCCATACGAAAAAATAGCTAACGCAAGATTAGCAGTTTCGTTCAATTAACCTTTTCATTGATATAAGGGGGAACCATAAAAATGAGTAGTGAGTTGTTAGATGCCCTGACTGTTCTTGAGAAAGAGAAGGGTATTAGTAAAGAAATTATAATTGAAGCGATAGAAGCTGCACTCATTTCTGCATATAAGCGTAATTTTAATCAAGCACAAAATGTTCGTGTTGATTTAAACCGCGAAACGGGAACGATTCGTGTGTTCGCAAGAAAAGATGTTGTAGATGAAGTGTATGATTCTCGCCTTGAAATCTCTGTAGATGATGCAGCCAATATTAACCCGAATTACATGGTGGGTGACGTCGTTGAGATTGAAGTCACACCAAAAGACTTCGGACGCATTGCAGCTCAGACAGCGAAACAAGTTGTGACGCAGCGAGTGAGAGAAGCAGAGCGTGGTGTGATCTACACTGAGTTTATCGACCGCGAGGAAGACATTATGACGGGAATCGTTCAGCGAATTGACAGTAAATTCATTTACGTGTCACTTGGCAAAATCGAAGCCCTTCTTCCTGTCAATGAACAAATGCCAAATGAAGAATACAAACCTCATGACCGCATTAAAGTGTTCATTACAAAAGTAGAAAAAACAACAAAAGGGCCACAAATTTATGTGTCTAGAACACATCCAGGTCTTTTAAAGCGTTTATTTGAAATTGAAGTACCAGAAATTTATGATGGTACTGTAGAGCTTAAATCGGTTGCTAGAGAAGCTGGAGACCGTTCTAAAATATCTGTTCGTACAGATGATCCTGATGTTGATCCAGTTGGCTCCTGTGTTGGACCAAAAGGTCAGCGTGTACAAGCAATTGTCAATGAGCTAAAAGGCGAAAAAATTGACATTGTCCATTGGTCTAATGACCCGGTTGAATTTGTTGCCAATGCGCTGAGTCCATCAAAAGTACTTGATGTCATTGTGAATGAAGAAGACAAGGCGACAACAGTCATTGTCCCTGATTATCAGCTGTCATTAGCGATTGGTAAAAGAGGTCAAAATGCTCGTCTTGCAGCGAAGCTGACCAGCTGGAAAATTGACATTAAAAGCGAAACAGATGCAAGGGAACTCGGTATTTTCCCAAGAACTGAAGACTCTGAATCTCTTTTCTTAGAGGCTGAACCAGTTGCTGAGGAATCTGACGAATAAGAGGTGATATAAAAGGTGAAAAGCCGAAAAAAAATCCCGCTTAGAAAATGCGTCGTGACGGGAGAAATGAAACCAAAGAAAGAACTGATCCGTGTTGTTCGTTCGAAAGAAGGAGAAGTGTCTGTTGACGCTACCGGAAAAATGAACGGACGCGGGGCTTACCTTTCTCTCGATAAAGAAACCATTCTTGCGGCAAAGAACAAACGCAGTTTACAGCAGCAATTTCAGACACAGATTGACGAACACATATTTGAAGAATTACTAGAACTAGCTGAAAAGGTGAAAAAACCTAATGAATGAATCTGAATGGTATCCTTTGCTTGGTCTAGCAAATCGAGCTCGTAAAGTCGTGTCAGGAGAAGATCTGGTGATCAAAGAAATTAGACATGCGCGTGCTAAGCTGGTTCTTCTTGCAGCAGATGCCTCACCTAACACAGAAAAAAAGGTATCTGACAAATGCAAATTTTATAATGTTCCGGTTAGAAAAGTTGAAGACCGTTCCGTTCTCGGACGTTCTATTGGGAAAGAAGCTCGCGTAGTTGTCGCTGTCACTGACCAAGGCTTCGCTAAGAAGCTCATAAGCTTGCTCGATTAATTTATTTGGGGGTGAACGAATGGCTAAAGTGAGAGTATATGAATACGCAAAAGCCATAGATGTTTCAAGTAAAGATATTATAGCAGCGCTTAAGGATATGAACGTGGAAGTGAACAACCACATGGCGACGCTTGAAGACGACACTGTGAAAAAGCTAGACGCTATCTATAAAAAAGCCAAAGCAAAAGAGACAACTAACGAGAAACCCGCAGAACAAAAAAAACAATCATCTAACAAAAACAATGATAGAAAGAAGAATGACGTGCAGAATAATCAATTTAATAAAAACAAAAAAAACAACAACCAAAATAAAAACAAAAATAAACGTGGTGGAAATAACAAACCGCAGCATCAGCAAGCTAGACCTGTGAAGCCTAAAAAAGAGCTTCCTGAAAAAATTGAATTTACAAATTCAATGACTGTCGGCCAGCTGGCTGATGAGCTTGGAAAAGAAACAGCTGAAATCATCAAAAAGCTGATGATGCTTGGTGTTATGGCAACGATCAACCAAGAACTTGACAAAGATACAGTTGAATTAATCGCTTCTGAATATGGTGTTCCAGTAGAGGAAGTCATTATTTTAGAAGAAACTGAACTTGAAAAGTATGAAGTTGAAGATAAAGAAGAAGATATGCAAGTACGCCCTCCAGTTGTAACGATCATGGGACACGTTGACCACGGGAAAACAACTCTTCTTGACAGCATTCGTAAGACAAAAGTCGTCGAAGGCGAAGCAGGTGGAATCACGCAGCATATCGGTGCATACCAAATCGAAGAAAATGGCAAAAAAATTACGTTCCTTGATACACCTGGACACGCAGCATTCACAACGATGCGTGCACGTGGTGCCGAAGTAACGGATACGACAATTCTGGTTGTTGCAGCAGATGATGGTGTTATGCCTCAGACAATTGAAGCGATTAACCATGCGAAAGCGGCAGAAGTGCCAATCATTGTCGCTGTCAATAAAATTGACAAACCAACAGCAAACCCTGACCGCGTGATGCAGGAATTAACTGAGCATGGTCTTGTACCAGAAGCTTGGGGCGGGGAAACGATCTTCGTGCCACTATCTGCAAAAACAGGTGAAGGCATTGACGAATTGATCGAAATGATCCTTCTTGTCAGCGAAGTAGCAGAATTGAAAGCCAACCCAAATCGTGCGGCAAAAGGGACTGTTATCGAGGCTGAGCTTGATAAAGGAAGAGGTTCTGTTGCAACCCTTCTGGTTCAAACAGGTACACTTCATGTAGGTGACCCAATCGTCGTCGGAAATACATTTGGCCGTGTACGTGCAATGGTCAATGATATCGGCCGCCGCGTGAAAACAGCAGGACCATCTACACCTGTTGAAATCACTGGTTTAAACGATGTACCAAATGCAGGGGATCAGTTCCTCGTATTCAAAGATGAAAAAACAGCTCGTCAAGTTGGTGAGGCGCGTGCTTCTAAGCAGCTGGACGAACAGCGTTCAGACAAAGCAAAATTATCTCTAGACGACCTATTTGAGCAAATCAAACAAGGTGACGTAAAAGATATCAACTTGATCGTGAAAGCAGACGTACAAGGCTCTGCTGAAGCATTAACGGCAGCTCTTCAAAAAATTGAAGTCGAAGGCGTAAAAGTGAAAATCATCCATACGGGTGTTGGAGCGATTACGGAATCAGATATCATTTTAGCAAGTGCTTCTAATGCCATCGTGATTGGCTTTAACGTACGTCCTGATGGAAATGCGAAGAGCACAGCTGAGACTGAAAACGTTGATATCCGCTTGCACCGCATTATCTATAAAGTCATCGATGAAATTGAAGCTGCGATGAAAGGAATGCTTGACCCTGAATATGAAGAAAAAGTCATCGGTCAAGTTGAAGTTCGTCAAACGTTCAAAGTATCTAAAATCGGTACAATTGCTGGCGGCTATGTAACTGAAGGAACGATTACAAGAGATAGCGGAATCCGCTTAATCCGTGACGGCGTCGTTATTTTCGAAGGCGAAGTTGACGTGTTAAAACGATTTAAAGATGATGTGAAAGAAGTTTCACAAGGCTATGAATGTGGTATTACCATTAAGAAATACAATGATATCCGTGAAGGTGATGTTATGGAATCATTCGTTATGCAAGAAATCGAAAGAAAATGATCGGTTATACCGAATGTGAGTGTATGATCTATGATGCATCCTCACTGAAGGAAAAACGTGCGGTTCTTCAGCGTATATTGACTAGAACGCGTCATAAATTCAATGTAACCATTGCTGAAATGGATTACCAGGATACATGGCAGCGTACATCAATTGGAATCGCCGTGATTTCCTCATCTCGGGTTCAAGTGGAAAAGGAGCTTCAGCGTGTATTAAGCTTTATCGATTCTTTTCCTGAAATTGAACGAACGATCACGAAAACTGAGTGGTTTTAATTAGAGGTGATAAGATCATGAGTATGAGAGCAACCCGTGTGGGTGAGCAAATGAAAAAAGAATTGGGCGACATCCTAGGCAGAAAGCTAAAAGATCCAAGAATCGGCTTTTTGACTGTAACTGATGTCGAAGTATCCGGTGATTTGCAAATTGCCAAAGTCTACATTTCTGTTCTTGGCGACGAGAAGAAAAGAGAGGAAACCTTAAAAGGCCTTGCAAAGGCTAAAGGGTACATCCGCTCTGAAATTGGCAATCGAATCAGACTTCGCAAAACACCAGAACTTCATTTTGAATTCGACGAATCCGTAGATTACGGAAACCGAATTGAAAGCCTGATTGCTGAATTAAACACAAAAGATCACGAATAAGACGTTGAAATAAGGATAGGCGATGATCGTCTGTCCTTTTTCATCGTTTATGAAAGGAGAGAACGCAGATGATAAATGGTGTTCTTTTATTACATAAAGAAAGAGGCATGACCTCCCACGACTGTGTGTTTAAGGTAAGAAAAATTTTGCTCACAAAAAAAGTCGGACATACAGGCACCCTCGACCCAGAGGTTTCAGGTGTTCTGCCTATTTGTATCGGAAGAGCAACGAAGATTGTAGAATACTTAACAGATAAATCGAAAACGTATGATGCAGAAATCACGATTGGCTTTTCTACGACAACAGAAGACCAAACAGGTGAGATCGTAGAAGAAAAAAAAGTGGAAAAACCGATCTCAGAAAGAGACATTGATGCGGCGCTGAAGCAGTTTGAAGGAACCATTGAACAAATTCCTCCCATGTTTTCTGCTGTGAAAATTGGCGGGAAAAAGCTCTATGAATATGCTAGAGAAGGCATTGAAATTGAGCGGCCGGCCCGTAAAATTACTATTCATCGTATCGAGCGGACTACACCTGTCACATATGAGGATGGCAGCGTGTCATTTAGATTCACCGTACTATGCTCAAAGGGAACATATGTGAGAACATTAGCGGTTGATATCGGGAAGAAACTAGGGTTTCCAGCCCACATGTCACACCTCATTCGCACAGGGTCTGGTGATTTTACACTTGATGAATGTATCACGCTGGACGAGCTGCGAGAGATAAGCGAGGAAGGAACTGTAGATGAGCACCTTGTCCCGATCGAGCGTGCGCTCAATCATTTGCCGAAATGGGAGATAAATGATACATTAGCAAGTAAAGTGGAAAACGGTGCAGTCCTGCCAATGCCTAATGAATTTGCTCATTTCGCAGAGGAGGATCGTGTCGCTGTTTTTGCTCCTTCAGGTCGTTGTCTGGCGATATATATGAAGCACCCGACCAAACCGAACCTGATGAAGCCGGCGAAGATCTTATCTCAGGACAAGCAATCTTAAAGAAAAGGTGACATCTCGTGAAGACTATACATATTTCACACCCACAAACATTGAATCAAAAGGATCAAGTCCCGTCTGTCATGGCTTTAGGGTACTTTGACGGTGTTCACCTCGGGCATCAAAAAGTCATTGACGAAGCAAGAAGCATTGCGAAAAAAGAAGGATTGGCCTTAGCGGTCATGACCTTTCATCCGCATCCTTCACATGTTTTGCAAAAGGCACGGGAACCAAAAGACTTAATTACACCGCTTGAGGATAAAATTGATTTCATCGAACAGCTGGGCGCTGACTATTTATACATCGTACAATTCAGCGAGAGCTTTGCAGCTCTATCTCCTCAAGAGTTTGTGGATCAATATTTGGATGAATTGAATGTGAAGCACGCAGTAGCGGGATTTGATTTTACGTTTGGGCGTTTTGGTGCAGGCACAATGGAAACGTTTGATGAATATGGAAAAGGCCGTATCACGGCAACCATCGTCCCTAAGCTGTCCAATCAAGACCGAAAAGTCAGCTCCACTCTCATCCGTTCCGCATTAAAAAATGGGGATGTTGAATATGTGAGCGAGCTTCTAGGAAAACCTTATCAGCTTCGCGGCATTGTCATCCATGGAGACAAACGCGGACGGACGATCGGGTTTCCGACAGCTAATGTCGGCTTATCTGCTGAATACATTATTCCGCCAACAGGGGTATATGCTGTAAGAGCAGAAGTGAAAGGCAAAGTATATGACGGCGTTTGTAATGTTGGGTATAAACCAACATTTTATGAAAAACGTCCTGATCAGCCTGCCATTGAAGTAAACCTCTTTGATTTCAACGAAGAAATATATGGCCAGCCGATTAAATTACAATGGTTCAAGCGCATTCGCAGTGAACGTAAATTTAACGGAATTCAGGAGCTGACGGCTCAAATTAGTCAAGATAAAGAAGAAGCGATTCAGTTTTTTCAACATCAACACAAGCAAACAAAAAAAATATAGAAAAACTGCTCTACCATTTGCAAATTTAGCATATTTTTAGTATGATAATTCCTGTAGCTTTAAAACCACTTACTTGGCAGGCCGACTTCACCGACGGTTGCGAGGTAGATGGGGCTAACATGATTTGGAGGTGAAACAGGATGGCAATTACTCAAGAGCGTAAAACGCAATTAATTAATGAGTTCAAAACACACGAATCTGATACTGGATCTCCAGAAGTTCAGATCGCTGTCCTAACAGAATCAATTAACAACTTGAACGAGCATTTACGTACTCATAAGAAAGATCACCACTCACGTCGCGGTCTTTTGAAAATGGTAGGTAGACGTCGTAATCTTCTTACGTATCTACGTAATAAAGACGTAACTCGTTACCGTGAGTTAATTAACAAACTAGGCTTACGTCGATAATCGTAAAAAGCGGGAGGATTCCCGCTTTTTTATCGTATAATCACTAATATTTTATGGTTAAAATGTTGAAAGAATGGCAAAAACCCTTCTACATACAGCTTTCACATTGATATGTGAAAATCATTTTGTTCATAATAAGAACTAACTAAAACTTTACGATAAGAGAGGAGTTTATCTCAGAATGGGACAAGAGAAACATGTCTTCACCATAGACTGGGCTGGACGTCAACTGACAGTTGAAACTGGCCAGCTTGCAAAGCAAGCAAACGGAGCGGTCCTCGTACGCTACGGAGATACGGCTGTGCTTAGCTCAGCAACAGCTTCTAAAGAACCAAAACCACTTGATTTCTTCCCGCTCACTGTGAACTACGAAGAAAGACTATACGCAGTAGGTAAAATTCCTGGCGGCTTCATTAAAAGAGAAGGCCGTCCAAGTGAAAAGGCGATCCTTGCAAGCCGTTTAATTGACAGACCAATTCGTCCGCTGTTTGCAGATGGATTTAGAAACGAAGTACAAGTTATTAGTATCGTCATGAGTGTGGATCAAGATTGCTCATCTGAAATGGCTGCAATGTTTGGCTCATCTTTAGCTTTATGTGTGTCTGACATTCCATTTGAGGGACCAATCGCCGGCGTTACAGTAGGACGAGTGGATGGAAAGCTCATCATTAACCCAAATGTGGAGCAGCTTGAACAAAGCGACATCAATCTTGTGGTTGCTGGAACAAAAGATGCGATCAACATGGTAGAAGCTGGTGCTGATGAAGTACCGGAAGAAACAATGCTTGAAGCGATCATGTACGGTCACCAAGAAATCAAACGCTTAATCGAATTCCAAGAAGAAATTGTGAAGGCAGTCGGTAAAGAAAAAATCGATATTCCTTTATATGAAGTAGATCAAACGTTAGCAGACGAAGTAAAAGCCCTTGCTGAAGCAGACCTGCTGAAAGCGATTCAAGTACATGAGAAGCATGCGCGTGAGGATGCAATTAGTGCTGTGAAAAAAGCTGTAGTTGAGAAGTTTGAAGCAGAAGAAAGAGACGAAGCAACGATTAAACAAGCGAAAGATGTATTAAACAAGCTTGTCAAAAACGAAGTTCGCCGTCTGATCACTGAAGAGAAAGTACGTCCAGATGGACGCGGTGTAGATCAAATCCGTCCACTTTCTTCAGAAGTAGGACTCCTGCCAAGAACGCACGGTTCAGGCTTATTTACAAGAGGACAAACACAGGCGCTCAGTATTTGTACATTAGGTGCACTTGGCGATGTGCAAATTCTTGATGGTCTAGGTGTTGAAGAATCAAAACGCTTCATGCACCATTACAACTTCCCGCAGTTCAGTGTTGGTGAGACAGGCCCAATGCGTGGTCCAGGCCGCCGTGAGATCGGACATGGCGCACTAGGTGAACGTGCACTAGAACCAGTGATTCCATCCGAAAAAGATTTCCCTTATACGGTTCGCCTTGTTTCAGAGGTATTAGAATCAAACGGGTCTACATCACAAGCAAGTATTTGCGCAAGCACACTTGCGATGATGGATGCGGGTGTTCCAATTAAAGCACCAGTTGCAGGGATTGCAATGGGACTTGTGAAATCAGGGGAATACTACACAGTGCTGACAGACATTCAAGGAATGGAAGATGCACTTGGAGATATGGACTTTAAAGTTGCAGGTACTTCAAAAGGTGTCACAGCACTTCAAATGGACATCAAAATTGATGGTCTATCAAAAGACATCTTAGAAGAGGCTCTTCAACAAGCGAAAAAAGGAAGAATGGAAATCCTAGACAGCATGTTGTCAACGATTCCTGCTTCTAGAGGAGAATTGTCTCGTTATGCACCAAAAATCTTAACGATGACAATCAATCCGGATAAAATTCGCGATGTCATTGGACCAAGTGGTAAACAAATCAATAAAATCATTGAAGATACCGGTGTGAAAATCGATATTGAACAAGATGGTACAATCTTTATTTCTTCTACAGAAGAAGATATGAACCAAAAAGCGAAGAAAATCATTGAAGATCTTGTGAGAGAAGTTGAAGTAGGACAGCTTTACCTAGGTAAAGTCAAACGCATTGAAAAATTCGGTGCCTTCCTTGAAATCTTCAGTGGAAAAGATGGACTTGTTCATATTTCTGAGCTTGCGCTTGAGCGTGTGGGCAAAGTAGAAGATGTTGTGAAACTTGGCGATGAATTACTTGTCAAAGTCACTGAAATCGATAAACAAGGCCGTGTGAACCTTTCTCGGAAAGCTGTTTTACGTGAAGAAAAGGAAAAAGAAGAAAAGCAGTCTTAATGAGATCAAATAAAATGTGTTAGAAGCCAGGTATCCGTGCCAGGCTTCTTTCTTTTCTTGCGCTAACAATAGTTCTAGCTTGTTTCTCCCCATCATAATTTGTGGTAAAGGGGAGGGACAACCATTGAAAAAAACGTTACCATTCATTGTGTTTGTATTTTTACTGCTCGTGTCATATCAAACGATGAAGCAGCCGGCTGCTGTTACATATATTGAATCAATGAAAGAGCATGCCGAGGTAGCATCTGTTTCAAAAGATATTTTATATCAGGAGATTGAATCGAAGTCTTCTGACTATGAAGTAAAGGCGCAAAATGCTAAGATTGATAAAGTGTGGAAAAAGATACCTGGCTTAAATGGACAGACAGTTGATATCGATGCTTCTTATGAAAAAATGAAGAAACAGGGGTCATTCGATGAAAAGCTGCTTGTTTTGAATGAAACCAAACCATCTATTCATTTACATGAACTTGGTGCTGAGCCCATTTATAAAGGCCATCCAGATAAAAAAATGAATGCATTCCTCATCAACGTAGCTTGGGGTGACGAGCATTTAATCAACATGTTAAAGACGCTGGAAAAGCATCAAGTCAAGGCGACCTTTTTCTTAGAAGGCAAATGGGTGAAAAAAAGCACAGAACTTGCTAAAAAAATCGTGGCAGATGGTCATGAAATTGGAAATCATTCATACAATCACCCAGATATGCGCACACTGACAAGAGAACGAGCATTAGAGCAGATAACGAAAACAAATCGCCAAATTGAAGAATCCCTTGGGAAGAAACCAAAATGGTTTGCGCCTCCAAGCGGCAGCTTTAAAGAAGAAACAGTTAAGCTTGCCAAACAAGAAGGCATGGAAACCATTATGTGGACAGTAGACACCATCGACTGGCAAAAACCATCACCGGCTATTTTACAAAAGCGGGTGCTTGGGAAAATTCACAATGGGGCGATGATATTAATGCATCCAACAGATGCAACGGCGAAAAGTCTTGACGCACTTATCACTCAAATCAAGGAAAGAGGATATGAATTAGGGACGGTTTCTGACCTCCTAAGTGAAAAAAGACATCCGTGATGCGATCTGTTTGTTGAATAGGAGGAGCAAAACTTGGTCAAAACGTATACTTGCCAAAACGGAGTAAGAATTGTACTCGAAAACAATCCCACTGTAAGGTCTGTCGCAATTGGCGTCTGGATTGGAACAGGCTCTAGACATGAGACACCTGAAATTAATGGGATCTCACACTTTTTAGAGCATATGTTCTTTAAAGGGACAAAGACAAGATCTGCACGTGATATCGCAGAATCCTTTGACCGCATTGGTGGTCAAGTGAATGCCTTTACATCAAAAGAATATACTTGCTACTATGCAAAGGTGCTTGATTCACATGCTGGCTACGCCCTCGATGTATTAAGCGACATGTTCTTTCACTCTGCTTTTGATGAAGAAGAGCTGAAAAAAGAAAAAAATGTGGTGTATGAAGAAATTAAAATGTATGAGGATACACCTGATGACATCGTTCATGATTTATTAAGCAAAGCCATTTATGGTGAACATTCATTAGGATATCCGATTTTAGGAACAGAGGAAACACTTTCTACCTTTAACGGAGACTCACTTAGAAAATATATGGATGAATTCTACACGCCGGACCGCGTTGTGATCTCTGTTGCAGGGAACGTAGATGAGACCTTTATTCGTGAGGTTGAAAAGCTATTCGGCTCTTATGAAGGAAAAGGGAAAAAGCAGCCTGTAGAAGCCCCAGCATTTCATTATGACAAGCTCACACGCAAAAAGGAAACGGAACAAGCGCACCTATGTCTGGGTTTTAATGGCCTTCCAGCGGGAGATAAAGGCATCTATGACTTAATCGTCTTAAATAATGTTCTTGGCGGAAGCATGAGCAGCCGGTTATTCCAAGATGTAAGAGAGGACAAAGGACTTGCTTATTCCGTCTTTAGCTATCACAGTTCATTTGCAGATAATGGAATGCTGACGATTTATGGCGGAACTGGAGCGAAGCAGTTAAACCTGCTCTCTGAGACCATCTTACAAACATTAGACGTCTTAAAGCGTGAGGGAATCACACAGAAAGAATTAGAGAACTCTAAAGAGCAAATGAAAGGCAACCTTATGCTGAGCCTTGAAAGCACAAACAGCAAAATGAGCCGAAACGGTAAAAACGAACTGCTCCTTGGCAAACATCGGACACTCGATGAAATTATTGACGAAATCAACAGCGTCACATTAGACGGCGTGAATAACTTATCTAAACGCATCTTTACAGAAGATTATGCGCTCTCGCTTATTAGTCCGACGGGTGATGTACCTTCTGCTTAAACAAAAAAGGCATGTCTTTTAAAGAGATGCCTTTTTTTCATGCAAAAAAGATTAATCAGCTAACTTATTTTGCAGCTGATGAACAATTTTATTGATTGTCGAAAAGTGCTCTGTCAGTAATTCCTCATCTGCAAATTGAATATCAAAAACCTCTTCTAATTCCAATATGAGTGAAACTGCTTTAATCGAATCGAGACCGTGATTTGTTAATTCTTCATCTGCACCAATAGAAACCTTGCTGCTATCATCCAAAGAACGCAGAACCAAATCTTTTACTTGACTTGAAAGTGAAAGGACATCCTTCGTTTCTTTCATCTGCAACGCTCCCTTTTACAAATTTTCTATCATTTACATAAATTAACTATATTAGAATGGAAAAACATTGTAAAGCAGTTTCGACATAAATAGGAATTGTTAATCATTCTATTCAAATGAAATATTTGGTAGAGTGAGAAGAAAAGAGACTGGAAGGATGAATGAATCCATGAATAAAACAGACCTTTTGCAGCACATTCCTTTATTAAAAGAAGCGGTCAGCATAGACCAGATTGATAAAGGGTATTCACGAGATGAAAAATGGGTCATGACTACCGTATCAGGTGAAAAATATGTCCTTCGATTCACAGAACAAGACCAGTATGACAAAATAAAGACGCAGTTTGAGCTGCTATCCGAATTAAGACGTCATGGTGTTCAGTGTGCTGATCCAGTGGACATCGGTGTTCTAGAAGCAAAACAGCAAGTGTACTATATTTTATCGTTTATAGAAGGCCAGGAAGCAAAAGAAATCATGGGTCAGTTAACTGAAGAAAAGCAGTATGCTCTCGGGGTAAGTGCAGGTCAGGATTTGCGAAATATGCATAAATATCCGGCACCTTCACACATCGAACCTTGGGAAGATCGTGTCATTAAAAAGCATCATCGATATTTAACTGCTTACCGGGAAAGCGGCATCTCCCTTGAAGGGGATGAAAAAGTGGCTCAGTTTATAGCCAAGCACATAGATATTGTGAAAGGCAGACCTAATCAATTTCAGCACGATGATTTTCATTTAGGGAACATTATAGTAAACGATAATAAATATGCAGGTGTCATTGATTTTAACAATTTTGATTGGGGAGATCCCATTCACGATTTTTATAAAGTAGCTCTTTTCAGCAGAGAAACAAGTGAAGCCTTTTCGGCAGGTCAAATTAATGGATATTTTGATGGGAACATCCCAGATAATTTTTGGCTGCTTTACTCTGTTTATGTCGCAATGAGTATCTTCTCATCGATTATGTGGGTCATTAAATTCGATCCGGGTCAAATGGATGAGATGATTGAAAGACTAGAAAATGTGCTAAAAGATCATCATTATTTTGATCAAATAGAGCCTCAGTGGTATGCGCGTATCACTAGATAACAGTGAAATATAGGACGATTAGGCGGTGATGGAAGTCACTGTCTTTTTTGTTATAATGATACAAATTACACATTGTCATGACTAAAAACATTTTATATAATCCAAACAAGGATCGAAAAAGATGTAAAAAAATTCCGTTTTTTGTTGAAAAAGAGCAAAAGGCTGGTGGTGGATTGAAACAAATCGACAAGGGTTCAAAGCAGTTATGGCGTGTATATTTATGGACACTTTCATTCTTAAAGCCTTATACAGGTAAAGTGATTCTAGTTATTATGAGTGGTTTCGTTATTACCTTGAGCGAGCTCATAATACCTAAATTTATTCAATATTTTATTGAGACCATTTTGCCAGCAAAAGACTTTTCAAAAATGAATGGTTTATTGTTAGGACTGACTGGCTTAATTGTACTTGGTATTATACTGACAGCCGCACGAAATTTATGGCAAAGAAAATTAATTGAACAAGCCTCAAGAGATTCACAATTTGCTGCCTTCCAGCAAATCCGTCAACTTGGTTTCTCATACTACGAACAACATTCTGTTAGTGAAACACTCTCCTTTGTTAACACACAGACACGAGCTGTACAAGAAATTTACAGACGATACTTCCCACAATTTATCAATCAGATATTATTTATCGCCATCTCACTTTTCTTTATGATAAACATTTCTATTTTTCTCACACTCATCATCATTCCAAGTTTTATTCTCTACTATGTCTTTGGACCATGGCTTGAAAAAAAGGCAACTATCTACGGTAGACAAAGTGCAGAAGGTTTTCGCACGCTGCAAACAAAATTATACGAAAGTCTTGCTTCGATGGAAGAGCTTAGAATTTTAGGCTATATGAAATGGGATATGGAACGAATTCAACGACTGCATGAAAAAGTGCGCCAAAATCATGAGAAAAATGTGTTTTTCGCCTATTTACGAGGAAGCAACCGCAGGCTGACTTATTATATTGGTGCTCTTGCCACTTTTGGTATTGGTATCCACCTTGTAAAGACTGGACAGCTGACGACAGGTGGTTTTGTGGCATATATCCTATATTATTTTTCAGCGATGCATATGCTTACTTCCATTGTCACACTTTTAACAGAACAACGGATATTAACCTTTCAAATTGAACCTTTATATCATTTTATGAAAAAAACACCTGATATTAGAGAGCCTCAGCAGCCGGTGCACCTTGATCATGTAGAAGGCGATATCGAGTTTCATGACGTCAGTTTTCATTATCCAAATCATCCTCCTTTATTAAAAGGGATGAATCTACATATTCGGAAGGGTGAAAAAGTAGCGCTTGTCGGTACGAGCGGCGGAGGGAAAACATCACTTCTTAAGCTAATTGGACGCTTTTATGATCCCTCAGCCGGGATGATTACACTGAATGGAGTAGATTTGCGCCATTTACCTACTAGTCAAATAAGAGGTGCGATGGGATTTGTTTTTCAAGAAACGTTCTTATTCAATATGAGTGTAAAGGACAATATTCGTTTTGGAGATACAAGTCTTTCAGATCAACAGATCATTGAAGCCGCAAAAAAAGCAGACTGTGATTCATTTATAAGAGAATTAGAAAATGGATACGACACCATACTCGGGGAAAGGGGATTAAAACTTTCCGGCGGGCAAAAACAAAAAATAGCGATTGCCAGGCTATTTGCTAAAAATCCAAGTGTTGTATTACTCGACGAAGCCACAGCATCTCTTGACAATGTCAGTGAGCAAAAAGTCCAGCAGGCATTACACCAAACATTTAAGGATTCTACTGTCATTGCAGTTGCACACCGTTTATCAACAGTCAGACATTTTGACAGAATTATTTTTATAAAAGATGGTCGTGTGTTAGAGACTGGATCTTTTTATGAATTGATGAGGAAAAAAGGGCATTTTTACCAATTAGCGTCTGACCGATCAGAAAAGGAGGCAGGTGTAACATGAGAAAAAATTGGCTGTTTCTTTTAATCACAAGGCAAAAATGGATGCTCCTCCTTGCTCTTTTACTCGTTTTGATTGAAGCAGCAGCTAATTTAGCCATGATAGGACTGCAAAAGTGGCTCATTGATGATGTTCTTTTGCATAGTGGTATCAGTCCACATTTTTCCCAGATCTTGATGCTGTTTGCCATTATATTTCTTGTGTATGTTGTGATGTTTGTGGCAAGCCCGTATGTGATGCATAAAAACTATCTGACCATCCACCATTCATTGCAGAAAATGATGCTAGATCAGCTTCAGCAAGTATCCATGAGATCATATAAAACTCACCCAGTTAGTTTTTATTTACACAAGCTTAATCAAGATGTAAAGACAGTTGCTGTCACGGCTGCTTTACATATACCGAAAATTGTCCAAACGATTTTTATGGCCGTTGTTTTATCTATCGTTTTACTATCTGTGAGTTATGTCTTATTTTTCTTGCTTCTCTTTGCAAGCACTTGTTATTTCATTATCGGTAAAAAAATGGCGAAAACGGCAACAAACATAGCAAAAGATGTGCAGGAGAGAAAATCAGACCTATTCGTGCATGTAGAAGAAGGAATTTCCTCTACAAGGGAAGTTGTCGCATTTGATCGACGTAAGTGGGAAATTGGTTTGTATGAAAAGCTGTTTAACAAAATGATGGATCGTGTCATGAAGGAAGGAAAGTTTCAAAATAAGCTTCTTTTTTTAACAGAACCATTGAAATGGTTTGGGATACTATCAGTGCTAGTGTTTGGCATATATCAAGTAGCAGCAGGAAACATGTCCATCGGTTTATTTGTCGTCATTTACCAATATGCATCTCAATTAATGAAGAGTTATCAAGAGTTATTCCAGTATGTATTTGAATTTTTCCAACAGCGTGCATCTGTTCATCGAATCGCAGAAGTGCTGCAAATGGAAAACGAAGAAAAAGGAACAAAACAAATAGATGCTGTAGAAGACGTGGTGTTTGAAGATGTTTGCTTTTCTTATGAACAAACCTCTAAAGGCGCTTTAGACGGCTTGAAGCTTCATATTCCAAAGGGAAAGAAAGTGGCGATTGTTGGAGCGAGCGGAAGCGGGAAATCGACAATCTCAAAGCTCACACTTGGACTTTACCAGCCAGATAGCGGGGGAATTTTAGTGAATGGGATTGATCTATCAGAGATAAATCCATCTCATTTATTAAGGCGAATAGCCGTTGTTCCGCAAGAACCTTATTTTTTCCCAGACACTATACGCCTGAATTTAATCATGGGATTAAATGATGTGACCGAAGAACAACTTGAACAGGCGTGTGAAGTTGCACAAATTCTTTCCTTCATCAAAGGGCTTGAAAAAGGTTTTGACACAGTCATTGGAGAGAGGGGAATTTCCCTATCAGGAGGACAAAGACAGCGTTTAGCAATCGCCAGAGCGCTTTTAAAACAGGCTGATTTACTTATATTAGATGAGGCGACCTCCGCGCTTGATCGGCAGACTGAAAGGAAAGTTCAAAAAGGGATAGATGATGCCAAAGGGGGCGGCACCTTGCTTGTGATAGCGCACAGATTATCAACCATACAAAATGCAGATATGATCTATGTACTTGAAGGTGGTGCTGTTCAAAGCTGCGGTACTCATGAGGAGCTGATGGAAGCCTCCTCGCATTACCGCTCTTTATTTATGGCCCAGGTGATTACAGCGTCTTAGTCAGTTTGTTTTTAACCAAAGTAAAGAGTCGATCTAAGGTGCGGAAGTGGTCGGGATGTAATTCTTCATCTTCAAAAGCAATATGAAAGGTGTCCTCTAATGAAATAACAAAAGAGACGATTTGGACAGAATTTAATCCTAAAGCTTTTAAACTATCATCCCGGCTTGGCTGCTCATTGAGAGACAACTTATTCATGACAAGCTGGACAATTTTTTCTTCAACTTCAGTTAGTTTCAGTTCATTCATGTCGCGGCTCCTTTCTAAGAGATTGATATATGTTACATTTTGGTTGATGAAGGAAAAAAATGCAATTGTTTTTATAAATCTATCATAAGGGGTGGCATTCATTGTCATATGTAAGCTATCAAAAAAATGATGTTCTTGTCGTATTAGGTGCAGATGAATCAATTCAGAATTTAGTCATAAGTAAAGTACATCCCTATATTGATTGCAGCAAATTAACAGAAAGACATGAAGGAGACGTTTGGACAATTTTAACCAGTGAATATGCACAAGAAATTCAAAAAGAAATACCGCTTGAAGAAGTCTTTTACCAAACGAAGATGGAACCCCGCTGCCGCTACCTGTATCACGGAGAGAAAAAAGTCATTGTGATAGATGAACCAAAAGATGTCAGATGGGCAGCCCAGCATGCTCTACGGTTAATTAGAGTTTTGCTCCGCCTTTTGTGTTATCAGGATGGACTCATCTATTTGCATGGGGGCATGATGGAGATGAACCAAAAGGGAATTGCCCTAGTAGGCGGATCAAGGGCAGGGAAAACGTCCACCATCTTATCCTTATTATCATTAACCGATGCCCGGTATATCACAAACGATGATATAGGTGTTTCATATACGAACACCGAGTACACGGGAACTGGCTGGCCTAGATCTATGAGCATTCGGAAAGATTCGTTTGAAGCCATTGAAAAGCTTGGTACCCCATACAGACTCCAAACATCAAGTCACCCTTTTAACGAGGATGATAAAAGCTATCATTTTGTATATCCAGAGGAGCTAGAAAAATGGTTTGCACGTGAAGTCAAAACAATGGGAAAAATCGATGTGATTGTGTTTCCTGAATTTTTACCTCACGGGCAAACTGGTGCAGAACTATCGAAAATGACATCGCATGAAGCAGCGGAACGTCTGAACGAGCATGCAGTCATTAATCCTGGAAGACATAATGAATTCTTATTACCGTTTTTCACATTGCCGACACCCGAAGAGCTAGAACCATTTCTTAACGCACTAGCGGAAAAGGTGCCTTGTTATTCATTAAAGCAGGCATTTACTTCTTTAGAGAAAGGTACTGTCCTCATTCAAGAGCTTCTTGAACAATCCGACATTGTCGTGTAAGACTTTTTGGAGGTGAGTCATGGTTGAGCAGGAATATAAATATTTGTTGTCACAAACAGATTTTCAGCACATATACGACATGTTCATTCAAAGTTATAGCCCTACTTATATACTTAATTTCAATTACTATTACGACACCCCAGATTTTCTATTAAAACGATTTGGTTATACCGTACGTATCCGTCAAATCAGCGGGAAACTAACACTTGAAATCAAACGCCCCAGTCAAACATCTGGCTATAAAAGAGTAAGAGAAGAAACGTCATTACCTATTGAGGAGTTACCGCGAAAACTAGATATACAAGACATCATGACGTCTTTACCGATTACAGGTACTCAACAGCCAGAAATGTTAGGGCTATTGGTCACTGAGCGAACAACCTTTCACATTGAGGAAGGCATCAAAGTGGATTTGGATCAAAGCAGCTATCTTGGCATCACAGATTATGAACTGGAAATTGAATATGACAGTGAAAAAGCATATGAGGCAGATCAATTGTTTCATACACTAACTGATGATTTGGACATGCCAGTCAATCGAAAAGGAAAGCGCTCTCGATTTATCACTAGATTTCAATCGTTTTACGGGAAGGAGTAGTCAAACATGCGAGCTGTTTTGGATCAATCCACTCTCTCAAATGAGCAGAGACTGTTATTACTTAGCTCACGTATTCAATTAAATGAACAAGAAGAAGAGTCTATTAGAGCTCTATTGAAAGATGGCATTGATATGCCTAAATTAATTGGACTGGCATCAAGACATAAGGTGCTTCAGCTGATGACACCTCATTTAATTCGCCTTGATGATGAAAAGAGCATTACGACAACATACAAATTTTTGCTTCACTATCACTATATAGGGAATCGTCAAAAAAATGTGGAGAGATTCAAAGAATTCAAGCGTCTGTTACAAACATTCCGAAATGCAAAGCTGAAAGCGGTCCCCCTTAAAGGCGCCATTTTAACCCCGCTTGTGTACAAAGATTATGGACTGCGAATGATGTCAGACCTTGATTTCTTAATTCATCCAGATGACCGGAAAAGTGCCTCATCATTGCTCAAGAAAGAAGGGTTTATCATCGGGAAATATGACTGGGCTGCCGATCAGGAAATACCGATTGAAAGAGAAGAAGAAATGATGTGGAGAATGAATGCCGGGAATCTTTATTCACATATTAAACGGAGCGGAGAAGATTTTTTGAAGGTACACCGAGTCGATTTCTCTTATGATGTTGAGCTGAAAAAAAACTACGAAGCAACAAATGCCTTGCTGGATGCTGCTGAAGAAAAGCACTTTTTTCAAACAGATGTCCATTTGCTCCAGCCATTAGATTTTCTTATCCATCTTGCTTTCCATCTATATAAGGAGGCAACAAATGTACAGTATGTCTACTTACATGCAGATCTTAATTTGATCAAGTTTTGTGATGTAAGGGAGTACGTCATGTTTGTTGAAGAGCAAAATCAGCTTGATTGGCATGCTTTGCAAGTAAGAGCGAAGGAATTAGGGGCCGAGAAAGCACTTTTTTACACGTTTACGTTTTTAGATTTATTGTATCAAACGAACTATATCGATCAATTGAAGCAGCTAGACATGAGTGACCACTCCTTCTTAGAAGCTTATGGAGAGAATGATTTCGGTTCTTTGAAAATATGGAAAAAATCTTTTATTGAGCGTTTTTTCAGCTTAGATAATCGCGATGAACTTGAAGAGGAACCAGCCATACAGCTATTTCCTGAAAGGCAATAGCAAATTGAAGAGGAGGATTCTATATGGATATAAAAGCGTTTTTTGAAAAGCCTAAGAACGATTTTCCTTTTGAAAAGTCATTTGTGTTTGCAGGTATTCATTTTCATATTCTATCAATGGAATTGCAGGCGATTGAAGATATTGAACATTATATCCCAAAAGAATTGGATCGCCGCGAGGGGGATATCCCTTCACAGATTGAGATACGGTTTATCATTGATCCGGAGCTTGAACAGTCTGTTCGCAGTGCTTGCTTTCAAAAGGGCGAAACCATTATTGCAAAAAGGAAGTTTACTTACAAACGATTAAAATTAGACGATCAAGTATTATTTGCCTCACATGAAGGTGACGAGCCGCACAGTGTGGCGGTCAATAAGGGGCGTTATGCTGTGATTGGAAAAAACAATAATGAATCTGCAATACGCTGTCCACTGCGAATCGTCCGAGAAATTGCCCTTAGAACACTAGAAAACCAAGGTGGATGCTTTACACATGCAGCAGCTGTTTCTTTTGAAGATGGCCAAAAAGGAGCGCTCATTATCGGCGATAAAGGTGCCGGGAAGTCAACCACTATGTGGCAGTTTTTGCATCACGGAGGAGCAGATTTTATCACAAACGATCGTTCCATTTCAGTGCTTGAAGATCAGGAACTGACTGTGTATGGATGGCCGATGTGCTTGGCGCTTGGAGTCGGAACCGTCCAAGCCACAACAAATATACAGGAACTGAAAAACAAAAAATTCAGCCGGTCTCAAGATGAAAGAATATGGGATGAAGCCATATCAACAGAAGAAGAGGCAAAAGAAAAATGGGCGAGCGGCTGTAAATTTGAAATTACACCGAAAGAAGCTGCTGAAATGACAGGAACAACGATTCGGAGCTCTACGAAAGTAGATATGGTGATTTTCCCTTCACTTAAAATAGGTTCGGGTGAGATTAGGCTTGTGCCGGTAAAAAAAGATGATCAAAGAGCAAAAGAAATCATGACAGCAAATATAAGAGAACCAGAAGATCCCGACTATTTAAAAGGCTGGCTCGGACTTCGACATGTGTCAGATACCTTTCTGAGGCAAAAGGCATCTGAGCTTATCCATCACTTGTTTAACATGCCATGCTTTTATTTAGAGGGTGATCCGCGTTACCTGCAGGATGCAATTCCAGATCTGTTAAACAAAAAAGTCAGTTCGATTTAAAGAGACGATTGTCTAAACATTCGTTTGAGCCGGTCTTCACGTTTTTTCATTTGCTCGTGATCTGCTGGCAGCAAAATTTGAAAGAGCATTTCGGCAATTGGCCGTGCAAGCCTTTCGTCAGAGTTCATGAGAATGCAAACTCCTAATTTTTTCTTTGGAATGAATCCAATATAGGAGGTGAACCCTTTAATTTCTCCGCTATGTTCAGCTAAGGTGAAACCGTTAAAAGGTCTCAAAAACCATGAAAGACCAGCACCTCTGCTGAAATCTTCTTCAACCATAACGGGGCTTTGCATTTCTTTTAGCGAATGCTGATGAAGCAGGCTGTTTTCACCGTATTGAGCTTGAATGAATTGAATCAGATCATCTGCTGTGGAGATTAGTCCGCTTGAACCGTCCTCCCAAGATGGTGTTTCAGCACTTGGATAGGTTACGTCAGACAGCCCTGAGGAAGAAACTGTATATCCTTTGGCTGTGGATGCTGCTTCAATAAATCCAGTTTGCTTCAAATCGAGCGGTTTTAGTATGTGGGTATGCACTAATTCTCTATATGGCATAAGACTCACCTTTTCTAGCACTTTACTTAATATAGAGTAGCCAAGACTGGAATAATTGATGATAGACCAAGGCGGTGTGAGAATAGTGAGTATTTCAATACACTGAGCTAGAGTCATCTCTCGTAAATGAACGGCTTTGTCGAGTGCTTTGGGCAGGCCAGAGATATGAGAGCCAATCATTCGGAAAGTGAGTGGAATTGGTTCAGGCAAGTGACTTTTTATGGAAGAAAGCAATGGTTCGTAAGTATGAATGGTTTCATCGAGTTGAATGAATCCTTCCTCTCGCAATTTCATCATCACCATTGCAGTAAAAGGCTTAGTCACAGAACCAATTCGAAAGGTTGTGTCTTTTGTAACAGGGGTGCTGTTTTCAATATCAGCGAGGCCCTCATACCACGACCAAATGTGCTCATCTTCATGAGAAATACAGATGGAACAGCCGGGAATTTGATGTTGTTCCAATAATTTCTTAATGTCGGTGGTTGTATCTTGCAGACGCTGCAGGATCGATTCATTGATCAAAATAGACACCTCTTTCATACAGAATATATATATATTACCAAATGTTTCATGTTGTTTTAAGATGAACGATCAATATTTTTATATTTTAAAAGAGAGCGGGCGATAGAAAATGAAAACAATTCAAAAAACCATTCTTGATATTTTAAAAGGTGATGGACAAGATATAGAACAAATTCCATATGAGCTTGTGGAACGTAAAGGTGTAGGACATCCAGATACGATGTGTGACGCCATAGCAGAAAGAGCTTCTCAATACTATTCTCAATATTGCATGGAGCATTTCGGCAGGGTGGCACACCACTGGTTTGACAAAGTCATGCTTCTTGGCGGAGATGCGGATGTCACGTATGGGAAAGGGACAATGGTCAAACCGTATCAAGTTGTGTTTGCTGGAAAAGGGGCATACGCATACGGGGATGAGCCCATTCCTCTTAAAAAGATTCTTTTCGATGCGGCAAAGGATGTGTTATCAGAGGTGACAACAGGATTTGACCCTGAAGAACATCTTGTCATCGACTGCCGAATCGTTGATCATCAGGGGGCAGGCCGCAAAAATTCACGATATCGTCCGATGGTTGAAACGGACATGATTGAAATCGGTGATCCAAAGCTTGTGTCAAACGACTGTAACTTACTGCATGCACATGCCCCATTAAGCCGTCTTGAGAAACTGGTTCTTTATACAGAGCGTTATGTGAATGGCCCAGAATTTAAAAAGGTCAATCCAGATACCGGCTGGGATGTAAAAATATTTGGAAGCAGACGTCATGAAGATTTTAAACTTATTGTGAACATGCCATTTCTAGCTAAAGATATTCATAGTCTTGAGGAGTATTTTGCCCGCAAAAAAGAATGCCAAGATCAAATCGCTCGCTATATTCATGAAACGTTAGGCCTCACGCCTGATCTCATGCTGAACGCAACAGATCGCAATGGCCGTCCGTACTTAACAGCGCTAGGTTCTGTAGCAGATACCGGCGATGTAGGAGTTGTTGGAAGAGGAAATAGATTAAATGGACTGATCACCCCAATGCGGTCTATGAGTATTGAAGCGCCAGCTGGGAAAAACCCGCTAGATCATACAGGGAAATTATATGGGGTGCTCGCACAAAGGCTGGCAGATCAAATTTTTGAAACGATTCAAAAGCCAACAGAAGTGCATATCTTTACTTCAAAAGAGGCACCGCTCCACAACCCTGATGAAATTGCCGTCCGTATTCAGCAGTGGGATGGAAATGAAGTTGATAGAAAAAGAATTGAAGACCTTGTCATGAATGCGGTTCATTCCATGGGCGATGTGACAACAGATTTAATTTTTAAAGGCGTGACAATGTGGTAAAAAGGATGAAAAAAAGAGTCATTGAAGCCGTTCAAGCATGTATTCATACAAAAGAACCTATGGCAGTGACCATTCATCCATATGAAATTGAAAAACAACAACAATTGAATCAACATCATCTTCTGTTGATGCTAAAGCCTGAATTAACTAGTATCAATAAAGGTGTACAGCTTGATTTAATACTAGATGAACTTCTCCAACGATTAGATGATCGTGAGATAGAAATAGGGGCCGTGCGCGTTATATCATCCTTATATTTGAAGGAAAAGAAAATTATTGAAAATCAATATGGGATGCTAAATAAAATTTCTAAAAACGGTCTGAGTGAAGTGTCAGATGCAGCAAAAAAGATGCTCGCCATGAAATACCCAGAGTTTAAAAAGAAGGAACATTTCATATATGGAGGCCATCAATTTTTACAAAAGTACAAAGAGCTTACGCCGTATGGTTTAGAGCTGTTAACCCGAAACGTCAAGGTAGACAAGCTGGGTGCGGGCACATACGCCATAGAGGCCGAGGTGGATGGAGAAAAGATGCTTCTGCTCAATTCATTCCACCCTTGTCAAATAGAATGGTTCACTGCACCTGCAAAGTCTATTATCGTCATTGAATGTTTTTCAAAGCAGCCTATGAGGAAGTTAAGAGAAGATTTTATCGGTGCAACGGATCCTAAAGAGGCAAAAGCGGGTTCTTTTAAACACATGCTGCTGTCGGAGCAAAAACGGTTTGGGTTATCTAACGTGTGTACCCGGTTTAATGGCATTCACCTGTCACCGGGTCCTGTAGAAGCAATGGCGGGAATGATTCAATATTTTAGTACACCTGAAACAAGATTGACTCCCGCACATACACTTTTTGGCCAGCTGTTAAAGGAAAATGGCTTTTCGCCGGAAGCATTAGATCAATTATGTAAAGATGTGTCCATTCATTCAAGCGAAACACCTGTATTTGAATTAACAGAAAACCTGAATTGGGATGAAGCACTTGATCTGCTAGTAAAAGTGAGAAACGACATTCAAAAGCATGAACGTGTTCTGTAACGGAGGGAACAACTTGAACAATAAAGGAGCTAGCCAGCGAATTTGGATTGTCGGTCCACCTGGATCTGGAAAAACAACCCTTGCACATCAATTGAAGCAGGAGTTAACGTTACCTCACTATGAACTCGATGCCCTATTCTGGCAAGCGAATTGGAAAAAAACAGATAAGACGGTATTTATCGATAGCGTCCATGAAATTGTCAAAGAAAAGAAATGGGTCGTTGATGGTCAATATTCATCTGTTCACCACATATTGGCTGAATATGCTGATACGATCATTTGGCTTGATGTCAAGAGAAGACAGACATTCCCCCGCCTTATGAAAAGGACATTCAAACGGCTCGTCACAAGAGAGAAACTTTGGAATGGAAATAAGGAGCGAATGGGTAATGCGCTTCAATTTTTCTCATATGCCTTTCAAGTCTATCCAGAGGTGATTCATCAAAACGAAAAGCTTTTTCACAAATTAAAAGAAGAATCTCATGTGAAATGCCTGCGCATAGACAAGCGGGACGAGGCAGACCAGGTGCTTATGAAAATCCAAAACCTTGAGAAAAAGGGGTGAGGACATGACGACATTAGATGATGCTTATAATGTCCTGAAATATTGGTTTTCTGAAAAGCCGATTCGTTTAACACCTTTAAACGGAAGAAGCCCTAATGAAGGGTGGCTTGTAGAAACGATCCAAAACCGCTTTGTCTTGAAAAAATGTGCAAGAAATCATGATGCGGAGTGGCTTCAGTATTTAGAGGATTTAACAGATGCTCTGCTTGATCATCATTTCCCGATCCAGCCTATGATGGAGGCAGAAGACCATCGTAAGACCATTTTATTCAAAGAACATTTTTGGCAGCTGCGGCCCTATTTTGAAGGAAGACCATATGAAATGGGAAATCGTTCAGATGAACAAGAAGCCATTCGGGTATTAAAACAGCTTCATTCATTAAAGAACTTACCGAAAGGGCCTGTGAATCCAAACTGCGAATTGAAGAACTGGATTGCTTCTCCGGACGAAACGCTCGGCAAGACGGCTTACGCACTAAAAAAGGTTGTTTCTTCTAAAAAGGCTGCTGCTTTGCTCAAAGTGTATGAACGGGAATTAATGAATATCATCACGCTGTTAAACCCTAGTATATACGAAGCATTACCTCATGCTGTGACACATGGTGACTTTCATTCTGGCAACCTGTTAATTCGTAACAAAAAGCTTGCCATGGTTCTTGACTTTGATACAGCAGGCTTTAGACCACGAATATATGATGCAGCCATATCTGCATTTTTATTAACGAGAATCAAAAGAGGAACGTTTCAACTAGATATTGTGAAAACGATTCAATTTTTAAAGGCATATGCAGATGACTTATCCGAATATGAATGGCGTTCTATATCTGCGTTTATCAGACTTTTATATATTCCAACAGAGCGGTATTTAATACTGCTGCATACCTATACACCTCACCTATTAAACTGGTATATTGATTGGTCTTTCGAAGCACTAGAATCTGCATCGAACCAGCTGAAGGAAGATTGGTATCTCCAAAAGGAGATGAGAATATGAAGGTCGCTGTTGTCACTGGTGGAAATAGGGGCATAGGTAAAGAAGTGTGCAGACAGCTTGCGCAGTGTGGAATGCTTGTTATTTTAACTGCACGGCAGTTTGAAAGTGCCAAAATAGCTGCGTCTGAAATGGCTGAGCATGTTGTGCCATTTCAGCTCGATGTAACAAATGAAGAATCAGTTGAACGTTTCTCGCAATTTATGAAAGATTCGTTTGGCAGAGTGGATGTGCTCATTAATAATGCCGGTGTCTTTCATGACAACATAAAGGATCACACATTTCCATCTTTTCTAGATCTTCCGGTATCGACTCTTCAAGAAACGATGAATGTGAATGTGTATGGTGCAGTCAGAATGACCAAGGCCGTTTTCCCTTACATGAAACAGGGAGGATATGGACGGATCGTCAATGTATCTAGCGGTATGGGAAGGCTTTCGGCGATCTACGCTTCAGACGATGTCAGGCGTGACGGAAAAAGCGGTCCTTACTACCGGATGTCAAAAGCGGCACTGCATGTTCTCACAAAAGTCACCGCTTTAGAAGGGGCACCCTATTCTATTCTTGCGAATGCAGTGTGTCCTGGCTGGGTACAAACGGACATGGGGACATCAGAGGCTGTTAAAACCACACAGGAAGGTGCATCAGGAATCGTGTGGGCGGCACAGCTGCCCCGAGATGGACCAACAGGAGAATTGTTGAGAGACGGGCAAAGACTTCAGTGGTAAGAGGAGGCAGCTACATGCGAGGTATGAAAGGAAAGACGGTTATTGTGACAGGCGGAGCTCAAGGGATTGGATATGCGGTCGCAGAACGAGCCGCACAAGAAGGCGCACAAGTCGCCATTGCTGATCACCATGTAAATTACGGAATGTCAGCAGAAGAACAGCTCAAAGCAAATGGGTATGATGTTTTGTTTATAGAGGCTGATATTGCTGATGAAGCATCAATTGTTTCAATGATCGAAAAAACGGCCATTCATTTCGGAAAAATAGACATGCTGGTGAATTGTGCAGCCGTTTTTATCATGCGGGGTCTTGAAGCAACCGTTGAAGAATGGCGGCGCATCATGGATTTGAATATTATGGGACAAGCACTTTGTGTGAAACACACTGCGCCATACATGGAGAAAATAGGAAAAGGATCGGTTGTAAATATTGCCTCCATTTCTGGCCACATTGCCCAGCCGAAATATTTAACATATAACGCGACAAAAGCAGCAGTTGTCAACATGACGCGGTGCATGGCAATGGATTTGGCGGATGTAGGTATTCGTGTAAATGCAGTGAATCCAGGTACGGTATGGAACAAAAATAACGAGCGGTTCCATTTGGAAGAGCTTGGATTAACAAGAGAGCAAGCAAATCAGCATCCTGATATTGGCGGGATGCACATGTTGAAACGAACCGCTGATCCAGAAGAGATCGCATCTGCTGTCATCTTCCTTCTTTCAGATGAAGCGAGTTTTATTACAGGAGAAAATTTGATGGTTGACGGCGGCTATACTGCCATGTAGAGGAGTAAAAATTGCATGAAATTTGATCTGCACACACATCATCAACGCTGTGGTCATGCGGAGGGGAACATCAGAGAATATGTCGATGAAGCTGTGAAATTAGGTCTGGACTTTATCGGGATTTCGGATCACTCTCCCTTCTTTGGTGAAGAGGCTGACCACTTTAAACCATGGGTAGCGATGGCTAAAAGTGAATTTCAATCATATATAGAGGAAGTCCTGCAGTTGAAAAGGGAATATGACGGAAAAATTCACGTGCTGTTAGGTGTTGAATCTGACTATTTTCCAGAACACGAAGCCCTTTACCGAGACGTGTATCGACATTATCCATTTGATTATATCATTGGCTCGGTTCATGTCAGTAATGGATACGACCTATTTAACCGGAAACGGTGGGAACGAATCACAGAGCAGCAAGCCATCATTGAAAAAGAAACATATTACCAGTTGATTAAAATGTCTGCTGAGAGTCAAATGTTCGACGTTTTAGGCCATATTGATGCCTTAAAAGGTTTTTATCCAGAGATTGCTCATCTCAAAACAGAAGCTGTCGATGATGCACTAAAAGCAATTGCGGAGAGTGGTTCTGTCATTGAAGTGAATACCTCTGGCAAAACAAAAGACTGCGGCGGCTGGTATCCATCAATGGATCTATTGGAGCGAGCCAAATTTTATGGTGTGGATGTCACGTTTGGCTCAGATGCCCATCAGCCAGCCCGCGTAGCAGATGATTGGCTGAAAGTAAAACAGGTGCTGAAGGAATTAGGTTATCGGGAATGGTATATCTTTCAATCTCGTCAAAAGCGAAAATTGGCTCTATAAATTCTAAAAAAAGGGGTTATGAAAATGACAAAAGTTCGCGTAGCAATTGCAGGAGTAGGATCATGCGCTTCAAGTATCGTTCAATTTGTAGAATTGGCAAAGGAAAAGATGGATACGCTCTCCGGTGTTATGCATGATGTCATTGGAGGTTATCACTTGTCTGATGTAGAATTTGTTGCAGCTTTTGAAGTAGATCAAAATAAAGTAGGAAAAGACTTATCAGAGGCTATTTTTACTAAACCAACGGCTGCAGTAAAACATATTGATGTTCCGTTTTTCCAAGTACCCGTTGAAGCAGGTCCTTTGTGTGATGGTCTTGAAGGAGATTTGTCCAACTGCATACAGCCGCATGAACACTCATTAAAAATGAACACACATGATGTGACGCAAAGATTAAAGGACGTTCAGGCAGATGTACTAGTCTGCTTCTTACCGACAGGTTCCTTTGAAGCAGTTCGAGTATACGCAGAGGCATGTGCACATGCGCAAACTGCCTTTATTAATGCGACACCTGAACCAGTGGCAAATGATCCTGAATTTGTCAAAATGTTTGAAGAGTCGAATACCCCGCTCCTTGGTGATGACTTAAGAAGTCATTTAGGTGCCACAACACTGCATACAGCGTTAATTGAGCTGTTAAAATCCCGAGGGATTGATATTACCAATACGTACCAATTGAATGTTGGAGGCAATACAGACTTTTTAAACCTTGCCAACCCAATGAGATCAACGAGTAAGCAAAAATCGAAGCGGAAAGCATTATTTGCCTCTGGTATTGATGCCAGTGAAGTGGCAGCAGGTCCAAATGGCTATGTCAGCTACTTAGGAGATCATAAAGTCTGCTTCCTGCGATTGGAAGGAAATTCCGTTTTGGATTCAGACATTTCGCTTGAAATTCGTTTACAAGTAGAAGATTCTCCGAATTCAGCTGGTGTTATCGCTAACGCAATGCGTGTAGCAAAAGCAGCTAAAGACATAAATCACAGCGGTGTCATACATGACGTTTGCCCATTCTTATTCAAAAGCCCTCCAATTGGACAAGTAGATTCAGAATCATTGCGTCTATTCAATGAATATGTAGCAAATGCTCAGCTGAAAAAGGTGTGATCAGTGGAAGCAGAACTAAATCTTTGCGAGATAAAATTTGCCGCTTTTGACTTGGATGGAACATTAATTGATGACAGAGGCAGGCTTATTGGTGATGTCCATGGCGCAGTGAACATGCTGCGCCAAAGAGGCATTATTTCAATGATTGTCACAGGCAGAACGTATGATTCTTTCTTCTCTCTGAACTTAGATCCATCTTTACTCGATTTATTTCATCATGATGTGTTGTTGAATGATGGAAATGTGATTTGCCACCATCAAAAGAAAACATTTGACGTTATACAATATCTAGATGCTGCTATATGCCGGCAGGTCATCTCATCACTTGATGGTCAAGCTGAATTTGTCATGGAATCACACGGGAAGCATGTGGCATCCAGTAAAAGCGCTAAGTTGAAATATTGCATGCTTTACACATTTCCACGAGAAAAAATAGAGGTTGGTCATCAGAAAGAATTCAGATTTGACCGTGTGACAAAGCTATTTATTTTACCGAAACAAAAAATAGATATCGCTCATCTATTAAGAGATTGTCATTGTGATGTTGCGGATGCCCAGTTTTTAAATGCACAAGTGATTTCCCCGAAAGGAATTTGTAAGGCAGATATGCTTGAACGTCATTTATTAGATTGTTTTGGAGAAAGTGATTTACATCGTGTGATTGCTTTTGGCAATGGTCACAATGACAGACTGCTGCTGAAGAAGGCGAGGTGGGGGCTAGCAGTTCAAGATAGCCATCCATCGGCGATTGAGTTATGTGATGTACATCTGGGGGAGTCTATTTATGAATATCTTGATAAAGTTTTACAACCATTAGAAGCACCAAAAGTGATCAATGAAAAGGGAGGTATTTAGTTGAAAACCCTTCAGCTGCCTTTACCAGATGCACTAGAAGATACAATGATACCGGATTTTGTGGAAAGAGTTTCTTTTCTATCTGCTCACATTTTGCACGTTGATCTTCTTGAAGAGGAATCTGTTATAGAAGTAACAGTCGATCATACGGGAGATGCAGAGGCAATATCAGCTGCGTTTTTAAAGTTATCGTCAAATGTAGCTCAACTGCGGAGGTTTCGTGAAAAGGAAATGAAATCAAATATTCATTTGACCAATGAGCCTGTTCATTCGAAACTAAGCGAGGATGATCAAAAGAGAACCTTCTATGATGAAATTGAAATGGAACTCTCACATTATTTTGATCAATTATTTTTAAATATGGGAGCTTCACTTGGAGCCAAAATAAGAAGATACCCTTCTACGATGAGTAAAGAATTAATGGAAAAATGTAAGTACCATACGAATTTTCCGCAAAATATTTATTCTGTTTTTGAAATACCTCATGATTACCAAATTATTGATGACATTCGAGAAAAGCATCATGGTTTTCTGCCTGAACACTTCCAGCAAGCAGGCCGTTTTTTACAGCCGTGTATTTGTTATCACTGCTATGAGGAATGGGAAGGAAAGACCTATCTAGACAATCAAATGATGACAGCAGCGGGGCAGTGTTTTAGACATGAAATTTCTTGGAAAGTCGATCCTCTTCGGAAACTAGAATTTAGTATGCGTGAAATAGTCTTTATCGGTGATAACGAATACATCAACGAAACAAGAAAAACACTTCTTGAACGCACATGGCAATGTTTTCATCAGCTTGGCCTTAGCGGAAAAGTCACGACCGCAAATGACCCCTTTTTCTTTTATGATGATATGGATAAAGCGAATTATCAATTAATGGCGAATAGCAAATATGAGTTAGTAGCTGTGACGGAAAAGAAAGACGTTTCGATCGCTTCTTTTAACGACTGTGGAGAGATGCTTTGTGAAAGGTTCCAGATCAAGGGAGAAGATGGTATGCCACTTTATTCAGGTTGTGCTGCATTTGGTATCGATCGATGGGTGCAAGTCTTTTTACAAACGTACGGTCGAAATCGAAAGAATTGGCCAAATGAGATGCTTCATATAAAGGAGGGTCACTATGCTGCAAAGTAATCTGACTCAAGAAGAGCACACAGCCCTCATTTTATCTGATCCTTTTTTAAAAGACAGCCAGATAAAAGAGATGCAGGAGCTTCTGTATCAGCAGCAAGACTGGAATGTCATTCTCGGAATGCTGCATGTTCATCGAACAGCCGGTATTGCATGGAAAAATATTAAACGTTATGCCATTCATTTAAGAAAAGATTTTAAAGCAACTTATTTTTTAAAGTCATTAGAAATTATGTATAAAGGGCAATTAGAAACGGCACGAGACAATATTACGTTAAATGATCAGTTATTCAAAGCACTTGATCAGAAAGGAATTGAGTATGCCATTGTAAAAGGAAGTGTGATTGGCCAGTGGGCATACGGCGATGTAGGGCTTCGCTTATTTGGAGACAACGATCTCTTTATCTCACAAGATCAGCTGCAAGAAACCGGACATGTATTAAAAGAATTAGGCTATATTCAAGGTTCTTGGAACTATGAAACGGAGACAGTCACACCTGCGAAACGAAAAGACATTCTTTACCTCATCATGAACTCACATCAAACCTACACCTATATGAAACCTACACCAGAATGCCGCTTTATTGATTGTCATAAAATCGATGTTCAGTTTTCAGTTGACCTCATGACAGGAAACCGGACAGATTCAATTGTCCAAGAAATGCTGTCTAGACGAATTCAAACGTCTGTTGATGAGCATCTTGTATGGTCATTAAAAGAAGAGGATATGCTGATTTTCTTATGTATTCATTTTTACAAAGAGGCGATTTATTTAAATGAAGTGGAGTCAATGAAAGACTTGCTGCTTTATAAGTTGCTTGATATATATGGCATGTTTATGAAAGAAGACCTATTGGATGTGGAGTTGTTTGTCCGTCGAACGAAAGCGTATGGCTTTGAAAAGATGGTCTATTTTGCTTTGCATTATGTGAATGAAGTCTTTCCTCATACGATTTCTGATCTTGTCATGGATGCACTTCAGCCTGAATCACTTGCTTATTTGTCTGAAGTGCTGGATGCAAATGATGTCGTTCATACCTGGAATCAGCCTATTCGCAAACGATTTTTTCACATTAACCGGTCTTTAGAAATACAAAAGCATTCTGTTCATAAGGAGTAGTGTGATGAAAGATCCGGCAGCGCTATTTGATTTTAAGGGAAGAAACGACGTCATATGGTTTGGGAATATGAATCAAGAACAAAGCTGGGATCAAACAAAGGCTTTACCTGTTATGACAGACCATGTTCAAAATGAACTAGTTCTCCAACAAGAACAACAACTGCTTTTGATTGCTTCTAAGGATCATCATGTCATTATGCATCACCAGCCAGAACCTGCTTTTTTAGCCTATTTGGAAAAGCAAGGTGTCAAGCTTCCGCATATGGTTCAAAAAGAAGATGCCTTGAAATTAAAGGGACTCATTGTACCCTATCTTTTAGATGAATCGGTTGAACAAGCATCATCGCTTGAAAAAAGAAAGATTTATGGTTCAAATCCAACACTTGTAAAACGATTCAATCATAAGGTTTCGACTAGAAAATGGGCAGAAAAACATCAGTTTACTGTCACGTGTGGTGCTGTTTGTCAAAATGCTGACGAGTTAAAACAGACGTATGAAGAATTAAGAGCGAATCATTTCTCAAAAATGGTTCTGAAAATACCTTATGGATCATCTGGTAAGGGACTTCGTATTTTAAAAAACGAGAGAGAATTTAAGCAGCTAGTGACCTTTATTGAAAGAAGAAAAATCCAAACAGACCTTCTCTTAGAGGGGTGGCATCCGATTAAGCGATCTTTAAATGCCCAATTGCTCATTCAAGAGGAAGGATCACACTTACTTTCAATTACAGAACAGAAAATCAATGAGGACGGCATCTACTTAGGGACCGATTTTGCGCCTATTTATGAACAGGACAAAAAACGTGAATATGAAGTAAGCATGCATCGAATCATAGATCTACTATATGAAGAAGGGTATCGAGGTGTGGTTGGCGTTGATTCGATCATTGATATAAATGAACAGCTTATACCGATCATTGAAATAAATGCCCGGTTCACGCAAGTTACTTATTTACTCCCAATCATTTGTCGTTTTTTTTCAACCTACGAATATATTGAAAGCCGCTTTAAAAGATTCTCATGCAGTGCCGACCTGCCGTTTGAAGATGTGTTAACGGAGGTGACCGAAGCACTCGATCCGGGAGAAGATGGTGGGTTTTTTATTTATACTTTCGGTAAAACGAGAGCGGATGATATGTGGCATTATCGCCTGTTTATATTGTTTTACCATATGAAGAAGGATAAGCAGATTCATATGCTGACAAAGTTTGATGATATGGAATTTTCAGCAGAAAGGGGGAGAGAATTTGCCGAAAAATGACTCTACGCTCTTAGAGAAAGCGAATGGTTATGGGACGCCGATGTATGTATACGATGGAGATGCGTTGAAAGATCACTATGATCACATTACAGGATGGCTCCATCAATCAGCAGAGGTGTTCTTTTCATTTAAGTCCAATGGAAATGTCTCGATTGCGTCATTGTTACGGTCTTTTGGAGCTGGTATAGAAGTGGCTTCTGCAGGAGAGCTCCTTATGGCTGTAAATGCAGGTTATTCGCCGGAGCATATCATTTTTTCTGGTCCTGGTAAACAGAAGCAAGAGATCGATATTGCGATTCAGCACGAGATCTATTGTATTATTGCCGAATCGAAAGAAGAGCTCATCTATATCGCTGAGTCTGCAAAGCATCAAAACAAACGAGCATCCGTCGGCATTCGGATTAATCCTGAATCCATTGAGTCACGAGCAAAAATCAAAATGGGCGGAGTTCCAAGTCCATTTGGGATAGATGAATCCAAACTGAAAGACGTATTTGACCTATTTCAGAAGTATGATCATTCGCTTGTTTTTAAAGGGATTCATATGTATTTGGGAACCCAAGTTCTTGATGAAACATCGCTTTTATCATCGTTTGAATACACGCTTAATACAGCTGTTCGAATCAAGAAAGAATATGGACTAACATGCCAGATGGTTGATTTAGGCGGCGGGTTTGGAATTCCGTATTTTCAGCATGAGACACCTCTTCATGCTGAACGGTTATTTCAAAACGTAGCGGAATTGATTCGAGCGTACGAAGCTGAGCTGGAATTTCCGAGGTTTATTATTGAGATGGGGAGATTTCTTTTAGCGGAATGTGGTGTTTATTTAACCACTATACAATATGTAAAAGAATCAAAAGAGCAGACGTTTTTAGTTGCAGATGGAGGAATGCATCATCATCAAGCGATGACGTTTAGAGGCAGGCTGCTCCGCAATAATTATCCGATGCGGCTCATTAAACATTCCAGTAAACCTTCGGCTGTAGTGAAACAATCGATTGTGGGTCCACTTTGTACTCCGGAAGACTTAATTGGTCGGCAGGTGGAGCTTCCGCAAGGCGATGTAGGTGATCTTCTTTGTATTGAGAAATCTGGGGCATATGGACTTTGCTACAGCCCTACCTTATTTTTAGGTCATTCTTCTCCGCTAGAGCTGCTTTTGTTTGAAGGAAACGATTATGTCATTCGAGAGAGAGGGACTCCGGATGACCTTTTATTGAAACAAAATAGATTATTCTTTAGACAAAGGATGGATGAATATGACACTGACGGAGCTTCGTCAAGAAACGATTGATCGTCTTGTTTTGCAATTTTCGGAAAGGGCGGGTCAGCTTGATGACGAATTTCAGTTCCCGCATCAGAATCTAGACGAGCTGATTGATTGTGGATTACATGTCGCCAATATGCCGAAACAAGACGGGGGTCTTGGGTATGGATTTGAAGAAACGGTGACTCTTTTGTCACACATATCTAAAGGGTGCGCGTCGACAGGACTCATTATGGCGATGCATTACTATTCGCTCGGCGCATTTTCTGAAGTGCTTACAAGTGAGCAGCAGGCGGTAGTTTTTGACGATATTCTGCATTCAGGAGAACTAATCGCTTCTGTTAGCGATCCGAATGTGATTTTTATTTATCAGCGTAAGCAAATGGACGGAATTCCGACCATTACTGCAGAAAAAACAGATGGCGGGTATCTTGTGAGTGGAACTAAATTTACAGTGACTGGTGCACCGCGCATTAAATATTTACCGATTTATTGTCAGTATGCGCCGTCGTCATGTACATCTCAATATGGAATGACGGCGCTCTTAATGACATTACCGAGTGAAGGTGCTGCGATTGAGGAATCGTGGAATTATTCGGGCCTGAGGGCATCGATGAGTCATCACATTCATTTTGACCAAGTATTTATACCCGATCATCAGCTCATCGGGAGAGAAGGCTACGCAATAGAAGATACTGAAAATTTAATCTATTGGTTTCGTCTAGCTGTTACAGCTGTTTATTATGGCATTGCAAAAGCAGCATATGAACATGCCCTCGATGTGATATATAAAAGAAATGATCGAATTTCCAAGAAAAAAACAGCCTTTTTACCAGGCCAGCAATTTCGTATTGCAGATATGAAAATAAAATTAGATGTTGCACATTCTCAGCTTATGGCTTGCGCTCAGCAAGCAGATCAAGAAAAGAAACAAAATCATTACTCAAGTGATTTGTATACGAAGACGCTGATTACAAAACATTTTGTGACGCAAGCAGCAGAAGAAATCGTACAGCTAGCTTCTCAGGTCGAGGGTTTTTCTTCGTTACAGCAAGGCTCTTTGCTCGAGCGTTTAAGCCGAGATGTGAAAGCGGCAAAATTTCATCCGCCTTCTGAAGATTTATTAAAAGAAGTGATTGCGAAAAAAGAGCTGGGCATTATCCCGTTAAAAAATCGCTGGGTATGATGGCAAGAAAAAGGAGGAGACATATGTGGCTACTGCAGCACCTATTTACCGGAACAATTATTTAAACTGTTCTCAATTAACGATTGCAGCCATGCTTCTTAGAAAAGGGATTGAAATTGATAGGGTTTGGAGGCAGGCAGGCCTTGTTTATAGACCTCAAGATCTAGGGTTTGTTTTGATCGGTTCCTTTAAACATTTTCGCGAGGATATTCTCCATCATAATGGCATTCATTTAGAAGAAATTTTTTACACGGAAGAGGAATTAGACCTCTATATCAACCGTGTGTTTAAACAGCATCCAAGCGGAGGGACTGTTTCTGTTTCCTTAGATATATTTGAATTACCGTACTGTCCATTTTACGAAAGAGAGCATGGGTATCACACATTGGAAGTACTTGAGGTGAATGATGATCATGCAGTGGTCAGTGACCATGCTTACTCCTATCACGGCACTTTGAGTAAAGACCACTTGCTGAAAGCTGCCCGCTCTGTATATGAACATACACCTCGAACTGAAAATCGTTATAAGTGGATCAAACATGTGGAACTTCAGAAAGAACCAGATGTGCTGGTGATATTAAAGGAGCATGCTGCCATCTTAGAAGGAGCACCGCCGCATTTTGATTTGCCTGGAGCTGTCACAGGGCTAGGCGCTATTTCAGTCATTCAAAGGGATTATATTGATAGTATCAAAGACAATGAAAATGGAAATTTATTAGACAATGTTTACTTTGAAGGATTAAAGGATGTGGCTAACTCCAGAAAACATATGGTGACATTCTTATCTTCGTATGAAAATGAGTTTTTACATCCCCTTATTCAAGCTTTTGAAGATGCTTATCAAAGCTGGACAGTGCTCGCCAATTTTACGGCTAGAGTAGGCCTCAGTAAAAACCCTCGCAGTATGATAGAAAGGACGGCAAATCGGTTTCAAAAAACATTAGAAGTGGAGACCAGCCTGCTCACAGAACTAAAAGAGGTGATTCAAAATGAAGACCTATCAAACTCTCTCTCTTCATGATTATGTCAATAACAGAGGCATCACATATCAAAATGAATATGAAAAAGGCCAATTAACAATTGGCGGAGCTTCTTTGCCGGCTGAGTTAATCATGAACGTGCAAGAACCTTTTGTCGAAGGAATTCCTTTTCGGTTCATATATCAAGATCAAGGAGACAATATTGAATTAGAGGGACAGTCTCTTCATTTTCCGCCACTTGAAGCAGAAGCGCTTCACGTCATTGGCTGTTCTTCAAATGGCAATCTTTACGAAGAGATTTCATTATTAAGAGAGGGGAACGTTGTCTGTGAGTCTCGGCTTTCATTAACGGATGTGATTGAACGTGAACCTGCCTTTCATGATCGAGCGGCATATGCATTTGATTATATTCATACGGTATCCGGCATTAATCATCATATGACATCAAACCTATGGCTTGATTCGCTCACCTTTTCGCAAAAAGTCGTTTTTGATGAAATTCGCTTTCAAGATAATCCATTTATGCATATTTTCGCAATGACGATTCAGCAGTCAGATCATTAATGGAAGGGAGCCATGTCTATGTGCGGCATTGCAGGCTATTGTCATTTTAACCAAGCACCACTTGATCCTCACATCTTACTGGAGATGAAAAACGCACTTGCTGTGCGTGGACCTGATGATAGTGGTATATATCAAGATGACTCAGTTGGTTTGGTTCATACACGGCTTTCCATTATCGATATTCAATCTGGACCTCAGCCAATAACAAATGAAGATGATTCTATCTGTGTGATTCTAAATGGAGAGATTTATAATTTCAAAGAATTAAGAGAAGACTTATGGAATAAAGGCCACTTGTTTCGTACAGAGACAGATACAGAAGTACTGGTTCATGGCTATGAAGAATACGGAATTTCCTTTGTTGAGCAATTAAACGGAATGTTTGCAGCTGCGATATGGGATAAAAAGAAGAAAGCACTTTATTTGTTTAGAGACCGGTCTGGGATTAAACCGCTGTATGTTTCAGAATGCCGGGGAGGGCTTATTTTCGGGTCGGAAATGAAGGCTCTTTTTCAGCATCCAGACATACAAACTGCGATTGAGCCGGAGGCTGTTATTAGTTATTTATCCTTCCGTTATGCGATCGGCGAGCAAACTTTTTTTAAAGGAATTCAAAAATTACCACCAGGTGTCATCTTGAAAATAGATCAAACAGGCATAACAAAAGAGACCTACTGGCAATATCCGCTCCCAGCTGATGGGATCGATCGGGGAGAACGTTATTATCAAAAGGAATTGTTTGAATTAATTCAAGATAGTGTGCAAAAACAGATGATGTCTGATGTACCTGTGGGAGCTTTTTTGAGCGGTGGAGTGGATTCGACTTCGATTGTCGCTTTCATGTCCAAATACAAAAACGAGAATATTCATTGTTTTTCGACCAGCTTTGAAGAGGAAGGCTTTTCTGAAGAGAGCTATGCCAAGCTGGCGGCAGATCAATACAATGTCAAGCTTCACTCACATCGAATGAGTGAAGAAGAGTACTTTCAATTACTGCCTGAAGTTGTGAAGCGAAGGGATCATCCTCTTTCTATTCCTCATGAAGTCGCTTTTTACCATATGTCACGGGAAGCAAAAAAGCATGTGACGGTGGTTTTATGTGGTGAAGGAGCGGATGAATTGTTTGCAGGTTATGGACGTGTCTTTAGGAGTCCAGCAGATTGGCGGAAAATTTTATGGCTTCAAAAAAACCGAAAAATGTCCTCCATCCTTTCAAAGGTATTATTTGAACCATCTTTTCAGCACGAGGTACATCAAATGATCCATCTTGATGGTGAGATGGATCATTACAAAAGAAGGTATGCGTGGTTTACTGCTGGCGAAAAAGAGCAGCTTTTAAGTCGTCACGCTGATTCAATTGATCCCCCTGACTCACACATGAACCAGTTTATTGCCCATTGTTTTCAAAAGATGGAGGGAGCGTCGTATGAAAATAAACTGCTTTATTTATTTCAGCAGATTCATTTACCCAATCTGTTAGACCGGCTGGATATGATGACGATGTCACATGGACTAGAAGCACGTGTTCCATTTCTTGATCATCGCATCATCCAATTTGTCAATGACATGCCCTTCAAGTATAAGCTTCCTTATAAGGGACTGCCTAGCAGGCTGCAAGCATTTTTTCAGTCGAGTCTCAAAACAAGTGAAGTACAAGACATTCCGAAATATATGTTAAAAAAGACAATGGAGCAAACAGTGGATAAGCGTATATTATATAGAAGAAAAATGGGTTTTCCGGTTCCAGTGTATCATTGGATGAGTAAAAGGAAGAAAGAAATCGAAGAGAAGCTTCTTGACCAACAAAGCTTTGCAACAGAACTCTTTCAAAGAAAACCACTAGAGCAATTTTTACGAAATGATCCGAATCAGAAAAACAAAAATGGAGCGGATCAAAAAGTTTGGATGCTTTACAACTTGGAATTGTGGCATGATCACTATATGAAAGGGACCCAGCTTTCTCTCCAAACGAGTCATTAAAGAGATCCGGTCTATTCCTCTTGCCTGCTGCATATATGATATGGAAGGGAAGTGATGCGATTTTGAGGCTGAGTGAACTGTCAGGAAAAGAGATCGTCGATATTAAAAGAGCGGAGCGGCTTGGCGTGCTTGGGCAAACCGACCTTGAAATCAATGAACAGGACGGTCAAATTACAGCACTCATTATACCTTCCGTGAAGTGGTTTGGCTTTCGAAAACAAGGAAATGACATCCGCGTCCCGTGGAATCACATTCAAAAAATAGGATCAGATATGATCATTCTCGATGTGCCTGAAGAACTTCAGCCGCACGGAGAAAAAGAGCACCCGTCATAAACGGGTGCTCTTTTTCTTTTCTCTCTCTGATTCGTTCACAGGCTGAATCCTCTCCTCATATGCTGAAAGGGAGATTCAGAAAATATTACAGACTTTTTTAAATAAAGAAGGTGAACGGTCAGTATGTTGAGCGGTTTAACGGTTGCGGTGATCGGGGGAGATGCAAGGCAGCTTGAAATTATTCGCAAGTTGTCACAGCAGCATGCCAAAGTGTTTTTGGTCGGATTTGATCAGCTGGATCATGGATTTATCGGTGCTGAAAAGCTGAAAATGTCTGAACTTCCATTCGAACAAGTAGACAGTATGATCCTGCCAGTATCAGGGGCAACGGATGAAGGCGCTGTTGCTACAGTTTTTTCAAACGAGCAGGTCTTGCTGGAAGCTAAATATTTAGAAAGAACCCCTGCCCATTGTACCTTGTACTCAGGTATTTCAAATACGTACTTAGACAATCTGGCAAAGCAGGTGAACCGGAAGCTTGTGAAGCTGTTTGAGCGAGATGATATTGCCATATATAACTCTATTCCAACAGTTGAAGGAATTATCATGATGGCCATTCAGCAAACGGACTATACGATTCACGGGTCACATGTCGCTGTTCTCGGACTTGGAAGAACAGGACTCACCATTGCGCGCACATTTCGGGCACTAGGGGCAGACGTAAAAGTAGGGGCGGCAGACACAGCACATTTAGCGCGTGCCTTTGAGATGGGGCTTGATCCATTTTCAATGGACCAGTTAAAAGAGGAAGTAACGGATGTTGATATTATCATCAATACCATTCCAAGTCTTGTATTAGATTCATCTGTCATCGTCAGCATGACACCAAAGACACTCATTTTGGATATCGCCTCCCGCCCAGGCGGAACAGACTTTGACTTTGCACAAAAGCACGGAGTGAAGGCACTTCTTGCACCAGGACTCCCGGGGATTGTTGCACCAAAGACAGCAGGACAAATCATTGCAAAAGTGCTTTCCGGGCTTTTATGTGAACTTGCGGAGGAAAAAAGGGGGATGGAATCATGACAACATTAAAAGGGAAAAGAATCGGCTTTGGTTTAACAGGTTCCCACTGTACGTATGAAGCCGTTTTTCCGCAAATCGAAGCGCTTGTAAAAGAAGGGGCAGAGGTGCGTCCAGTAGTGTCGTACACGGTGCAGAGCACGAATACGAGATTTGGAGAGGGAGCCGAGTGGATCGAGCGGATTGAGAAGCTGACTGGATTTAAGGCGATTGACTCAATCGTGAAAGCAGAGCCGCTTGGACCTAAGCTGCCGCTTGATTGTATGGTCATAGCGCCTTTAACTGGAAACTCAATGGCGAAATTTGCAAATGCCATGACAGACAGTCCTGTTTTAATGGCTGCTAAAGCGACCATTCGAAATCATCGACCTGTCGTTTTAGGTATCTCAACAAATGATGCGTTAGGCTTAAATGGTACAAATCTGATGAGACTGATGTCGACAAAGAATATTTTCTTTATTCCGTTTGGCCAAGATGATCCATTCAAAAAACCGACCTCTATGGTCGCAAATATGGATCTGCTATCTCAAACAGTAGAAGAGGCACTCCAGCATAGACAAATTCAGCCGATTTTAATTGGACCAAACGAATAATAGATTCACTAGAAAATCATTAAAGATTCAAAAAAGATGCTTCAAGCCTTGCTTTTCTATGGTAAAATAAAATGTAAAAAGTCATAGGATGGCCATCCGAAAGAAAAGAATCATGGATGGGTCGGAAGGAGTTTTACTGATGGGAAGAGGATTGCATGTAGCTGTAGTTGGAGCGACTGGAGCTGTCGGTCAACAAATGTTAAAAACACTAGCTGACAGAGATTTTGAAATGGATACACTTACTCTACTATCCTCAAAACGTTCTGCTGGAACAAAAGTGACATTCAGAGGCCAAGAGTACACTGTTCAGGAAGCAACACCTGAAAGTTTTGAAGGAGTGAATATTGCATTATTCAGTGCTGGAGGAAATGTTTCTAAAGCGCTGGCTCCTGAAGCAGTCAAACGAGGTGCGATTGTTGTAGACAACACTAGTGCTTTTCGTATGGACGAAAACATCCCTCTTGTCGTACCAGAGGTAAACGAAAAAGATTTGCATGTTCATCAAGGGATCATTGCAAACCCTAACTGTTCAACGATTCAAATGGTAGCGGCATTAGAACCGCTTCGTCAGGCGTATGGAATGAAAAAAGTCATTGTCTCTACGTATCAAGCAGTATCAGGTGCGGGACATGAGGCCATTGACGAACTATACAGCCAATCACAAGCCATTTTAAATAAAGAAGATGTAACACCAGAAGTTATGCCTTATCAAATTGCATTTAATGCGATTCCGCAAATTGATAAATTCCAAGACAATGGTTATACATTCGAAGAAATGAAAATGATCAACGAAACGAAAAAAATCATGCATATGCCAGAGCTCGAAGTAGCGGCAACATGCGTGAGACTTCCAATTGAAACGGGACATTCAGAATCTGTCTACGTCGAACTAGAATCAAATGATGCAACAGTGGAAGACCTCAAATCAATTCTAAAAGATGCACCAGGAATTACGCTGCAAGATGATCCGTCTCAGCAAATTTATCCAATGCCTGCAGATGCTGTTGGGAAAAACGACGTATTTGTCGGCCGCATTCGGAAAGATTTGGACCGTCCAAACGGGTTCCATATGTGGATTGTATCTGATAACCTGCTTAAAGGTGCTGCATGGAACTCAGTTCAAATTGCAGAAAGCTTAAAAGCATTAAAATTAGTTTAACATTCAATGGATGATGAGGACGAACAGAAGAGAGTTAGGCATCTTTCGCCTGCTCTCTTCTGTTACGTCAGAATGAACTTGGAGTGAAAACAGTGAAAATAATTGTCCAAAAATTTGGCGGTACATCTGTCAAAGATGATCAAGGTAGAAAAAGGGCACTCGCACATATCTTATCTGCAAAAGAGAAAGGCTATAAATCGGTTGTCGTCGTTTCTGCAATGGGACGAAAAGGCGATCCCTATGCGACAGATACGCTGCTTGGTCTGCTTTATGGCAGCGCGCAGCATATGACAAATCGAGAAAAGGATTTGCTTGTTTCCTGCGGAGAGAATATATCAGCTGTTGTGTTTTCAAGTATGCTGAATGAAAACGGTCTAAAGGCTGTAGCGATGACAGGAGCTCAGGCGGGCTTTGTAACAGATAAGGAGCATACAAGTGCGAAAATTATTGACATGAAGTGCGAACGTCTGGAGGCAGCACTGTCTGAACATGATGTTGTCGTTGTTGCTGGATTCCAGGGAGCCGCGAAAAATGGAGACGTGACAACAATCGGACGAGGTGGCAGTGATACGTCCGCCGCTGCTTTAGGCGCTGCATTGCAGGCAGACTTTATTGATATTTTTACAGATGTAGAAGGTGTTATGACAGCAGATCCCCGCATTGTTGAAAATGCAAAACCGCTGAGAGTCGTGACATATACGGAAATTTGCAACCTCGCATATCAAGGGGCAAAAGTCATTCACCCGAGAGCTGTCGAAATTGCGATGCAAGCAAAAGTACCAATGAGGGTCCGTTCAACATACTCTGATGATGAGGGCACACTCGTTACATCACACTACTCAGATAAAATGAGCCATGATGTGTACGACCGCCTCATTACGGGTATTGCACATGTCAATGATGTGACGCAAATCAAAGTTCCTGCAAAAGAAGGTCAGTACAGCGTACAAACAGAGGTCTTCAAAGCAATGGCAAACGCACAAATCAGTGTCGACTTCTTCAACATCACACCGAGTGAAATTGTGTATACGGTGACAGGTGCAATGACTGAAAAGGCAACGTCGATCCTAAAAGATCTTGGCTATACGCCAATTGTGACAACAAATTGTGCGAAAGTATCAGCTGTTGGCGCAGGCATTATGGGTGTACCAGGTGTCACATCTAAAATTGTATCGGCACTATCCGAGCAAAACATTCCGATTTTACAATCAGCTGACAGTCATACGACCATTTGGGTGTTAGTGAACGAAGAAAACATGAGAGCGGCCGTCAATGCCCTGCATGAAGTGTTTGAACTTTCAAGATAAATGTGATTGAATCATGATGAGGTGAAAAAAATGAATTTCGGAAATATCGCAACAGCTATGATTACACCTTTTGATAAAAAGGGCAACATTGATTTCCAAAAGCTATCAATTCTCATTGATTATTTATTAAAAAACGGCAGTGACTCCTTAGTCGTTGCAGGGACAACAGGCGAATCGCCAACTTTATCGAATGAAGAAAAAGTCGCTCTTTTTCAGCAATCGGTCAAATTAGCAAATGGTCGTTGTAAAATCATTGCAGGAACAGGCAGTAATAATACAAATGCGTCTATCAAACTAACGAAAAAAGCAGAAGAAGCGGGCGTTGATGCAGTGATGCTTGTCGTACCTTATTACAACAAGCCATCACAGGAAGGCATGTATGCACACTTTAAAGCCATTGCCGAGTCTACATCTCTTCCTGTCATGCTTTACAATGTACCAGGAAGAACGGTCGCTTCATTAGCACCAGAAACAACGATTAAGCTTGCGCAAATACCTAACATTGTTGCCATCAAAGAAGCAAGCGGCGATCTTGATGCCATGACAAAAATCATTGCTGAGACGCCAGAAGATTTCGATGTATATTCAGGGGACGACAGCTTAACACTTCCGGCTGTATCTGTTGGTGCAAAAGGAGTTGTCTCTGTTGCGTCTCATATCGTAGGGCTGGATATGCAGCAAATGCTGAAAAGCTATGCTTCAGGCCAAACAGCGAATGCAGCATTGATCCATCAAAAGCTGCTTCCAATCATGAAACAGCTTTTCTCAGCGCCAAATCCAACACCTGTCAAAACAGCTCTTCAGCTGAAAGGACTAGACGTCGGATCTGTTCGTCTTCCGCTTTTGCCTTTGTCAGAAGAAGAGAGACTGGATTTAAGCAGCGTTTTAAACAGCTGATCAAAACAAAAGATTTCGTAAGCGGTCATTCTCAGATGTCCCTGAGTATGACCGTTTTTTATACATAAACACTTTCTTAAAATGTGACTTCATCTTGTTTTCTAAAATTAGATTCAGTTATAATAGCATTAAGCGATGATGGACGGGCTTGAGACTAGGAGGATAAGAATTTTGAAAAAGAAAAATACAGAGAACGTAAGAATTATTGCACTCGGAGGCGTTGGAGAAATCGGAAAAAACCTATATGTCATTGAGATTGACTCTGACATATATGTAGTAGATGCAGGTTTAATGCATCCAGAAAATGAAATGCTGGGCATTGACGTCGTCATTCCTGATATCTCTTACTTAACAGAACGTGCTGATCGGGTGAAAGCAATTTTTCTTACCCACGGACATGATGAAGCAATCGGAGGCGTATTCCATTGCTTGAGCAAATTGTCTGTACCAGTCTACGGAACGAAGCTGACCCTTGCGTTACTTCGAGAAAAATTAAAGCAGTATGGCTTCAATCAAAAAGCTGATTTGCGTGAGGTACATGCAAAATCAGTCATTACTTTTGAAACAACAAAAGTATCATTCTTTAGAACGAATCACAGTATCCCTGATTCAGTTGGGATCAGCTTCAAAACCTCTCTTGGTTCAATCGTATGCACAGGTGATTTTAAATTTGATCAAACCCCAGCGCTTAACCAAGCCTGTGACATCGGAGAGATTGCGAAAATTGGAAACAATGGCGTTTTAGCACTGCTTTCAGACAGTGCAAATGCTGAAAAACCAGGCTATACACCTTCTGAGGCGCTCGTCCAAGACGAAATCTCAAATGCGATGTACAATGCTGAAAATCGTGTGATTGTTGCTGTGTCTTCATCTAATATTAACCGCGTGCAGCAGATCATTAATGCAACCAATCAAAATGGCCGTAAGCTTGCCGTTGCAGGGAAGAATATGATGACAACCCTTCAGCTGGCGATCAAGCTTGGTTATGTGACAGCAGACGAAGAATTATTTGTACCCGTTCAAGAAGTGAAGAAAATGGCGAAAAACGATGTGGTCATCCTGACTGCTGGAAGCCACGGAGAGCCGCTTGCTGCTTTAACAAAAATGGCAAAGCAAAATCACAAACAGCTTCATATTGAAAAAGATGACACTGTTGTGATTGCATCTACACCACTTCCTGGACAAGAACTCACATACTCTAAAACAGTGGATTTCCTAACAAGAAGCGGAGCACAAGTCATTTTTGCACAAAAACGTGTGCATGTATCTGGACATGGCTGCCAAGAAGAGTTAAAGCTGATGCTGAACTTACTAAAACCGAAGTATTTAATTCCGGTGAATGGCGAATATCGTATGCAAAAAGCACATTCTCGTATTGCCGAAGAAGTAGGTATGAAACGTAGCGACATTTTCTTGATTGATAAAGGAGATGTGGTTGAGTTTAGAGGACAGAACGTCAAAATCGGTGAAAAAGTTCACCAAGGGAACATTTTAATCGATGGTCTTGGCGTTGGTGATATCGGAAACATCGTGTTACGCGATAGACGCCTGTTGTCTCAAGACGGCATCTTGATCGTTGTCATTACGCTCGATAAACAAAAGAAACAATTAATTTCTGGACCTGAAATCATCACAAGAGGATTTGTCTATGTAAGAGAATCCGAAGAGCTGATTGTGAAAGCAACAGAAATGGTCAAAGGGATTGTCAAAGAGCAAACGGAAAACTCAATTGTTGAATGGTCAACATTGAAACAATCCATGCGCGATGTACTCAATCAATTCCTATATGAAAAAACAAAACGTAAGCCGATGATCATTCCAATTATTATGGAAGTGTGATGAGAAAAGCCCAAAGAGTATAAGCTCTTTGGGCTTTAGATTATTGACAAAGTGCTAAAATGAACTTTATTTTAGCACTTTGTCTTCTTTTTAGCGTGATAGAAAACCTTTGCAGTCTAGAAAGGACGAGCACCGGAGCGGAGCGAATTTGACATTCGTGAGCACCGAAGCGCAGGACTGACAACGAATGCGAGGGTTTGTCTACACGCTAAGCCCAAGGAGCATAAGCTCTTTGGGCTTTTTTGATGTAGCGTGAGGAATGCGGATGGAATATGGGCTATTTGTTCATAATAGGAGAAGAGTTTGAGGAAAGGATGGAGACAAATGGACGAAAAGAATGAACAGCAGCCTGAGCGAAAGCCAGAAGAAAAAGACAGCATTATGAGCAAAATACAGCAGCTTGGTGAAACAGCCGTTCCGCAGCTGCCGCAAGATACAAATATCCATTGCCTCACCATTATTGGACAAATTGAAGGCCATATGCAGCTTCCACCGCAAAATAAAACAACCAAATACGAACATGTCATTCCACAAATCGTAGCCGTTGAACAAAACCCGAAAATAGAGGGCCTTCTGATCATCTTAAATACAGTAGGAGGAGATGTTGAAGCGGGACTCGCAATTGCAGAAATGCTTGCTTCTTTATCAAAACCAACTGTCTCGATTGTGCTTGGCGGCGGCCACTCTATAGGTGTCCCGATCGCTGTATCGTGTGACTATTCGTATATTGCCGAAACAGCTACGATGACCATTCATCCTGTGCGTTTAACAGGTCTTGTCATTGGTGTTCCGCAAACCTTTGAATACTTAGATAAAATGCAGGAAAGAGTCATTAACTTTGTCACAAGCCACTCCAACATTACAGAAGAGAAGTTTAAAGAGCTCATGTTCTCAAAAGGCAATTTGACAAGAGACATTGGAACAAATGTCGTTGGTCATGAGGCAGCGGAATACGGACTCATGAATGAAGTCGGCGGTGTAGGACAAGCGATTAAAAAGTTGAATGAACTTATCGGAGACAGGGCATCTCAAAACGAGGGGCTGATCCAATGATTTTATATACGCCTATGCCATATGAAGCCATTTACGCTGAGGAACAGGGAGAACGTAAACTCCAGCAGGTAAACATTCAAGGTGTGCCAGTGATGGTTGAAATGAAAGAAGATGAAGCAGAAATCGTTCAAGTCATGAGCACCAATCCTATGGATTTTCTCAATCAAGAGCTTGCACCAGGCAAGCGATTGAAGTTACATTTAGGCACCAATCAAACCGACTCATATGAATGATTCTATGCTATAATAAAGGGAAAACTTACAACAAGATGCAGCCAAAACCAGGCTGCTTTCTTTCTGATCTTTCGGTAGGTTATATTTTCTTTCGTAGTAAGGTGATGAGTATGGCTAAAAAGAGAAAACGGAAAACGAGAAAAAAACAAAATAAACAGCTAAAACTGAAATATGAATTAAATGGGTTAGTCTGTATTGCCATAGCGATCATTGCCATTTTACAGCTGGGCGTTGTTGGACAAACCTTTGTACATTTATTCCGATTTTTTGCAGGTGAATGGTTTATTCTCTGCCTTATCGGATTATTTCTTTTTGGTGTGACGATTTTCTGGAAAAAACAAATCCCAGATATTTTGACAAGAAGAAAAGCAGGTCTCTACTGCATCATTGCGAGTATCTTGCTTTTGTCACATGTGAAGCTTTTTCAGCATCTTTCATCTGCTGGCGTCATTGGCTCTCAAAGTGTAATTAGAAATACATTTGAGCTTTTCTTGATGGATATGAAAGGTGAAACAGGGTCACCTGATTTAGGAGGCGGCATGATCGGAGCTGTATTGTTTGCTGCTTCTTATTTCTTATTTGCGCAAGCAGGCTCGCAAATCATGGCAATTGTCCTGATGCTGATTGGAATTGTTCTGATTACAAACCGATCCCTGCAGGAAATGGTGAAAAAAGTGACGATTCCTGTATCACAATTTATGGTGAAGCAGTGGAAGGCGTTTGTTGAAGATATGAAAGGAATCAGGCAGGCGAAAAAAAGCGCGTCCTCTCAGAAAACAGGTGAAAAGAAAAAACGTTCACGCATTCAAGAACAGGACGAGGATGATCTGATCTTGATCGAAGAGGAAACGCCGTCTTCTGAGAATAGCCAGCCGATTATTTCAAGCTTTGCAGACAGGGATGACATTCTCACCCCGCCCGTTCAAAAGAAGCAGGCGGCAAAAGAGACAGAGCCTCTTCAAGAGTCTGTGCAAAGTGCACCAGTTCAATCAGATACAGCTGATGAACCAAAAGAGGCACCGCCGATGACATTTACAGAACTTGAAAACAAAGATTACGAATTGCCGTCACTTGATATTTTGGCAGAGCCGCAGCATTCAGGTCAGCAAACAGATAAGAAAAATATATATGAAAATGCAAGAAAGCTTGAAAAAACATTTCAAAGCTTTGGTGTGAAAGCAAAAGTCACACAGGTTCATTTAGGTCCAGCTGTGACCAAATATGAAGTATATCCAGATGTTGGCGTGAAGGTCAGCAAAATCGTCAATCTAAGTGATGATTTAGCACTCGCCCTTGCAGCAAAGGACATTCGAATTGAGGCGCCGATTCCTGGTAAATCAGCCATCGGGATTGAAGTTCCGAATGCAGAAATCGCTATGGTTTCATTAAAAGAGGTATTAGAATCGAAGCAAAATGACCGTCCAAATGCTAAGCTCCTTATTGGCTTAGGACGCAATATCTCGGGTGAAGCCGTGCTTGCCGAAATGAACAAAATGCCGCATTTACTTGTAGCAGGTTCGACTGGAAGCGGAAAAAGTGTGTGTATCAATGGCATTATCACAAGTATTCTCATGAGAGCAAAGCCTCATGAAGTGAAAATGATGATGATTGATCCCAAAATGGTTGAATTAAATGTGTATAACGGCATTCCGCACCTTTTGGCACCTGTCGTAACAGACCCTAAGAAAGCTTCTCAAGCACTTAAAAAAGTAGTCAGCGAAATGGAACGCCGCTATGAATTGTTTTCTCATACTGGGACAAGAAATATTGAAGGATACAATGATTACATTAAACGAATGAATCAAACAGAAGATGCCAAACAGCCAGAGCTTCCTTATATTGTTGTCATTGTAGACGAGCTTGCAGATTTAATGATGGTCGCTTCATCTGATGTGGAAGATTCCATTACAAGACTTTCTCAAATGGCTCGTGCTGCGGGAATTCATTTGATTATCGCCACACAAAGACCTTCTGTTGATGTCATTACTGGTGTCATTAAAGCCAACATCCCGTCCCGCATTGCCTTTAGCGTATCCTCCCAAACAGATTCACGGACGATCCTTGATATGGGGGGCGCAGAAAAGTTGCTGGGCAGAGGGGACATGCTGTTTTTACCTGTTGGTGCAAACAAGCCGGTTCGTGTGCAAGGCGCCTTTTTATCAGATGAAGAAGTGGAACATGTTGTTGATCATGTGATCACACAGCAAAAAGCCCAATACCAAGAGGAAATGATTCCAAGCGAAGAAACGCAGGATCAGCTTGCAGCTGTGGAAGATGATCTATATGATGAAGCAGTTGAACTGATCATTGGCATGCAGACGGCTTCTGTCTCTATGCTGCAAAGAAGGTTCCGCATCGGTTATACCCGGGCAGCACGTCTCATTGACGCAATGGAAGAGCGAGGCGTTGTAGGCCCATATGAAGGAAGTAAACCAAGAGAGGTTCTTCTCTCAAAAGAACAATATGACGAGCTCTCTTCATAAGTTGAAGAGAGCTTTCGTGAAAATCAGTAAACGATAGTATGATTATGTTAACTGGATGTCAGACTATTTATTTATTTGCAAAAACATGATATAGTTATGTTCAACTTATCTCGGAATAGAGATTTCTCATCTTATCATTTGCATTGATTAGACGGAGGGAAAACATGTCGACCAAAACAGACAATCGCCATTTATATTTGAAAGTGATTGACCGTATTAAAGAAGATATTCAAACAGGTGTATATGCCGAAAAAGAAAAGCTGCCTTCTGAGTTTGAGCTCTCAAAGCTTTTAGGTGTGAGCAGAGCGACACTGCGTGAAGCCCTTCGTATATTAGAAGAAGAAAAGTATTTAATAAGAAGGCATGGTGTGGGGACTTTCGTCAACTCAAGACCACTTTTTTCGACAGGCATAGAACAGCTGACAAGTGTCACGAAAATGATTGAGCAGGTCAATATGACGCCTGGTACCATCTTTTTATCCTCGCAAGAAGGGGAGCCAACAGAAAATGATGTCATTCGTTTTCAGTGTGATGAATCTGATGGGATTTTTTCAATGGAACGCGTTCGAACGGCAGATGGACAGCCAGTTGTTTATTGTTTAGATAAAATTCCAGTCAAACACCTTCCCGCTTCTTTTACACATGAAGAAGAGTCTCTTTTTGAGCTGTTTGGAAGAGAACCGCACAGTGGGATTAAATATGCAGTTGCAGACATTGAACCAATTGGGTACCACGATCAGGTCTCACCGATTCTAGATTGTGACCCTGAAACGGCGTTATTATTACTCAAACAAATGCACTATGATCAGGATGATCAGCCGGTCTTATACTCCCTCAATTATTTTCGAGCGGATAAATTCAGCTTTCATGTCATACGCAAACGATTTTAAAAAGCAGTCGCTTCCATAGGCGGCTGCTTTTTGTTTGCCATACATAATACTCGTCAAACTTGCCACACTAATACGTAACAGTATATAGAATTGGGTGAATGATGTTGGGCGAGAAAACAGTCAGTAAAAAGAATATCATTGCGTTATCATCAGTCCCTCTAATCATGACACTAGGGAACTCGATGTTAATACCTGTATTGCCAGAGATAGAAAAGAAACTCTCGATCACTTCCTTTCAAGTCTCTCTCATTATTACGGTATATTCGGTTGTAGCAATCTTATGTATTCCAATCGCCGGTTATTTATCAGACCGGATTGGGCGGAAAAAGGTACTGCTGCCGTGTCTTTTAATCGCCGGACTTGGAGGGGCTGTGGCAGCAGTCGCCTCAACAATCATGAAAGAACCGTATATGTGGATCCTTCTTGGCAGGGTCCTTCAAGGTGTCGGTTCAGCTGGAGCGGCACCTGTTGTTATGCCATTTATAGGAGATTTGTTTCATGATGATGAAGAGGTCAGTGCGGGACTTGGCGCCATTGAAACCTCTAACACAGCGGGAAAGGTCCTAAGCCCGATTATTGGGGCATTTCTTGCTTCATGGTTTTGGTATGTGCCGTTTTGGTTCATTCCGTTCTTTTCGGCCATCAGCTTTTTCATGGTACTGTTCATGGTAGAGTCGGCAAAAAAAGAGGAGGACCCGCCTTCATTTAAAGAATTTTTAAAATCAACAAAGACCATTTTTAAGCATGAAGGACGCTGGCTTTATGCCATTTTTGCTATTGGCGGTTTTATTATGTTTCTTCTTTTTGGTGTGCTTTTTTACTTATCCGATAATCTAGAGGCGGCTTATCAAATAAAAGGTGTCAAAAAAGGGTTCCTGCTGAGTATTCCGCTCCTTTTTCTATCAATCAGTTCCTTCGTTGCTGGAAAAACGATTGGAAAAGAAAAAGGAAAAATGAGGATCTTTTTAATCGCAGGTATGGCTTTGTTATCACTTTCTTATATTTTTTTATGGTGGAATCACAGCTTTTACGTATTGTTTATATGTTTAAGCATTGGCGGTGTTGGTATCGGTATTGTGCTGCCTGCACTTGATGCGCTGATTACAGAAGGAATTGAAAAAGAACAATGCGGTACCATTACGTCATTTTATAGCAGTATGCGTTTTATCGGTGTTGCTTTAGGACCTCCGATTTTTGCCTATCTTATGGATAAAGGGGACTCCATTGTTTTTATTCTCTCGACCATTTGCAGTCTCATTTCACTATTTTTGGTCCTCTTTTTCATCCAGCCAGATGAAGAGGATGAGAGTGAACAATTGAAAACAGTTTAAATATAGAAAAAAGACGGCATTTTGCCATCTTTTTTCTTTTTTATAAATTGACATGTAAAATTTTGATAGTTAAACTAATGTATAGTAATATCTTTTAAATTATCCCAAATTGGAGGTGTTCAAAAACATTCATTTTCTGTCTTTCTTTAGGCAGAAATTGAGCTCGCGTGCTGATGATGGAGATGTGTTTCTTCAACACGTAAGGACAATTGAATAGGTCATCCTGCCATTTGAAGGAGACGCAGTCAGCACTTCAGACACGCTCAAATACAGCAAATTGATTGATGAACTAGAAGGAGCTTGAAGCAGCTATGTTGCAAATAATTAAAGCAAGATGGATTGTATTAGTGGTGTGGATGATAACAGCTGTGATTCTGTTTATTACTGCGCCCGATTTAGAGGAATTAACAAGAGAAAAAGGGCAATTAAAGGTTCCGGAGGGGACACCAACAGCTGAGGCACTTCACCTATTGGATAAGCTGTCAGATAAGAACGGGAAAAAAGATACAGGTGTGCTTGTATTCTCTGAACAACATCTGTTCCCTGCGAAAGAGCAGGAATTAAAAAAGGCTTTAGCTGCACTCATGACACATGCCCCAGAACTCCACATTGACGGAATTACTTCATATTTTCATGTAGATCCGGACATTCAAAAACAACTTTTATCAAAGGATAAAAGTACACTTCTTGTTCCATTCAAATTCGACCACTACGAAACAAAAGCTGTGAAGATTAAAGAACAAATTGAGGAAGTTTTAAAGCCCTATCATGTCTCATATGAAATAACGGGTCAAAAATTTGTGGATTCAGATGTCATTAAAAGTTCTCAACAAGGTCTGAAGAAAACTGAACTTATCACGATGATTTTTATTTTCTTTATTTTAATAATTGTTTTCAGATCGATATTGGCACCTGTTGTTCCGCTCATTACGATAGGCATTTCTTACGCTGTCAGCCGGTGTATTGTGGCTTTTCTTGTAGAATATACACAATTTCCTCTATCTAATTTTACTCAGATTTTTATGGTAGCCATTATGTTCGGTATCGGAACGGATTATTGCATCCTGCTGTTAAGCCGTTTTAAAGAGGAGATCGGTCAAGGCCGTGATGTCAAAGAGTCGATTATCGTCACGTATCAATGTGCAGGGAAGACGGTATTTTTCAGCGGCTTAGCCGTGTTAGTCGGCTTCTCAAGTATTGGATTTGCTAAATTCCAATTGTATCAATCAGCCGTTAGTGTTGCCGTTGGAGTGGGCATTCTGCTGATTGCCCTTGTCACCATCGTTCCCTTTTTTATGTCTGTTTTCGGAAAATCTCTATTCTGGCCATCTAAAAGAGAAAACATTCGGCACCCACAAAGTAAAATGTGGGAATGGGCTGGGCGTTTTTCATTTAAAAGGCCGCTGATCAGCTTAGGTTTAGTCGCTCTTATTACAGTGCCTCCTATTCTGATGTACGACGGCACCCTATCTTATAACAGTTTAAATGAAATCGGGAATAAGTATGAGTCGGTGTCTGCATTTAATAAGATATCAGAGCAATTTGGCTTTGGTGAAGCGCTGCCGCTGAATGTGCTTGTTGAAAGTGACAATAAGCTAGATAATCAAAAAAAGATTGTGATCATTGAAAAACTGACCCGTAAACTAAATGACATTGACGAAGTCAAAGCAGTCCGCAGTGTCACGCGTCCTGTTGGAGACGGGCTGAGCCAGCTTTATGTCACCTCTCAAGCGAAAGAGCTGGGAGGAGAACTTGGCAAAGGACATGAAGGAATCGGGAAAATTTCTGATGGCTTGACAGAAACAAATCTGGCCCTTCTCAAACAAAAACCAAAAATTGAAGAATCCGCTCAAGGCATTGACAAGCTGATTGATGGAACGAAAGCAATCAAAAGCGGTATCGGAGAAGTCAGGGAATCCCTTATCTCTTTAGAAGATGGGGTGAGGCGCAGTAAAGATGGCGTCGGTACGATTCGAAGTGAAATCAAAGAAGCGAAAAAAGAATTAGAGCAAGAATATCGCAGCAGCGAAACGATGATTCAAGAGCTAGAGCAAGTGGTGAATACACTGGAACGCCATGCGAAATCGAATCAGCAGCTGATGACAACCATTAAGAAAGTAAAGAAATCTTATGAAAATCTATCATTTGAAGCACTAGAAAATCGTCTTCCAGAAGTAAAAGACATGGAAGAATATAAAGAAATCAAGAAAGTATTCAAAGAAACAAAAGGAATGCTTGATCAAGCAGGGGATCAAATGAGTGTATATGAAGAGGAAGCCTCTCACTTTAAGCAAAAGATCAAGCAGGCAGATCAAGTGATTCAAACCTTATCAAGCAAGCAAAAAGAAGTAAAACGCCAAGTGCAAGCGCTCATGGATGGGCTTGATCAAATTTATGACGGTCTTGACCAAACAAATGAGGGCCAAAAACAATTGATTATAGAAATGCCGAAAATTGAAGATGGTGCAGATCAGCTGACAGACGGCCAAAAAGCCATCAAAAAAGGATTTAGCCAGCTTTCATCAAAACTTACATTATTAACAGATGGATTAGATGAAAGTATTGAAGGGCTTGAGCAGGTCAAAAGCGGCTTCACCGAGGCTGACGGCTACTTAAAGCAGCTTCAGCAAGCGCCAGATGAAGAAATAACGGGCTGGTTTATTCCAGAAGAAGTGCTGAAACGCCAAGAATTTAAGCAAATCTTCCATACGTATATGTCTCCAGATCGTAAATTAACGACTTTTGAAGTCATCCTAAATGTGAATCCATACAGCAATGAAGCGATGAAAGGTGTCGCAAAAATTGAGGAAACCCTTGATCAATATTTACCTGTAAGTGGACTCAAAAATGCCAAATACGGTGTATCTGGTATCTCAAGTTTAAATGTGGACTTAAAAGAAACGTCTGACGGTGATTTTATTCGAACTGTCATCTTCATGTTAATTGGTATTTTTATTATTTTAATTATTTTATTACGGTCAATCGTCATGCCGGTATACTTAACACTTTCACTGATTTTAACGTATTTTACATCGATCGGGTTAACAGAATGGATCTTTAAAACATTTTTTGGATACGATGGTGTCAGTTGGGCTGTCCCATTTTTCAGCTTTGTTATTCTTGTGACGCTCGGGATCGATTATTCCATCTTCCTCATGGATCGTTTTAATGAATGGAAGGGAGAGCATGTACAAGCATCGATGATATCAGCGATGAGAAATATGGGTTCTGTCATTATTTCTGCAGTGGCCATTTTAGCAGGTACGTTCGCCGCTATGCTGCCATCGGGAGTATTATCACTTGTTGAAATTGCAACGGTCGTACTTATTGGACTTTTATTATATGCTTTTGTTGTATTACCGCTCTTTATTCCGGTCATGGTTCGTATTTTCGGTAAATGGAATTGGTGGCCGTTTAGAATGAAATAACAACTGGCGTCTCTGCTATAAGCAGAGGCGTTTTTATTTCCTATCCTTTCCTCTGATTGATATAATGTCTATTAAATGGCTGTTTCACGTATATATCAGCTATGTTCTAATACATAATAAATAGGATGAACAAAGGAGGTTTCTCATGACGTACTTACAAGAGAAGACACTGGACACACCTGGTCTTCATACTCATATTGTCAAAACAGAAAAATTTAAAACCGTGACAATCCTTTTTAAAATGCTTGCACCGTTATCCAAAGATGACGTTACTATGCGTTCTCTTTTCCCGCATGTGCTGCTAAGAGGAACAGAAAAAATGCCGAAAACAGGTGCATTGCGTGCTTATTTTGATGAGCTCTATGGAGCAACCGTTTCGGCAGACATGGCGAAAAAAGGTGAGAATCACATCATTACCTTCCGCTTGGAAATGGCGAATGAAAAATATTTAAAGGATCAAACCCCTTTACTAGAAAAAGGGATTGCCTTACTATCTGACCTATTATTCCACCCATATGTTGAAGAAGGGGTGTTTAGTCAATTATATGTAGATCAAGAAAAACGCACGTTAAAACAGCGAATTCAGGCAGTCTATGATGATAAAATGCGTTATTCGAATTTAAGACTCGTGCAGGAAATGTGTAAAGGTGAACCATATGCACTGCACGTCAATGGTGAAATGGAAGACATCGACGCAATCACCGCTCACTCGCTCTTTGAAGCTTATGAGCATGCGCTTCAATCAAACCAGCTTGATCTTTATGTAGTAGGAGATGTTGACGAACAAGACATCAGCCGAATGGTCTCCCAATACTTTAAAACAAGTGAAAGAGAACCGATCAAACAACAGACTGAATCAGCAAGACCTCAAAATGAACCAAAAGAAGTCATTGATGAAGAGGACGTAAAACAAGGCAAACTGAACATCGGCTTTCGCACACATACAACGATTGCAGATAAAGATTATCCGGCGCTGCATTTGTTTAATGGTATATTCGGCGGTTTCTCGCATTCTAAGCTATTCATCAATGTTCGTGAAAAAGCAAGTCTTGCGTACTACGCTGTGTCTAGACTTGAGAGCTTTAAAGGCTTGATGATGGTCATGTCAGGGATTGAAGTTGGCAACTACCAGCAGGCAGTAGACATCATCAAAGAACAATTTGAAGCGATGCAAAAAGGTGATTTTTCTGATGAAGCAATTGATCAAACAAAAGCAGTCGTCAAAAACCAGCTGCTTGAAACGATCGATACATCTTATGGGACAGCAGAATATTTGTATCAGCATGCCGTTGTGCCAACTGGGGAAACCCTTGATTCCTTTTTGGAAGCATTAGACCAAGTGACAAAAGAGGACATCATCAAAGTGGGTCAGAAAATCGAGTGGGATACGACCTATTTTCTTAAAGGAACGGAGGGTGCTTCATGACAGTGAAAACAATTCAATTCGATCAGCTACAAGAAACGGTCTATCACGAAAAAATGGAAAGCGGACTTGACGTCTATGTGCTGCCAAAGCAAGGGTTTAACAAAACCTATGCGACCTTTACAACAAAATATGGCTCAGTTGATAATGAATTTGTGCCGCTTGGCAAAGAAGACATGATTCGAGTGCCTGATGGAATTGCCCATTTCTTAGAGCATAAGCTGTTTGAAAAAGAAGATGGAGACGTGTTTCATACCTTTAGTAAACAAGGAGCATCCGCAAACGCTTTTACTACGTTTACGAGAACGGCTTATTTATTCTCAAGCACCTCAAATGTCGAACAAAACCTTGAGACGCTCATTGATTTTGTTCAAGAGCCTTATTTTACTGAAAAAACAGTCGAAAAAGAAAAGGGTATTATTGGCCAAGAAATTAACATGTATGATGACAATCCGGACTGGCGTTTATTCTTTGGTCTGATTGAAAATTTATATCAAGAGCATCCTGTGAGAATAGATATTGCTGGAACAGTAGAGAGCATTGCCCCTATTACAAAAGATCATTTGTATGAATGCTATGAAACGTTCTATCACCCGAGCAATATGCTTCTTTTCGTTGTAGGTCCCGTTGATCCGAAGCAAATTTTAGATCAAGTCAGAGCGAATCAGGCGAAAAAGCCATTTACAGATCAGCCGGAGATCAAACGAAAAGACATCAATGAGCCTGAAGGTGTATACCGGAAAGAATACGAACTACCAATGAACGTACAAGGCTCTAAATGTATGTTCGGGTTGAAAACAAAAAATCCGCATAAAAAAGGAAATCAACTGCTAAAGCATGAGCTTGGGATGAACCTCATTTTAGAGACGCTGTTTGGCAAAAGCTCATTACAATATGAACAGATGTATGAAAAAGGCTTAATTGATGAAACATTCAGCTACGATTATACAGAAGAAGGCGGCTTTGGCTTCACTTCAGTTGGCGGGGATACAAATGATCCTGATCAACTTGCAAAAGTATTAAAAGAAACCCTTCTTCAAGCAAAAAGCCTCATGACAGAGGAGAAAATTGAGCTTGCACGCAAGAAAAAAATCGGCAGCTTTTTAAAAGCCATGAATTCTCCAGAATACATTGCGAACCAATTTACTCGATATGCATTCTTAGACATGAGCTTATTTGATGTCGTCACAGTGCTGGAACAAATTCAATTAGCTGATATTCAGCAAATTTTAGATGAAGAAATTGATGAAGAACGGATGTCCGTTTTCAAAGTCGTCCCAAAAACAAAATAAATGTAAAAAGACAAACTCATATCGGCAGAGTTTGTCTTTTTTATGTTCATTGAAAAAACCGCTATTTGCGAGGATATTCATTGACAATTGTTTTGTTCGTTAGTTAAACTCTTTAATAGTTAAACACTTAAACTAAAAAGGAGCAGCGTATGGAACAAAATAAAATTGCCCAGCTCATCCAGAGGTATGCAGATGTCTATCTCATGATGGAGAAAAAAGTATCGAGTATGATCACAGAAAAGCTTGATAAAGAGCTGACGCTTGATCAATATTACTCCCTTCGATACATCAATTTACATCCGGGGTGTACATCAACGGACCTGGCTTATGTATGTAATGTAAACAAAAGTGCTGTAACATCCATGACCAATCGTCTTTTCACGAAAAACTATATTTTTCGTGAACATGATCAAGCTGACAGAAGAAATGTTCACCTGTATGTCACGCCAGAGGGCAAAGATGTAGTCAGCCGAATGGAAAAGCAGCTTCAAGACCTAGTTCGATCTTATTTTGAAAAGCTTGAAGAAAAAGAAATGGAATCATTTATTCAAACATATGAAAAGATCTATCAAGTGATCATCGAAGAGGAGGCACAAAGTACTAATGAGAGCAATCATAAAGGGTAGATGGCTGATCACGATCCTGTGGGTCGTATTAGCGGCAGTGTTACTCATCACCGCTCCTAATATGGCGCAATTAACAAAAGAAAAGGGGCAAATTTCTGTACCAGACGGCTATCCGTCCTCATATGCCAATCAGTTATTAAAGAAAATGTCTGAAAACGGGGATACAGAAAAATCAATCGTCATTGTCTTTCAAGAAAAGAATATTGTAAAAGAAAGAGAAACCTCTTTAAAAAAGGCAATGGACATTTTAGAAAAGGATCAAGATCTCCACATAGAGGACATCACTTCTTACTTTGAAGCCAATAAAGATATTAAAAAACAAATGCTCTCCAAAGATCAAACGACACTTCTTGTTCCAGTTACATATGACTCAAACAAAATCAAAGCATCCGATTTTAAAGAAAGAGTCAATGAAAAGCTGAAAAGCTTAAACCTGAAATTTGAAATGACAGGGCAGCCGTTAATTGATGATGATGTTATCACAAGTTCGCAGGAAGGCTTGAAGAAAACAGAATTCATTACGATTGGGTTTATTCTCGTCGTCCTTGTTCTTGTTTTTAGATCAGCTGTGGCGCCTTTCGTTCCGTTAGTCGCAGTGGCACTGTCTTACTTGGTGAGCCAATCGATCGTGGCTTATTTGGTAAAATATGTAGACTTTCCGCTCTCGACCTTTACTCAGATCTTTATGGTCGCGATCATGTTTGGAATTGGAACGGACTACTGCATACTGCTTCTCAGCCGCTTTAAGGAAGAGATCGCACATGGTAAAGATAAAATTGAGGCGATTCTCATTACGTATAAAACAGCAGGAAAGACCGTCTTATTCAGCGGAATTGCGGTTCTAATCGGTTTTACATGTATTGGTCTGGCGCAATTCCAGCTTTATAAATCAGCTGTTGCAGTAGCAGTCGGGGTTGCTGTGCTCATTGTGGCCCTTCTCACGATTGTACCGTTCTTTATGGCGGTTTTAGGAAAGGTGTTGTTTTGGCCGATTAAAGGCGATATTGCTCACCCGCAGTCAAAAATGTGGGAAACAGCAGGCCGCTTTTCATTTAAGAAACCGCTTTTCAGCTTATTAATCGTAGGAATCATTACACTTCCGCCAATTCTGATGTATAAAGGAACCCTTTCTTATAACAGCTTAGATGAAATTGGTAACAAATACGAATCGGTCAACGCATTCAATACCATTTCTGACAAGTTTGGACCGGGTGAAGCACTTCCGGCAACAGTGGTCGTGAAATCAGCTGATGTTTTAGACAACAATGAAGGGCTGATTGCCATCGAAAAACTCAGCCGTGCAATTGAACAAACAGATGGTGTCAGCAAAGTCAGAAGTGCTACCCGTCCTGTCGGTAAAGGGCTGAGTGATCTGTACGTGAAATCACAAGCCAAGGAACTGAACACAGGGCTTGATAAAAGCAATGAAGGATTGAAAAAAATTCAGGATGCCCTCACAACAATGAGTCAATCCATTGAGGATCAAACGCCGCAAATCAAATCATCAGGAAAAGGGATTAACCAGCTGATTTCTGGTACAGAATCAGTGCAAACAGGCATTCAAAATGTTGAAAAACATTTAAGGGATTTGCAAGACGGAATTGATCAAAACAAAAAAGGTGTAGCAGCCATTAAAAATGAAATCAAAGGTGCGAAAAAGGAATTAACGGCTCAAGTCGCACAAGTGAATCAGCAAGTTTCGCTGTATAAAAGCATTTCTAAAGAACTAAAGGCGGCGTTAGCGCAAGTGGATACATCATCCTCTGCCGCAGCAGATGTAAAAGCGTTAATCAAACAAGCAAATACACAATTTAGTACACTTGAAAAGCAAATCCCGCAGGTAAAAGAAAATCAATCGTATCAAGCGATCAAAGCTTCGTACAATGAACTTTCTGCGACCTTGCAAGAAGGGGCGAAACAGGCAGACAGCTATGCCAAACAAGCGAAAGAAGCTAGAAAGCAGCTTGAAGCAGCTGATGCCTTTATCGCAAAAGCTTCAGAGCAGCAAAAAGTCTTGACGAGTCAAATCGATGAACTCATTGCTGGCTTAGATGCAGTTGAAACTGGACTGGAGCAAACGTCTAAAGGCCAAGGACAATTAGCTGATAATATGCCAAAGCTTGCAAATGGAGCGGGCGACATCATTAATGGTCAAAAGCAAATGAAAGAAAAGATTGGCGGCTTTGGGGATGATCTGACAAAGCTGACAGATGGCCTGAACAAAAGTGTTAATGGACTGGAGAGAATTTCGAGCGGCTTAATGGGTGCAGGTGACTACTTAGATGAACTGAAAAATGCACCAGATCAAGACATGGCCGGCTGGTTTATTCCAAAAGACGTCTTAAAAAATAAAGCGTTCAAGCAAGTATTTGATTCATACATGTCAGATGATCGCAAGATGACAAAAATTGATGTCATTTTAGAAAAAAATCCATATGGAAATGAAGCTCTGTCAACAATAAAACAAGTGGAAGCTTCTGTTGAGCGGGCACTTCCTGAAACAAACCTAAAAGATGCGTCATTTGGCGTCTCAGGTGTATCAAGTATGAACGCTGATCTGAAACAGCTGTCAGACCAAGATTTCAATAAGACGGTGCTTTATATGATGATTGGTATTTTCCTTATTTTGGTGATTTTGTTCCGTTCGCTTGTTATGCCGCTGTACTTGGTAGGTTCACTCATATTGACTTACTTTACAGCAATCGGTATAACAGAATTTATTTTCACCCATTTCTTCGGATATCCAGGCATTAACTGGGCTGTACCATTCTTTGGATTTGTCATATTAATGGCGCTCGGAGTCGATTATTCGATTTTCTTAATGGAGCGATTCAATGAATACAAAACAAAAGACATCCAGTTTGCCATGACCGAATCAATGAAAAATATGGGGTCTGTCATTATGTCTGCTGCTGTTATTCTGGCAGGAACATTTGCCGCAATGCTTCCATCAGGTGTGCTGTCTCTCTTGCAGATTGCGACACTTGTCCTCACAGGACTTTTATTGTACGCACTCGTTGTGCTACCATTGTTCGTACCTGTAATGGTGAAATTGTTCGGATCAGCCAACTGGTTCCCATTTAAACGAAAAGAATAGGTATCCCATATAGAAAGAAGGAATCAATGTGATGAGTCGTTGGGCGCTGATAACAGGTGCCAGTGGCGGGATTGGGCAGGCAGCAGCCAAAAAGCTTGCCCAAGAAGGCTGCAACCTAATGCTTCATTATCATAAAAATGAACAGGCAGCTATGCGCCTCGCCGCTCATTTGGATGAGGCATATCACATTCAGACGCATGTCGTTCAAGCAGATTTAGCTATAACGGGCGGAGCAGATGAGCTTGTCAGCCGCCTGCCGCTCTGTCCAGATATACTTGTTTTAAATAGCGGCAGGAGCCATGTCGGATTGGTGACAGACACAGAAAAAGATGTATTAGCCAGTATGGTGCAGCTTCATGTCACAAGTCCATATGAGCTTACCCAATCCCTTTTACCTGCCATGATCCAAAAGAAAGCAGGCCATATCATTGCGGTCAGCTCGATATGGGGAGAAACGGGAGCATCGTGTGAAGTGCTGTACAGCATGGTCAAAGGTGCGCAAAATGCGTTTATAAAAGGATTAGCAAAAGAGCTTGCCCCAAGTGGAATTAGAGCAAATGCTGTCTCACCAGGTGCTGTCAAAACAGACATGATGAGTAGTTTTACGCAGGAAGACATCGCAATGCTGGAAGAAGAAATCCCGCTTGGCCGGCTTGCATCGCCTGAGGAAGTTGCGGATGTCATTTGGTTTCTCGCCTCAAAACAGTCAAGTTATATCACAGGTCAAATTTTATCTGTTAATGGCGGCTGGTACTGTTAAAAAACGTGTATAATTCGTCTCTCCATGACAAAAGCTATGGCTGTAATTCATCTTTTCGAATGGAGGAATCGACATGTCTGTACTTGAGAACTGGGACCATTGGAAAAACTTTTTAGGTGATCGCTTAAATCATGCGCAGGATAAAGGTTTAGAAGATGAGACCATCAATAACCTTGCATATGAAATTGGCGGATATCTAGCTAACGAAGTTGAGGCAAAGAACGAGCAGGAAAGAGTACTTGCTGACCTTTGGAGCGTTGCATCAGAAGATGAGCAGCGTGCCATTGCAAATATGATGGTCAAGTTAGTTGAAAATAATAGCTCGCACTAAACAAAAAGAGGGGTCGTTTGTGCCTCTCTTTTTATTTTAACCGTTTCACAACATTGTGCTTTCTAAAAATGTGAAAATGCTTTATGATAAAGGAAGGTAAAAATTTGCCACAATGAAGGGGGTAATATCATTTGGCAAAGCTCGAATGGTATTTTGAATATGAGATACAGGTAAACCGTCCCGGACTTTTAGGAGACATTTCTTCTCTAATGGGGATGCTTTCAATTAATATTGTGACAATCAATGGTGTTGATGTATCAAGACGCGGAATGCTTTTACGCTGTGACCACACAGATCAAATTAAGCGACTTGAATCAATTTTAAATACAATGGAAACGATAAAAGTAACGAAATTAAGACAGCCAAAGCTTCGTGACCGCTTAGCTGTTCGTCATGGAAGATACATACAGCGTGATGCGGATGACAAAAAGACGTTCCGTTTTGAAAGAGACGAGCTCGGTCTTCTTGTTGATTTTATGGCTGAACTCTTTAAAAAAGAAGGACATAAATTGATTGGGATTCGCGGTATGCCGCGTGTCGGAAAAACAGAATCAATTGTGGCTTCAAGTGTTTGTGCAAGCAAGAGATGGCTATTTGTATCGTCTACTCTTTTGAAACAGACGATCCGAAGTCAGCTGATCGCAGATGAATACAGCCCAGATAACGTCTTTATTATTGATGGAATTGTGTCGACAAGAAGAGGTTCTGAGAAGCATTTGCAGCTTTTAAGGGAAATTATGAGACTGCCGGCAACAAAGGTGGTCGAGCATCCAGACATCTTTATTCAAAATTCAGAATATACAATGGATGATTTCGACTATATCATTGAATTGCGTAATAGCGCAGACGAAGAGATTACATATGAACACGCTGAAGAACCACAAGTGTTTGATCATTCTGGTTTTTCTGGCTTCGATTTTTAATATGGTAATGGTAGGTGTTTGTTTTGACTGAATTGGGAAAACGGCTCGTTGAGGCCAGAGAGGAAAAAGGGATGTCGCTGGAGGATCTTCAGACGGTTACCAAGATCCAAAAGCGCTATTTGCTAGCAATCGAACAAGGAAACTATGATATTATTCCAGGTAAATTTTACGTCAGAGCGTTTATTAAACAATATGCCGAAGCCGTTGGACTGAATCCTGAACAATTGTTCGAAGAGTTTCGTAAAGATGTTCCAAGCACGTACAATGATGAAGTATCTGATAAATTATCGAATATTAAGCCGCAAAGAGAGCTGCCAAAGCCTGCCTCGAAAGTGCTTGAACTATTGCCGACAATTTTAATTATTGGAGGCATCATTGTGGTCATCGCCATCATTTATGTGATCGTGCAGGCGGTCAATCATGATAGCGGACAGAAGAATAATCAGGCGGCCCCTCAGCAATCAGAATCTAAATATGAAGTATCTGAGGATTCATCTCTTGCAAAAGATCAAAAGAAAAAAGAAAAAGCTTCGTCAGATGATAAAGAAAAATCATCTAAAAAAGATGATTCATCAAAAGACGATGAAACGGTCTCTTTAAAGGCGACGAATACAGAAGGCTCAACGACAACGTATGAAGTATCAGGTGCTGACGAAATGGAGTTAACCATTTCTGCCTCGCAAGCTTCATGGCTGCGCGTAAGAGACGAATCTGGAAAAGTGCTGAAGATGGGTGAACTAAAAGATGGCGAATCGTTTAAAACAGACCTTTCTGATCTTTCTCAGGTCGATATCCGTCTAGGCAATGCGTCTGGAATTGATATCAAGGTAAATGACGAGACACTTAAGTACGAATTAGACCCTAAGAACACCATGACACAAAACATTGTGATTGTGAATAAAGGAAAGGAAAAGTCATCTTAAGCAAGTAGATGACTTTTCTTTTGTTCCTACTATTATATATACATAAAAAATTGCATTATTGGAGGATTGAATTTCATGTTTAACTTACCGAATAAAATAACCCTTTCTAGGATCGCCTTGATCCCTGTTTTTATGATCATTATGCTTGCACCGTTTGATTGGGGTGTCGCACGCTTTGGCGACGTCAGCATCGAAGTAACGCACCTTGTTGGAGCGATTCTGTTTATTGTCGCTTCAACAACTGACTGGATTGATGGCTACTACGCACGTAAACTTAATTTAGTGACGAACTTTGGTAAATTTTTAGATCCGCTTGCAGATAAATTGCTTGTTTCAGCTGCTTTAATTATACTTGTTCAATACAACCTCACACCGGCATGGATGGCGATTGTGATCATCAGCCGTGAATTTGCTGTAACAGGTCTAAGACTTGTATTAGCTGGAGGCGGTGAAGTAGTGGCAGCGAATATGCTTGGAAAAGTGAAGACATGGGCGCAAATCATTGCGATTTCAGCACTTTTACTGCATAACCTGCCGTTTGAACTTGTATCATTCCCGTTTGGTGATCTAGCGATGTGGGTAGCAGTGTTCTTCACTGTTGTCTCAGGCTGGGATTACTTTGCAAAAAACTGGGAAGCTTTAAAGAATTCTAACTAAAAAGGACGTGTACGCTTTGAAGTCAGAGAGAAAAGCAGAAATTATTGCAGTCGGTTCCGAACTCTTGCTAGGGCAAATTACGAATACGAATGCACAATTCATCAGCAAACAACTAGCTGAAATTGGTGTGAATGTTTATTACCACACAGCAGTTGGTGACAATCCAGAGCGTTTAAAACAGGCCATTCAGGTGGCGCAGGAAAGATCTAATTTTATTATCTTCTCAGGTGGTCTTGGACCAACCAAAGATGACTTAACAAAAGAAACAATTGCGAGTACGCTCGGTAAAGAGCTTGTACTAAATGAAGAAGCATTTGAATCGATTCAAGACTACTTTCGAAAGACCGGCCGCGATATGTCACCGAACAACCGTAAGCAGGCACTCGTTCTAGAAGGATCAGATGTGCTCGTGAACCGTTTCGGGATGGCTCCAGGTATGTTTGTTCAAGAAGACGATACGTTTTATATACTTCTTCCTGGACCGCCAAGTGAATTGCACCCGATGTTTGAAAACGAGGCAAAGCCGCTGATTTCTGAGAAACTTGGCTTAAAGGAAAAAATTGTGTCTGTTGTTCTGCGTTTCTTCGGAATCGGTGAATCGCAGCTTGAAACAGACCTAGAAGATTTAATTGATGCTCAAACCAACCCGACGATTGCACCACTCGCATCTGACGGTGAAGTGACGCTAAGGCTGACTGCTAAGCATGAGGATGAAAAAGAAACAGAACGTCTGTTAAAAGAAACAGAAGCGAAAATTTTAGCGCGGGTAGGAGAGTACTTCTACGGATATGGGGATACATCACTTGTCCGCGAAGCGTCCAAAGCCTTGCACGAGCACGGGAAAACAGTAGCAGCAGCAGAAAGTCTGACGGGTGGAATGTTCTCCGAATGGCTGACAGATCTCGAAGGAGCATCATCCATTTTGAACGGAAGTGTGGTTTGTTATACAAACCAAGTAAAGCAGCAGGTACTTGGCTGCCGGGAAGAAACACTGTCTTCTTATGGGGCTGTCAGCAAAGAGTGCGCTTTAGAGCTTGCTGAAGGGGTTAGAAAGCTAACCGGAAGTGATATTGGCATTAGCTTTACGGGTGTAGCAGGACCTGATACCCAAGAGGGTCAGCCTGTTGGAAAAGTATTCATTGGATTATCCACGAAAGACCAGACGGACGTGTTTGAATGGATGTTTACGGGCAGCCGGTCGGGCATTCGAAAGCGCGCTGTGAAATATGGTCTGCATCACTTACTCAACTTATTAAAAGAGAGTTAATTTTGTTTTTTGTTAGGTTTACTCCTTTATAAAAGAGCGTTTTTTTCTAATAGAAAACACTCTTTTCTTAAAAAATCTGCCGAGAAAAAAATCGAATATGTGTTCGTTTTTTTCTTGGCAAATGACGTAAAACAAGGTATAGTATAGATAGTGGAATTGATAAAGGAGGAAACAATAGAATGAGTGATCGTCAAGCAGCCTTAGATATGGCTCTTAAACAAATAGAAAAACAGTTTGGTAAAGGCTCTATTATGAAACTAGGAGAGCAAACAGATACACGTATTTCAACAGTACCGAGTGGTTCGTTAGCACTTGATACTGCGCTTGGAATAGGCGGATATCCCCGAGGCCGTATTATCGAAGTATATGGTCCAGAGAGTTCTGGTAAAACGACAGTAGCCCTTCATGCCATTGCTGAAGTTCAGCAGCAGGGAGGACAAGCTGCATTTATTGATGCAGAGCATGCACTCGATCCAGTTTACGCTCAAAAACTAGGTGTCAACATTGATGAACTGTTACTTTCTCAGCCGGATACAGGAGAGCAAGCACTTGAAATTGCAGAAGCTCTTGTCCGCAGCGGGGCAGTTGATATTGTTGTGATTGACTCTGTAGCTGCTCTTGTACCAAAAGCAGAGATTGAAGGAGACATGGGTGATTCACACGTTGGTCTTCAAGCGCGTTTGATGTCTCAAGCACTTCGTAAGCTATCAGGTGCTATCAACAAATCAAAAACAATTGCCATCTTTATTAACCAAATTCGTGAAAAAGTTGGGGTCATGTTCGGTAACCCTGAAACAACGCCTGGTGGACGTGCGCTGAAGTTCTATTCGTCTGTTCGTTTAGAAGTGCGCCGTGCTGAACAGCTGAAACAAGGCAATGACATTATGGGGAATAAAACGAGAATTAAAGTGGTGAAAAACAAAGTAGCACCGCCATTCCGTATTGCGGAAGTAGACATTATGTACGGTGAAGGGATCTCAAAAGAGGGAGAAATCATCGACCTTGGAAGCGAACTAGATATCGTACAAAAGAGCGGCGCTTGGTATTCTTACCAAGAGGAACGTCTTGGACAAGGTCGTGAAAATGCGAAACAGTTCCTAAAAGAAAATAAAGATATCATGCTGATGATCCAGGAGCAAATTCGAGAACATTACGGCTTGGATACTAACGGAGTAACGCAGCAGGAATCTGAAGAAGCGCTAGAACAATTAGAATTAGAATAAAAATTAAATTAGTATGAAATGATAAAAAAGGCTGGGTGAAAAACTCAGCCTTTTTTATTTTGCAAAAAACTTTCGACAACTTTTTCAGTACTTCATCCGTCTAAAGTGTACAAAATGGCATTTATTTTGGGAGGAAAAACTAATGACAAGCCCGACCCGCAGAAGAAATGCAAAACGTAGCCGGAAACAACCAAGTCAGAAGGGAAAAATTGTGCTTGTTTTTTTAGCAGCGATGATTTGCTTAACGATGTGGAATGTGCTTCATCGAACTAGTGAAGAAAAAAACCCGTTTCAAAAAACTGCAGTAGCTTTAGAAAACAGCCAGAAAAAAGAAGTCAAAAGGAAAATCGCCAAAATATCAAAGGAACAAATCAAAACAGTGGACCGCAATCACAAAATCAGCAGCTATTTAAAGGAGATTGGTTTCAGCGGAACCGCCATGATTGTTAGAAATGGAGAAATCGTAACAAATAAAGGTTTTGGTTATGCAGACCGTAAACGAAAAATTCGAAATAATCCATCAACATCTTTTTATGTCGGTTCGTCACAAAAAGCGCTGATTGCAACCGCCATTTTACAGCTTGAGGAAAAGGGGAAACTCCGGACAAGTGATCCGGTAAGCACGTATTTACCTCATTTCCCTAACGGACATACAATTACTTTGAAAAATCTGCTGACACATACATCGGGAATAAACGGACATATTGAAGGAAACGGCGCAATTACTCCGGACGAATTAATAAAAGACATAGAACGTCAGGGAATTAATCGTCAGCCGGGCGTATGGGGCTACAAGGATTCCAACTATTCTGTTCTTGCTTATATTGTTGCTGAAGTAAGCGGTGAGTCCTATGAACAATATATAAAGAATCATATTTTTAAACCGGCGGGAATGACGCATGCAGGCTTTTACAAAACATATAAAAAAGAACCTTATCCTGCTGTCGGGTATAAGCTGAAAGGCAGCAAAGCGGTTACACCGTATATGCCCGATCTATCTCAGCTGTACGGTGCTGGAGATATTTATATGAGTGCTATAGATATGTACAAATTTGACCAAGCCCTGATTGACGGCAAACTGTATTCGCAGAAGAGCTATAAAAAGATGTTTACGCCAGGAAGCAGCTCGACATACGGAATGGGATTTTATGTTGCTCCAGGTAGCTATTCAAGCCATGGTGTCATGCCGGGCTTCAACATTTTAAACAGTTTTAGCAAATCTGGGCAAACCATTGTTGTTTTGTTCTCAAACATTCAAAATAACACTAAACTGGGTCAAGTGAACAATAAAGTATATCAGCTGCTGAATCAAGAATAATTCTGATCTGCTTTTGCAAACGCTAAGATGGCACGCTTGACAAGTATTTCCGACACAATTACAATGGGAATGTATCACTTGTTTTTCTTAACATGATTGATAACTAATTTAAACTTGACAAGGGCAGTGAGGATCTCATTCCCTGTGAAGGCCCTGTATGTTGAGACACAAAACAATGTACATGCCGACACTTTATTTGTAAAACCAAGTTCATAGCAAGAGGAGGTGAAAATATGTCGCCTACGATGTTTACGATCATCTCCATTTTGCTGAGCCTAATCTGTTTAGTTGTTGGCTACTTTGTTCGTAAAACCATTGCAGAAGCAAAAATATCCGGCGCAAGAAACATGGCCGAACAAATTGTTGAGGATGCAAAGCGTGATGCGGAAGCATTGAAGAAAGAAGCGCTCTTGGAAGCGAAAGATGAAATTCATTCGTTTCGTGTAGAGGCGGAGCAAGAAGTTCGTGAAAGACGAAATGAGCTTCAAAGACAAGAAAACCGTTTACTTCAAAAAGAGGAAAATCTTGATCGCAAAGACGAATCTTTAGATAAACGGGAGTCCCTGTTGGAGAAGAGAGATCATTCTCTGAATGAACGACAACAACATATTGAAGAGATGGAAAGCAAAGTGGATGATATGATTCGTTTGCAGAAAGCCGAGTTGGAACGCATTTCAAGTCTAACTCGAGATGAAGCGAAACAAATCATTCTGGATCAAGTTGAAAATGAGCTTTCCCACGACATTGCAGTCATGACGAAAGAATCTGAAAACCGAGCGAAAGAAGAGGCTGACAAAAAGGCGAAAAACATTCTTTCACTTGCGTTACAGCGTTGCGCAGCTGATCATGTAGCTGAAACAACGGTATCTGTAGTCAATCTTCCAAATGATGAGATGAAAGGTCGTATTATCGGACGTGAAGGACGAAATATCCGTACGTTAGAAACGTTAACTGGTATTGACTTGATCATAGATGATACACCTGAAGCTGTTATCCTATCGGGCTTTGATCCGATTAGACGTGAAACAGCGAGGATAGCTCTGGACAAGCTAGTCCAGGATGGCCGCATTCATCCTGCACGAATTGAAGAAATGGTGGAAAAATCACGCCGTGAAGTCGATGATTATATCCGCGAGATGGGTGAGCAAACGACATTCGAAGTCGGAGTTCACGGTCTGCATCCGGATCTGATCAAAATTCTCGGCCGCTTGAAATTCCGTACAAGTTATGGACAAAATGTCCTGAAGCATTCAATTGAGGTTGCACATCTTGCAGGTCTCATGGCTTCAGAGCTTGGAGAAGATGCAAAGCTTGCAAAACGAGCAGGTCTTCTGCATGACATTGGAAAAGCCATTGATCATGAAGTAGAAGGAAGCCACGTAGAAATTGGCGTTGAGCTTGCGACGAAATATAAAGAGCATCCTGTTGTTATCAACAGTATTGCCTCTCACCACGGTGACCAAGAACCGACATCTATTATCGCTGTTCTTGTTGCGGCAGCTGATGCATTATCTGCAGCACGCCCTGGTGCAAGAAGTGAGACGCTTGAAAATTACATTCGGAGACTTGAGAAATTAGAAGATATCTCTGAATCTTATGAAGGTGTTGAAAAATCGTTTGCGATACAGGCTGGACGTGAAGTACGTATAATGGTGAAGCCAGATTCAATTAATGATCTTGAAGCTCACCGTCTAGCAAGGGATATTCGTAAGCGAATTGAGGACGAGCTCGATTACCCTGGTCACATTAAAGTGACAGTCATTCGAGAAACTCGCGCAGTAGAGTATGCAAAATAGAGCGGTGCGCTTAGCGCCGCTTTATTTTTTTGTGTAAATATGCAACACTGATAAGAAGATCAATTTATAAGAGAAAGGGTTCAAAAGCGCATGAAAATATTATTTGTTGGAGATATCGTCGGTTCACCTGGCAGAGACACACTGAAAGAATACTTGCCAAAGCTGAAGAAAAAATATCAGCCGCACTTTACCATTGTCAACGGGGAAAATGCTGCTCACGGGAAAGGTCTGACTGAAAAAATCTATCATGAGCTCCTGCAAGCAGGAGCTGATGTGCTCACAATGGGCAACCATACTTGGGATAAAAGAGACATTTTCGATTTCATCGATGATGCAGCCCATATAGTCCGTCCTGCTAACTTCCCAGAAGGCACACCTGGAAAAGGTCTCACGTTTATTAAAAAACAAGGAAAAGAATTGGCTGTCATTAACCTGCAAGGACGTACGTTTTTACCGCCAATTGACTGCCCATTTCAAAAAGTAGATGAATTAATTGCGGAAGCATCCAAACGGACACCGTTTATTTTTATTGATTTTCATGGTGAAGCCACAAGTGAAAAGCAAGCAATGGGCTGGTATACAGACGGCCGTGCATCATGTGTCGTTGGAACGCATACACATGTTCAAACAGCAGATAACCGCGTATTGCCAAAAGGAACTGCGTATATTTCAGATGTTGGGATGACAGGACCTTATGATGGCATTTTAGGTGTTGACCGAGAAACGATTATTAAACGATTCAAAACAAGTCTCCCAGTCCGGTTTGAAATTGCGGAAGGCCGCACGACGTTAAGTGCAGTCATCGTAGAAATTGACGAACAGTCGAAAAAAGCTGTCAAAATTGATCGAATTTTGATAAATGATGACCATATTTTCTTTGAATAAATGTTCACATATTTATTTCAGAAAAATATTAATCAGAAAGAAGGAATATGCGCCCTCTATCGTGAATATAGTAAAAATGGTAGGTAGCCTGCTATTTTTGAAAAACATTTTGGGGATGGATTTTCAAAAAAATAGCATCATCTAACAAAGATTGTTCTAATGAACACTCACTTATCCATTGTAAATTTAAGGGGGAGCAGAAATGGAAATTTTAAAAGTTTCAGCAAAGTCAAATCCGAATTCAGTAGCAGGAGCATTAGCGGGCGTTTTACGTGAACGCGGTGCAGCAGAAATACAAGCAATCGGCGCTGGAGCACTGAATCAGGCGGTTAAGGCTGTCGCCATTGCAAGGGGATTTGTTGCGCCAAGCGGAGTGGATTTGATATGCATTCCAGCCTTTACTGACATTCTGATCGATGGAGAAGAAAGAACAGCCATCAAATTGATTGTTGAGCCACGATAATTCTAATTTTATTATTTTCAACCTGCTTACATCATGTAAGCAGGTTGTTTTTGTTTACCGCTATACATTTCTTATATAACATATTCAGTTCGTGAAATAGATAAAAATGACATATTAGAGCTTGCATTTTTTCACCATGATGATAAATTAAGGTTAAGTTGAATTTACTTCATCAAAAATAAATATTTAAGTAGGTGAAATAATGTTTGAAGCTTTTTTGAAAAGAGGAAAGCTTGTTTTTATTTTATTTTTTATCGTTCTCATTGCTGGCGGCTATTTATTCGCGCAGCTTCCTAAACGAGAACTGCCAGAATTCGAGGCGAATCTCGTCACGATTTCTACCGTTTTCCCTGGTGCAGATGCAAAACAGGTGGAAAGAGACGTCACCAATAAGCTGGAATCAGCTTTATCTGATATCAATGGTGTAGAGAAAACGAGCTCGGTTTCTGCCATTGGTTTCTCAAATATTGTGCTTGAAATTGAGGATCAAGCCGACTTTCAAAAGGTGGCAAGTCAAATTAAGAATGAAACGACAAGTGCTGCGTCATCTTTTCCTGAGGGAGTGATGGAGCCGGATGTAAAGGATGAGTTCGGCAGCGTACCCGTTGGTTCTTATATGATTGTGTCGAGTCAATCATCGGACTTAGCAAAGAGTCAGAAATCGCTGCGTGCATTGAAGGAAAAAGTAGAGGACATCAAAGGGGTAGACAATGTCGTTATCAAAGGCTTCAATGACAAACAAGCGATATTAAACTTACATTCAAACAAGCTGGAGGGGGAAGGGTTCAATGTAACTGATGTCACAAATGCCATCAATCAGGAATTTGACACATCTCCATTAGGCGATATTCGGACAGGTAAAGCGAAGGTCAAACTGTCCATCGATACATATGACCGCTTAGATCAGGTCAAAAAAATTGAGCTCTTCTCAAGAACAAAACAAGAGCCGGTCAAAATTAGTCAGCTTGGCAGCTTAAAAGAAGTAGAAAAAGAGAAAAGTGATATTGTGTCCTATAACGGAAAGCCCGCCTATTCATTTACAGTGAATATTAAACCAGGGCTTGATATTCCTAAAATGTATGACAAAGTCAATGATGTCATTGAGAAAGAAAAGCAGCTGCCAAATGGGGTGGAGTGGGTAGACTACTATTCACAAAAAAGTGAAGTGGATGCCATTTTCAATGATTTAATAAAAGAAGCCATTGTTGCAGTCATCGCTGTCATTATCGTTACTACACTTGGACTCACGATTGGCGGGGCGTTTATCGTTTCACTCGCCATTCCGCTATCCATTACAATTGGAACCATTCCGCTGCCATTTTTACAAGTGGATCTCAATCAAATTTCGATCATCGGCTTTATCATTGCCTTAGGGATACTTGTCGATGATGCGATTGTCGTCAATGATAATATTTTAAGACAAATGAAAAAATACGAAAGTCCGCTTAAAGGAACAATTGCTGGCGTAAAAGAAGTCGCAGGGTCCATTTTGACATCAACACTTGCTGTTGTGTTTGCTTTCCTGCCTCTTCTTTTCTTATCAGGTGCAAACGGTTCATTTATTCGGGCACTACCGTCTGTTCTAGTAACGACTGTGCTTGCGTCCATGGTGATTTCGCTGACACTTGTGCCGGTCTATCAATATACTGTGAACAGGAAAAGAAAGAACAAGAAGAGTCAAAAAGAGCCGGGCTTCCTAGGAAAACCATTAAAAAAGCTGGCGGATTTCTATGCAGACCGTGTGCTGAAAAACATTGTGAAGCGGCCGCTCGTTATTGGACTAAGTGGCTTGCTTGTTGCAACGCTTGCTTTTTTACTTATTTTCGTCACACCATTTGAATTTTTCCCTGCGGCGAATAAGAAAGAAGTGGTCGTCACGGTCACGCTTCCAAGTGAAACAACATTAGACAAAACAAATGAAACACTAAAGAAAATAGAACAAGAAATTAAGCAGCAAAAAGGCATTGAAGAAACGGCGATTTTTGCAGGCGGCGGGGTGCCGAATCTGTTTAATGAAAGTATTTCAAATGCAAGTGACCACACTGGTCAGATTGTTGTAAGAGTAGACAATGATCAGATGACAAGTAAGGCATTGATAGATCGTATGACCGAGCCTTTGCGAGAGAAATTCAAAGAGGCTGATCTCTTTATGAAAACTATTGTTCAAGGACCGCCCACTGGAGCGCCAGTAACAGTAACAGTTGCAGGTGACTCTTTCACAAAGCTCATTGATGTCAAAGAAACGCTGACAAATGAAATGAAAGACAAAGGAGCAAGCTTGATTACAGATGATGTCAATAAGCCGGTAAAAACGATCTCCTTTGAATTAAACCGTGAGCGAATGGCAGAGGATGGGCTCAGTGCTCAATTTGTCAGCAGACAGCTTGGGCTTGTGACAGAAGGGATTCCATTAGGTACCTTTAAACAAGGAACAAATGATATCGATTTAGTGGTAAAACAGGATACAGGTACACATCAAAATGGTTTAAAGCTAAAAGAATTGAAAGTGCCTGTGAAGACAAACGAGGGTGGTATGCCTCAACTTGAGCCGCTTAGCCGATATGTAACAGACAAAGAAACAGAGCAGTATGAAAGCATTCCACATGAAAATGGAGTTCCAACCATTACGCTAAAGGCGTATCCCGGCGCATCAGATTCGTTTAAAGACGATATGAAAGAAGTCGTTAATCAAGTGGGGAAAAGCGCGGCAGCGAAGGATTTGACCATTTCACAAGGTGGAGAAAATGAAAATCAGACCCAGTTCTTTATTGAAATTAGTCTCTTATTTGCGGTTGTCCTGCTGCTCATTTACGTGACCATCGCATTCCAGTTCAATTCATTGATGCTTCCACTGTTAGTTCTAGGAACGGTTTACTTAGCCGTATCAGGAGCCATTATCGGACTGTTTGTCACACAAACGCCATTCAGCTTTATGGCAACAATGGGAATTGTCTCATTGGCTGGTATTGTCGTTCGAAATGCGGTCGTCTTATTCGAATTTATTGAACAGCGGCGCAAGCAAGGATTTGATCAACAGACAGCCGTCATTGAAGCGGGAAGAGCAAGGATTAGACCGATACTTTTAACAGCATTTACGGCATTAGTTGCATTAATGCCTGTTGCATTAAGTCATGATCCACTCTTTAAGCCGCTGGCCATCTGCATTGTATCAGGTGTCTTTTTCTCAACGATTCTGACATTATTTATTGTGCCAGCCCTATATGTTGCCGTTTCAAAGAAACGCTGACGATGAAAGCAAATCTCCTCTCAACCGGAGATTTGCTTTTTTTTTTAGAAAATATCTAAAAAAATATGTGGGGTGTTCATTTGTCTTTATCTAGTAGACAGTGGTGTTTACGACTAAAATAAGTCGTGTTAAAATCTGATTGGGAGAAGTTTTTTAACAAAGGGGTTGTACGTCATGTGTGGAACGATGAAAGCAATTGTTAAAAAAGAAAGCGCTTACGGAGCGGTGCTGACGGAGATGCCGATTCCAGAAATCAAAGATCATGAAGTATTGATAAAGGTGAAAGCCACTTCGATATGCGGAACAGACGTGCATATTTATAATTGGGATGACTGGGCTAAGGGGCGAGTCAAAGCGCCCTACATTTTTGGTCATGAATTTACAGGGGAAGTTGTCAAAGTGGGGAAGCAGGTCTCACGAGCAAAAGTAGGGGATTTTGTATCGGCTGAGACGCATGTTGTATGTAATCAATGTTATATGTGCTTAACAGGGCAGCAGCATTTGTGCAGTGAAACGAAAATTTTAGGGGTAGACATTGATGGCTGTTTTGCTGAATATGTCAAAATACCTGAACAAAATGTGTGGCATAATCCGGCTCAAATGCCAGTTGAACTTGCCTCTATACAAGAGCCGCTAGGAAATGCTGTCCATACAGTACTGCACACACCTGTTTCAGGTAAATCTGTGGCGATTTTTGGCTGCGGACCAATCGGTTTAATGGCAATCGCTGTCGCAAAAGCTTCTGGAGCTGTTCAAGTGTTCGCCGTTGATAAAAATGAATACAGGCTCGATCTTGCCCGAAAAATGGGTGCAGATCATATCGTGGATATTGGGAAAGATGATCCAGTCGCGATGATTAAGCAGCTCACGCGGATGGAAGGGGCAGATGTGATGTGTGAGATGTCAGGTCATCCAGCTGCCATTAATCAAGCACTCGAAGCTTGTGCAAATGGAGGAAAAGTCAATATACTAAGCTTGCCAGAACGGCCAGTGACAATTGATATTACGAACCAAATTGTTTTTAGGGGATTAACTGTGCAAGGGATCACGGGGAGAAAAATGTTTGAGACGTGGCGTCAAGTATCTGAGCTGTTAAGAACGAATACCATTGATGTAAAGCCAGTTGTCACTCACACACTGCCATTTGAAGAGTTCGAAAAGGGTTTTGAACTCATGCGGAATGGTACGTGCGGAAAAGTCGTACTGATGATGCCATCATATCAAAGGGGGAAGAAATGATGAAGGAATTCACGTATTTACAAGATGAATTGGAAACAATGAAGCAGCAAGGCACCCACCAAACCTTAAAAGAGATCGACTCAAAACAATCATCCACTGTTACATTAAATGAACAATCTGTTATACAACTCTCATCAAATAACTACTTAGGCCTCACCTCGCACCCAAGGCTGATGAAAGCAGCAAAAGAGGCGATTGATGAATTCGGAGCGGGTACAGGATCCGTTCGAACCATCGCCGGCACAATGACAATGCATGAACGTCTTGAAAAAAAGCTTGCTGCATTTAAAAAGACAGAGGCAGCCCTTGTGTTCCAATCAGGCTTTACGACCAACCAAGGGGTTTTATCAAGTATCCTAACAAAAGATGATATTGTCATTTCGGATGAACTGAATCATGCCTCAATTATTGATGGAATCCGATTAACCAAAGCAGATAAAAAGGTATACAGTCATTCCAATATGGAAGAGCTGGAGAAGATTTTGAAAAAATCAATGAATTATCGCGTCCGTCTCATCGTAACAGACGGTGTTTTCTCAATGGATGGTGATATCGCGCCACTTCCTGAAATCGTCAGGCTAGCAGAAGCATATGATGCATTTGTCATGGTAGACGATGCGCATGCCTCGGGCGTGCTTGGCGAGAATGGCCGCGGGACGGTCAACCATTTTAAACTCGACGGCAGAGTGCACATTCAGGTCGGGACCCTTAGTAAGGCTGTTGGCGTGCTCGGCGGTTACGTAGCTGGTTCAGCGGTTTTAATTGATTATTTAAAACATAAAGCAAGACCGTTTTTATTCAGCACCTCACATCCGCCAGCTGTGACTAGAGCGTGTGAAGAAGCGATTGAAGTGCTGTTAGATGAACCGGAGCGAATCGATACACTTTGGGAGAACGCCGCTTATTTTAAAGAAAAGGTCATCAGCCTTGGATTTCAAGTCGCCCCAACAGAGACACCGATTATCCCAATCATGATTGGAGACGAAGCACTTACTTTTCGTTTCTCAAAAGCTTTAATAGAACGAGGTGTGTTTGCTCAAGGCATCGCCTTCCCAACAGTAGCAAAAGGCAAGGCAAGAATTAGAGCCATCATCACAGCCGAGCACACAAAAGAAGAACTAGACCGGGCACTGACAATCATTGAAGAAGAAGCAAAAAAACTAAACATACTTGATTGAGAGAGCGCAGGCTCTCTTTTTCTTTTTATGAAAAATGGTTATGACTAATAGACAATTTTCATAGAAGAACCGTATATGATTTATTTTCAATTCATCACAAAATAGTCTATACTGTAGGGTGGAACTTGGTTTGAAAGGAGTACAAATTCATGAATGAAGAGCAGAGAAAAGCGAGCGGACAAGTAAGTTCATCGGACAAAAAATCCGAGAAGGACTACAGCAAATATTTTGAAGCTGTGTACATTCCGCCTTCCTTAAAAGATGCAAAAAAACGGGGTAAAGAAGAAGTCGAATACAATCAATTTCAAATTGACGAGCAGTTTCAAGGGTTAGGGAACGGCCGCAAGTTTTATATTCGCACATATGGCTGTCAAATGAATGAGCATGACACAGAAGTGATGGCTGGTATTTTTATGGCGCTTGGCTATGAACCAACAAATTCAACGGAAGATGCAAATGTCATCTTATTAAACACTTGTGCTATTCGTGAAAATGCAGAAAATAAAGTGTTTGGAGAGCTTGGTCATTTAAAAGCATTAAAACGCGAAAAGCCAGATTTAATTTTAGGTGTATGCGGATGTATGTCACAAGAAGAATCTGTCGTGAGCCGTATTTTGAAGAAACACCCATTTGTTGATTTGATTTTCGGCACGCACAACATTCACCGCCTGCCAGAGCTGTTATCTGAATGTTACCTTTCAAAAGAAATGGTGATTGAGGTTTGGTCAAAAGAAGGCGATGTGATTGAGAACCTTCCGAGAGCCCGTCAAGGTAAAATCAAGGGCTGGGTGAACATTATGTACGGCTGTGATAAATTCTGTACATACTGTATCGTGCCTTATACGCGCGGCAAGGAAAGAAGCCGCCGCCCAGATGAAATTATTCAAGAGGTTAGACGTTTAGCAGCAGAAGGATATAAGGAAATTACCCTTCTTGGTCAAAACGTGAATGCGTATGGAAAAGATTTTGAAGATATGGAATATGGTCTCGGTCACCTGATGGATGAGCTGCGAAAAATTGATATTCCGCGTATCCGTTTTACAACAAGTCACCCGCGTGATTTTGATGATCACTTAATTGAAGTGCTAGCCAAGGGCGGAAATCTTCTTGATCATATTCATCTGCCAGTACAATCCGGAAGTTCTTCTGTGCTGAAGCTTATGGCGAGAAAATATGACCGTGAACGTTACCTTGATCTTGTGCGCAAAATCAAAGAAGCTATGCCGAATGCTTCATTAACAACGGACATTATTGTTGGGTTCCCAAATGAAACAGATGAGCAGTTTGAAGAAACACTTTCCCTCTATCGCGAGGTTGAGTTTGATGCTGCTTATACATTTATTTATTCTCCAAGAGAAGGAACGCCGGCAGCGAAAATGAAAGACAACGTGCCAATGCGTGTGAAAAAAGAACGTCTGCAACGTCTAAATGCACTTGTGAATGAAATTTCCGCGAAAAAAATGAAGGAATATGAAGGGCAGATTGTCGAAGTATTAGTAGAGGGTGAAAGTAAAAACAACCCTGAGATCCTAGCCGGATATACAAGTAAAAGCAAGCTTGTGAATTTTAAAGCACCAAAAGAAGCGATTGGCAACATCGTCAAAGTGAAAATCACACAAGCCAAAACTTGGTCTCTTGACGGAGAAATGGTTGGAGAAGCTATCGAGGTGAATTAAAATGACACTTTATTCAAAGAAAGAGATTGTCGAGCGCGCAAGAGAGCTCGCTAAAATGATTTCTGAAACGGAAGAAGTTGATTTCTTCAAAAAAGCAGAAGCGCAAATCAATGAAAATACAAAAATTTCAACGATCATTAATCAAATTAAGGCGCTTCAAAAACAAGCTGTGAACTTAAAGCATTACGGCAAACATGAAGCCTTAAAGCAAGTCGAAGAAAAAATCGATGCCCTGCAAGAAGAACTGGATGACATCCCAGTCATTCAAGAATTCAAAGAATCACAAATGGAAGTCAATTCCCTGCTTCAGCTTGTAGCGCACACAATTTCGAATCAAGTAACAGATGAAATCATTCTTTCAACCGGCGGTGACCTTTTATTAGGAGAAACCGGTTCAAAAGTAAAAAACTCATCACCAAGTTGCTCCATTAAATGAGAAAACCCCGCAGATGCGGGGTTTTTTGTTTTCCTATTGAAATGCACTACCCATTCTCTTCATGTTTCATCATCTCCAAACCTCTCACTCTCCAACTTTTCCAATTTTCAAGGCAAGTTTATGGGCGACCATGCATACACTGAAACAGAAATGAATTTAATTGAACATGAAGTTCAAAATCGTGACACACTAGACGAATGCCCAGCATAAGATAAAACGATCAAGAACAAGGAGGCATGCCGGAATGTCTGAATACAGAGAAATTATTACAAAAGCGGTGGTTGCAAAAGGGAGGAAATTCACCCAAAGCACACACACCATTTCTCCATCGCAAAAACCAACCAGCATCTTAGGTGGTTGGATCATTAATCATAAGTATGATGCTGAAAAGGTCGGTAAAACGGTTGAGATCGAAGGAACATTTGATATTAACGTATGGTACTCTTACGCTGACAACACGAAAACAGAAGTCGTCACAGAGCGTGTGAAGTATGTAGACATCATTAAACTGAGATATAAAGATAAAAATTTCCTTGATGATGAGCACGAAGTGATTGCGAAAGTTTTGCAGCAGCCCAATTGCTTAGAAGTGACCATTTCTCCAAATGGCAATAAAATTATCGTTCAGGCAGAGCGTGAGTTCATTGCTGAGGTAGTCGGTGAAACAAAAATTGTTGTAGAGGTCAATTCAGACTGGAAAGAAAAAGATGATCACGAGTGGGAAGAGGAAGTGGATGAGGAGTTAGAGGATATTCATCCAGAGTTCCTAGCAGGTGATCCAGAAGAGTAAGGAATGACTAGGGCGCATATCCCCCTAGTTTTTTTGTGCCTGATCTAGGAGAAAAAAGGTGATTTTTTATGCTATAATTGAAGATGGTATGAATTCGAAAGTAATATAGTGAGGGATTAGAAATATGGCAAGTTATACGCCCATGATACAGCAATATTTAAAGATCAAGGCAGATTATCAAGATGCCTTTTTATTTTTTCGCTTAGGCGATTTTTATGAGATGTTTTTTGATGATGCGAAAGAAGCGGCGCAAGAACTAGAAATTACGCTAACAAGCAGAGACGGCGGCACAATTCCAATGTGCGGTGTTCCATATCATTCTGCTTCTGCATACATAGAACAGTTGATTTCAAAAGGCTACAAGGTCGCCATTTGTGAGCAGGTGGAAGACCCTAAAACGGCAAAAGGTGTAGTCAAAAGGGAAGTCGTTCAACTGATTACACCAGGTACCGTCATGGATGGTAAAGGTTTAAGTGAAAACGAGAACAACTTCATTGCGTCTGTTACTAGCTTTCAAAATGGATACGGTCTTGCGCTGTCTGATTTATCAACAGGTGAAAACATGGCGGCTTTCATCGATCGATTAGATGAAGTCGTATCAGAAATTTATTCTGTTGGTGCAAAAGAAATTGTGGTGTCAAAGCAGCTGGATGAGGAAACAATCAAAACCCTTAAAGAACGCTGCCAAGCAACTATTTCATACGAAGATAGTGATGAACTATTAGAGGAAGCTGAACAGCTCGTTTCCCATCTTGACGACAAGTTAAAAACGGCATTTTTAACACTATATGCCTACTTAAGAAGAACGCAAAAAAGAAGCTTGGATCACCTTCAGAAAGTTCAAGTGTTTGAGCTTGAACAAACGATGAAAATTGACCTTTACTCAAAACGAAACCTTGAATTAACAGAAACGATTCGTTCAAAAAGCAAAAAAGGCTCTTTATTATGGCTGTTAGATGAAACAAAAACAGCGATGGGCGGCAGACTGCTCAAGCAATGGATCGACCGGCCGCTCATTCGTCTTTCGCAAATCAACGAGCGCCAGGAAATGGTGCAAATTCTGATGGATCATTTCTTTGAGCGCGAGGATCTGCGCGAACGATTAAAGCAAGTATATGATCTTGAGCGTCTAGCGGGCCGCGTGGCATTTGGCAACGTGAATGCCCGTGACCTCATTCAGCTCAAGGAATCTTTAAAACAAGTACCGGATATTAAACAACTCGTTCAATCATTACCAGAGGAAATGGCAAAATCAAGAGCGAATGAGATTGATCCTTGTGGTGACCTGCTTGAGTTATTAGAAGATGCACTTTATGAAAATCCGCCGATGACGATAAAAGAAGGCAATTTGATTAAAGATGGCTACAATGCAAAATTAGATGAATACCGTGATGCCAGCCGAAACGGAAAGGACTGGATTGCACGTCTCGAACAGCAGGAAAGAGAATATACCGGCATTCGCTCATTAAAAGTCGGGTTTAATAAAGTGTTTGGTTATTATATCGAAGTGACACGTGCGAATACACATCTGCTGGAGGAAGGGCGTTATGAAAGAAAACAAACGCTTGCCAATGCAGAGCGGTATATCACACCTGAATTAAAAGAAAAAGAAGCACTGATTCTTGAAGCAGAATCAAATATTAACGAATTGGAATATGAACTATTTACAGCTCTTAGGGAGCAAGTAAAAGGCTATATTCCTAGATTACAGCTGCTCGCAAAACAAATGAGTGAGCTTGATGCGCTTCAATGCTTTGCGACTGTTAGTGAAAAGCGCCGTTATATCCGTCCGGAATTCTCAGAGGATGACGTGGATGTCAAGGATGGCCGTCACCCTGTCGTTGAAAAAGTGCTGGATCACCAGGAATATGTACCGAATGACTGCCATATGGGAAAAGGAAGACAAACCTTACTCATCACTGGACCGAATATGTCAGGGAAAAGTACGTATATGAGACAAATGGCTCTCATCTCGATTCTTGCACAGATTGGCTGCTTTGTACCTGCGTCAAAGGCGACGCTACCAATCTTCGATCAAATCTTTACCCGTATTGGTGCAGCAGATGATTTGATTTCTGGTCAAAGTACTTTTATGGTAGAGATGCTCGAAGCAAAAAATGCGATGGTGCACGCAACGAAAAACAGCTTGATTCTATTCGATGAAATTGGACGTGGGACAAGCACCTATGATGGAATGGCGCTTGCGCAGGCGATCATTGAATTTGTTCATGATCATATTGGGGCCAAAACCCTATTTTCTACACATTACCATGAGCTTACGGTTCTTGAATCTCAATTAAGCGAGCTGAAAAATGTTCATGTGCGCGCTGAAGAGCATGAAGGCACAGTCGTTTTCTTACATCAAATCAAAGAAGGTGCAGCTGATAAAAGCTATGGTATTCATGTAGCGCAGCTAGCTGAATTACCTGATGCCATCATCAATAGAGCCCAGACCATTTTAACGGAGCTTGAGAGCGGATCACATGACGTGACCCCGAACGTATTTGTAGCACCAAAAGTAGAAAAGACTGAAGAAAAACAGCAGCTATCCTTCTTTGAAGTAGAGGAGAAACCGCAGCCAAAAGCTGTCCTAAAACAGAAAGATCAAGCGGTCATCGATGAATTAAAATCATACAACCTAATGGATATGACGCCGCTTGAAGCTATGACAAAGCTGTATGAATTACAAAAGAAATTATAATGTAAGGTGAGGTGAGCAGAAATGGCAAAGATTATTCAGTTATCCGATGACCTATCCAATAAAATTGCTGCAGGTGAAGTGGTCGAGCGCCCAGCTTCTGTTGTAAAGGAGCTTGTGGAAAATGCGATCGATGCAAAAAGTACAGTGATTGAAATCGATGTAGAAGAAGCAGGTCTTTCTTCTATAAGGATTATTGATAATGGTGTTGGAATCGATGCTGAAGATTGTAAGCTCGCCTTCCAGCGTCATGCAACGAGCAAAATCAAAGACGAAAATGATCTGTTCCGTGTCAGAACCCTTGGATTCAGGGGAGAGGCACTGCCAAGTATTGCATCTGTCTCTCATTTAGAAATGAAAACAAGTACTGGCGAAGGAGCTGGGACACACTTAGCTTTGCAAGGCGGGAAGATTATTTCAGAGAAAAAAACCTCTGGCCGCCGCGGCACTGAGATTGTGGTCACCAATTTATTTTACAATACGCCAGCTCGCCTGAAATATATGAAAACCGTTCATACGGAACTTGGTAATATATCGGATGTGGTCAACCGAATTGCGCTAGCTCATCCCGAAGTATCGATCCGTTTGCGTCATCAAGGGAAAGTTCTCCTCCAAACGAATGGAAACGGAGATGTGCGTCATGTACTTGCGGCCATTTACGGAACAGCCGTGGCGAAAAAAATGCTGCCGCTCCACGTACAATCACTTGATTTTGAAGTGAAAGGGTATATTTCCTTACCAGAAGTGACGAGGGCATCACGAAATTATATGTCTTCTGTTGTAAATGGCCGATATGTCAAACATTTTCCGCTCGTGAAAGCGATCCATGAAGGATATCACACGCTGCTTCCGATTGGTCGTCATCCAATTACATTTATTGAGATGAAGATGGATCCGATTTTAGTGGATGTGAACGTTCATCCTTCGAAGCTTGAAGTGAGACTAAGTAAAGAACAGGAACTTCATGAGCTGATTAAACAAGGAATTAAGGAAGTATTTCAAAAGCAACAGCTCATTCCAAGTGCCTCAGTACCAAAAAAAGCACCAATACCAGCTGTGAAAAATGAGCAGCAATCCTTAACCTTTGATGCGAAACAAGGAAACCAAAGCAGGGCGGAAACACCGCTAACCTATCAGCCGGAGCCGCACGAGTCGGTTATATACGAGACAAGTTATACTGATGCATATGGGATGCCTAAACAAGAGAAGACAGAAACATCATCACCAGTATCTTATGAAGAAGTATCATCTGAGCGTATTCATTTAGAGGAATCCGCCGCTTCATTTGAAGATGAAGAGACGGTACTATATGAAGATGTGACAGAGACGATGCCTGAAAACGAACGCGTCCCTGTGATGTATCCAATTGGGCAAATGCACGGCACATATATTTTGGCTCAAAATGAACGAGGACTTTATATCATTGACCAGCATGCAGCTCAAGAGCGAATCAAGTATGAGTATTATCGTGAGAAGGTGGGAGAGATCGAACAGGAAGTGCAAGAAATGCTCGTCCCCTTAACATTTCACTACTCTAAAAACGATATGCTGATCATTGAAGAGCATAAGGATATTCTAGCGAAAGTGGGTGTCTTCTTAGAGCCCTTTGGTTCAGGAAGCTACATCGTTCGTTCGCATCCGCAGTGGTTTCCGAAAGGTGAAGAGGCTGAACTGATCGAAGAGATTATAGAGCAAGTGCTTAATGAAAAACGTGTTGACATCAAGAAACTGAGAGAAGAAGCGGCGATTATGATGAGCTGCAAAGGCTCAATCAAAGCAAATCGTCATTTGCGTCATGATGAAATCAAAGCCTTATTAGATGAACTCCGGACAACGAAGGATCCATTCACCTGTCCACACGGCCGGCCGATCATTATTCATCACTCCACTTATGAAATGGAGAAAATGTTTAAACGGGTGATGTGATATAAAAAAAGCGCTCTTAACAGAGCGCTTTTTTCTTTAGCATCCGCAAGGATCTGGCGGTGTGACCACAACTGGCCGTGTATTAATATCAAGCGTATCTTCTGCATAAAATGTAGAACCGATGCTGAGTGCTCGATTTTCTGCGCGGAACGTATATGTACCTGCAGCAGGAAGTACTTTATGTGAAAGCTTTAATGTATACTTGGAAATTCCAAGTAAATCCAATCTGAGCGGAATACGAACGGTTTGCCCGTTGTTCAAAATGTAGCTGTCTTTTAATGCTTTACCGTTCATAATGTCTTTCGTTGTTGCTTGGAAACCCTTTGGCAATGTGAACTCTACTGTACCAAGACTTAAAACTGAATTTGGGCTGTACGTCAGCTCAATGTCAGAATAAGACCATTCCTGCTTACTAGCTCCTGTAATTTTAGCGTAAAGCGCAGCTGGCTTTACATTGGTTGATGCTTTGCTTTCGGCTCCTTCAGCAGATGCAGAAAGTGGTACTGACAGCGCCATAACCAATGTGAGCATCCCCAGCATAAGAATCGTCCATGTTTTTTTCATTTTTTCCTTCCCCCTTGTTGAATATAGGTAAATAATAGATGATTACACCCATTATTTACCTATAATGTTACCATATTACCATATGGTATTAAATGGGATATTATACCCTTATTTTGTCATTCTTTAGTAATAGCGGGGGAATAGCGCATTTGGTTGATTCATTCCGTAAAAATGGCCAGGCATTTGCTGGTTTGTTGGCATCATCATATGCATATCTTGATAACCGTATGGATGGTGCGGCATCATCCCGTACCCACCATAATGGCCTAGATGATGGTGGTCCTTCATTGGAACATGCTTTGAAAAGTAATCATGCTGATTTGGAAACGTTGAATAGGGTGAATGATGATGTGGATGGTGCGCATTATACATATCTTTTTTGCCGCTATGATAATGGTTTGGCATATTCATATGATCATGCATGTTTGGTGCGATCATATGCTCATGATTGGCTGTATACACATTTTCAAATGTGTGATAGGGATTTTCTTGGTGATAATGATTCATTTGGCTGTTCATATCGTTCATGTATATCTCATCCTTTATGTCAGGTTGCCATATCCTATGAGACAGATTTACTTGATGAGCCTATCCATATGAAAGAAAAAAACCGGCTTTTCAGCCGGGAAAAGGAAAAGCAGGTAAAGCGTCAAGCCTTAAATTTCGTAGCGATGTCTTCTTCTACGACGCTTTTTACATCTGCTGCAGACACTTTTAGGAAAATAACAGGGATCGTAGCTTCGAGAGGTATCCCAAAAATCGCTCTCAAACCATTTATCTTTTTTATGACAATACTTTTTTTCTTTACATGGATCCTCATGGTGATGATCGTCATGCTTTTTATGACAGTTTGAGTGGGAATGTTTGCACTTGCATTTGCACATTGTCATCCCTCCTAAATGTGACTCAATGCTAGTATATGCAAGAAAGAGTCATGAGGACTGGATGCTCTCACTTCTTTTATAAAAAAGGCTTTTTCTGAAAAAACTCAAATAAAAAGAATTGACTAGTGCTAAATTAACATGATAAAATATAAATTTTTATCCTCTGATGAAATGTGTTATAATGATATTGTGAATACTTTCGGAGGTGGCGGATTTGTTTCAAATAGGTGATAAAATTGTTTATCCAATGCATGGAGCCGGTGTGATTGAAGGAATGGAAGAAAAAGAGATTTTAGGTAAGACGCAGGAATATTTTCTGATTCAAATGCCGAATATGCAGATGATGGTCCCAAAAGGCAGAATCAATCAACTAGGTATACGTCCGGTAGCAGATCAAGCAACGCTGAAAGTTGTGATGAACAATTTTGCAGAAGAAACAAACGACGACACGCTTACTTGGAAGCAAAGATATGATGAAAATCTGAAAAAGCTAAAAACAGGTGCGATCGAAGATGGTGCAGACGTTGTTAAAGATCTGATGAGACGAAATCAGAAGAAAGCATTAAATTCAAGTGAAAAGAAGATGCTTGAAGATGCAAGAGGCATGTTAGTGAGTGAGATTTCACTTGCACAGGGACTGTCGCAAGATGAAGTGATGACAGCTTTAGAGAATGAATTAAGAATGTAATGATGATATACAGAGACTAGCTGTAAACAGAAGAGGAGACTCCTTTGTTTACAGCTTTTTTGTTTTGAAAAAAAGAGTAATATTGGCATTTTTGTAGGTGGTTTTAACTAATATTGAAATGAGGTCATACGATTTAGTTTTTACGCGGACAACAAAAATTCAAAGACCTCTGATATACCTAGATGACATTAAAAACAGGTAAGTTTTCCTGATTCATTCAAATGAGCCGGACAACCTTTGAATTTTTTAAGCCATTGATAGTAAAATATTGCGGTAAGATGACACCTAAGAGAAAAAAGGAGCGGTGAAATGAAAAGGTTACTAATATGTGGATTCATCTTTCTTATTCTGTGTACTCTTTTAATGGTGAAATGCACCCATTCTGTTCAAGAAAAAAAAGAGCAAAAGAAGCATTATCAAGAGGTAGAAAAGTATCAAAAAGAGCGAAAACAAGGTGATCAATACGAAAGCTTTAAACAGCTCATACGACATGAAAAAGAAGGGTACGAGATAGAATTTCACGAAAAGGGCGGAAGTGATTTACTCGTATTTTCTCCTCATGGAGGTGAGATTGAACCAGGAACAAGTGAAATTGTAGAAGCCTTTCAAGAAAGCTATTCTACATATTTGTTCGAAGGTACAAAGCAAGACAATAACCGGGACCTGCATATCACGAGTACTAATTTTGATGAACCCGTTTTGGTTCAAATGATTAAAACGTATCCTTTTTCAATTTCCATCCACGGCTATAAAAGTGATAAAAGACACACGCTCGTTGGCGGCACAAATGAAAAAATGCAAAGAGCGGTTGTGCGAGAACTAAGAGATCGAGGATTTTCCGCAGAAATGGTACAAAAAGGCGAACGGCTTTCTGGTACAGATCCTAAAAATATAAATAATCAAAATGCAAGTGGTGAAAGTGTTCAGCTAGAAATTAGTACAGCACAAAGAGAAGCTTTTTTTGACAATTTTGATACGAGAAAAGGAAAGAAAAAAGCATTCAGACGTTATATCAATGCGTTAAAAGAAGTACTAAGAGAATTCGACCCGTCTTCGTAAAAAAAGTTTTGATGGGCAAAAGTACTCTATTTAAACTTGGTAAAAAAGATAGGAATATGCGATTTGAACATAAAATATGTAATAACTTACAATTTGCCTTAAAAACATAAATTATGTAAAATAATAGTTATCAGTTTGATATGATAGAATGGGGCTGAAGTGGATGGCACACAAAATACCATCTTCCGAAGTAGGTGTAAAGATCAATCAATGGTACACGCATATTTGCAAATTTGAAGTTGAACAGGCAAACGGCATGAAGCGCCTTGTTGAAGAAGAAATTCATGATATGGAAGAGGATCAAGATTTACTCCTATATTATTCTCTAATGGATTTTCGCCATCAAATGATGCTTCAGCACTTAGCGCCCGTCCATGCAGGGAGTGAAACGCTTCAAGCAGTGTCCTTTCCTAAAGAAATTGGCGATGCAGAAGATGAGATGACAGGCTTACTAGGCTATTATTTTCATTTTTTTCATGGAATGTATGCGTTCATCCAGCGCCGGTATATCGAGGCCATTTCATATTACAAGCATGCGGAACATCAACTGATTTTAGTGACAGATGAGATCGAAAAAGCAGAATTCTACTATAAAATCGCAGAAGTATACTATCATATGAAACAAACTTATTTCTCCATGCACTATGCTAAAAAGGCGAGAGACATCTATAAGAAACATCAGCTTTATGGAAAAAGAAGCATTCAATGTGATTTTGTCATGGCAGGTAATTGGATTGATGTCAATCAGTATCAAAAAGCGCTTCCTTATTTAGAAAAAGCGTTAAAAGTCTGTGAAGCGATGGAACAAAAAGAATGTACATCTTACTTTAAAGCAATGGCTCTTAATAACTTAGGCACTTGTCATTATAGTATGGGAACGTACCATACAGCGACTGTCTTTTTTGAACAAGCCATTTCACTTTATCAGAAAGATCAAGCATCCACGATGATCAAATCGTTGTTTTCACTTGCCCTTACTTGTTTTAAACTCGGAGATATTCAGCGAGCGGGCGAGGCCATATCTACAGGAATGAAAGAGGCTTGTGTATTGGAAGATGAAATTTATCAGTTGAAATTCCAATTTCTACAGGCGCTCTATATAGAGAAAGACGGCTGTGAGCAATTGAGGTCGGCACTTTTTGGTCTGAGAAATAAAAAAATGTTTGCTGATTTAGAGGAATTAGCACTTGATGCGGCTAATTATTATAAGGAACGCGACATGTACAAGGAATCCTCCACTTTTTTTGAGATTGTGATCGAAGCGCGTACGCACATTCAAAAAGGAGATGAGATGTATGAGAACGAAGCATAACATGTCAGCTGCTCAAGTAGATGAAAGACTTCACACTTAAAAATGAGACAAACAACACACCCTTTACGCATAAACGTAAAGGGCTTTTTTCTTTATTCTTTGATTGCTTTTTCTGCGTCAATTGCACCTGCTCCATAAATCATCGGATCATCCCCAGACCACTTGCTTGTATTTTCTTTTAACAGGGTTTTGACTTCATCTGGCGTTAAATCTGGTGAATGCTCTAATAGTAGAGCGCAAATACCAGCACAAATCGGTGTTGCCATCGATGTGCCAGATAACGTTGTATAATCATCGTCTACTCTGCTTGATTTGTCGAGTTTATCCAGAAAGGATCTTGGTGATCTGAGAGAAACGATGTTTACTCCTGGTGCGAGGATATCAGGCTTTGCTTCCCCGTAAACAGTAGGCCCTCTGCTTGAAAACGGTGCCACGATATCGTCACTTGATTCAGGTGTATTCCTGTCATCATAGGCTCCGACCGTAATGACTTTTTGACTGACAGCAGGGCTTGCAATCGTCTGGCTGTTAGGACCAGAGTTCCCGGCAGCGACGCATACAACAATCCCTTGATCCCAAGCCGCATTGACAGCACGCACCATTGGATCGTCCTGTTCGTCATCATAACGCTGCGCAGCTCCGCCTAGCGACATACTGATAATATGAATCGGATCATCAGGGTGGTCTTCGTTGAACTGCATGCACCATTCAACACCTTCTATAATAGTAGAAAGTGATCCAGCCCCTTGTTTATTTAACACTTTCACACCAATCAGATTTGCTTTTGGGGCAGGTCCTTTGTATAGGCCGTCTGAAGCGGATCCATCTCCTGCGACATCTCCCGCGCAGTGAGTACCGTGGCCATTATCATCATAAGGTTTTGTTTTTTGTTTGACTAAATCCACAAAATCACGAATTCTTCCATCTAAATCTTCATGCGGATAAATTCCCGTGTCAATGACAGCGACCGTAATGCCTTCCCCGGTTAAAGTTGTCCCGTTTCGGATGACTTCTTCAGCATGACTTGCTTGTGTGGCTACGTCCAGCAGCGCATGAACTTTCCTGTCTAAATAAATTTTACGAATATGCTCACCGTTTGCTAATAGCTCCTCTAAAGCAGCAGGCGTTAAATCAGCAGCGCAGCAGTCGATATGTGAAAAATGTCGTTTTATATTTGTTTTTCTGCTTTTTTTCATTAATTGTTTCGTGCTTTGAATCCCTGCCTCGGCTGCACCTTCCTTAAATTCAATGATCACACGAAGCTTCTTTTTCTTCTTCAGCCTGCCTTCGAAAAAACGATGAAGAAAGCATGGCGTCCATTTAAAAGGTTTATAAAGGTGAAGAACGGTTTCTCTTAAAGGCTGATCTAGTTTACTAGCATGTGTTCTGACCATTTGCACCATAGAAAATCCAAACATGTGATGCCCTCCATTCCAGCTATCCATTCTCGTACACTCTTACATTATGTGATTGAGAACTGCTTGGTTCGGATTCTTGTCCCCTTCTTTTCTTTATATTGGCGGCTTGCTTATGCCTTTCAAAAAAGAAAAGCGCTTACATTTTGTAAAATAATAGAAAAAGGTGGAAATCATGTAGAATCTGCCGATGATAGGTGGGAGAGTTCTTCTAAGAGAACCAGCGAATCAAAGGATTTTGCAGAAAAAGGAGGGGTGTAGACAGGGTCAATGCTCATATAAATGTGATGCGTGACAGATGGAAAAAATCAAATCCTTATCAAAAAAAGCCGAATTAAAGAAAACAGACTGGATAGGACTAGGTCATATTAAACATAACGTCATTTCTTTGTCATACTATTCTAACTCTGTTTTCAAAGAGGAGAGGCGTTTCTGTGTATATAAATGCAATTATCTTATTTTTGAGGAATCTCATGATCTAGAGTGTTATGATCAAACGTGAAGAGAAAATGTGGAAAAAATGATAAGAAATGATGATTCAATATAAATCATAGAAACGGCTTAGAAATCTGTTAAAGGAGAACGGGAATGAAGAAGTTTTTTGCTTTGCTTCTCCTGCTTGCGATCGGATGGGGCGTTTATTATACCATGCAAGCACAGGAACATGATGAGCCAGTGTCATCAGGTGGGGAAGACGAAAGCGGTTCAAATGATATTTATCGAAATTTTAAAGAACTGGAAGAAAACGAATCAACAAGCAGCTACAACATTACAGCCAACCCAGTGCCCGGCAGCCGCCTTCTTGTGATGTCACCTCATGGCGGGAGGATTGAAGGCGGCGTGAGCGAGATTGTCCATTTTTTTGACAACGATTTTTCGACGTATTTATTTGAAGGTCTAAGAGAGAATGCATCAGAACTTCATATTACAAGTACAAACTTTGATGAGCCAATCGGCGTCGCGCAGGCAAAAGCACATGATTACGTGTTAGCAGTGCATGGATACAAAGGCGAGGAAGGAATTGACCATACTCTCGTCGGCGGAACAGATTACGACCGTGCAGAGAAAATTGTGAGCTCATTAGAGCGGAACGGGTTTTCTGCTGAACTAGCTGTCGCACACGCAACCCTGAGCGGAACAAGCAATCATAATATTAATAATCTTACAAAAACAGGGCAAAGTGTGCAGCTTGAGATTAGCAGAAGTCAGCGTGAAGCTTTATTTGACAGTTTCGACTTTCGGAGGCGGTCGAGTACAAAAAACGAGACGTTCTATCGTTATGTCAGGGCAATTCGCACAGTGCTTGATGAAGAATATACATAAGGGCCGTGCACATGTTAAGACAAGCAGGGGAATTCTTGTTACACTATGAACAGTGATAACAAAAGGAGAGACGGATATGACGCGTCATCATTTTCATCTTCAGGCAAGCTGGCCTGGTCTGCGTAACGATGTGGGTACAATCGCATGCGAACAATTAAAAACAAAGATTTCGATTCCAAAGGAAATGGACGGTCCGGGTATTGGAACCAATCCAGATGAGATGCTCTTAGGTGCAGCGGCTACGTGTTATATCATTACACTTGCAGCCATGATGGAGCGGAGTCAATTAGAGAAAGAGGATCTATCGATGAGCTCTGAAGCTGTCGTAGATGTGACAAATGGTGTGTTTACTTATGAGGAAATCATTCATCGACCTGTCATCATCCTCAAAGAGACCGCTTCCGCACAAGATATTGAGCTGGCCCGAAAGCTTGCGCATAAAGCCGAAAGCTCATGTATGATCTCAAGAGCTGTTCAGGGTAATGTGAACATTTCCTTAGAAGAAACCATTCAAGCCGGCCGTTAAAACAAAAAAGTCATTTTCTCTTGAAATATGGAGAAAATGACTTTTTTTATGACGTCCATTCGGTTTGATCGAGTTGTGCTTTGGTTTCGTTCTTTTGCTTCTTGGACTGATTTAAGACAATCACGCCGCAGATGACAAGTGCAAGGCCAATGAAGCCTTTCGTGCTGATTGTTTCGTTAAACAGGAAAAGTCCTACAAGAGCAGTGAGAGCTGTTCCAACACCAGACCATGTTGCATAGGCAGATGAGAGCTCAATGGTTTTAAGTGCTAAACTGAGGAAAGTAAAGGCGCATCCAAATCCGATCAGTACCCCGATACTCGGCAGCAGCTGCGAAAAGCCTTGAGAAAGCTTCAGCATTGTACTGCCAAAAACCTCCGTTAAAATGGCTCCTGTTAAGTAGAGCATTCCTTTCATGATCTCTCACATCCTTTATGACATATTTAATAGTACGACCCCTGAGACAAGCATCGCCATCCCAATGACTGCTTTTTGGTTCAAGGTTTCTTTGAAAAAGAGCACGCCAAAAATAGCCGTGAGGACCGTACCAACCCCAGACCATGTTGCATAAGACATGCTAAGCGGAATAATGTTCAGTGTCAATGACAGCATATAAAAAGCAAGAGAATAGCCAGCCACAACGACAGCGCTTGGCTTCCAGCGTGTAAAACCATTAGATAATTTTAACATCGCGGCGCCAATGGATTCAGAAAAAATGGCCACTGCCAAAAAAAGATATCCGAGGATCATCATCATCCCTCCTCTAATAGGTGTAAAATCCGATGAAGTAAAAGGGTTTTTATCCTCTCTTTTCAGCTGTTCGAGCTGAAATATTTCTGAAAACCAGCATGCTCTGCCATCTGCTGAAGGGTGAGATGTCTTACTCCTTCTTTTAATATCATACGGGCAGCTGCATCAAAATGGCTCTTTTGTGGTTTTAGGCATAAAAAAAACACCTACTTTACTGAACAGTCGGTAAAGTAAATGTTAACCCATGAAAAAAGAATGTGTCAATTGATTCATTTTATGAACGGATGTTTTCACTTAAACGTCATATTTAATACCAAGGGTATGGTCCGTACGGCGGGTAAGGAGGCGGGTAAGGGTATCCATAACCATATCCTGGCGCAAGAAGAGATCCAGCAAGCAAGCCTCCAGCAAAACCACCTAAAAATGGAGGTCCAAAGAATCCAGGTCTCCCAAACCCAAAACCAGGGCGTCCAAATCCAAATCCGGGTCTCCCAAACCCAAAACCAGGACGTCCAAATCCGAAGCCAAAAGGTCTTCTCATGTCTTCTTGAATAAATGGAGGTGTGTCAAAATAATTCATAATAAAAGGCTCCTTTCTCATAAAATCACTGTAACTGACATCAGTGTATTCCGATTGCCTACATATGTTTGGGTGAACGCCTAATATAAGGAGGAATGTTAGAAATGGGCCTGTATCAATCTGATTGGGCAAAGTGTCCGCCGCATGCTCATGCATATAAAGCACATACGGATGTAACAGAGGGGCATTATCATTTAATAGAAGGTATTTCTCAGCCTGTGAATGGAAGCAGTACCGACCGGCATACTCATTTTTATCGCGGGATCACCTCCTTTGAAAGAGGGCATTTCCACAGGTATTACGGTATCACAGGGCCTGCGATTCCTAGAGTGGATGGAACACATTATCATGAGATTGAGGAAGTCACCTATTCTGCCTACCTCGATTCTGTTCCCATCCCATATGGAGGTGTCGTCTATAGTCCAGATGAGAATCGGCCAACACATAAGCATCGTTTAAAAGGAAAAACGTATGAAGTGGTTGGAAATGAACCGCTTGGCTGGTGATGGCCAGGATATAGGAGAGTAAGAAAAGTTATGCTATACTGTAGGCAGTTTTGTAAAAGAGAGTGATGTTATGAATAAAGCGAAGCAGCCAGTAATCGTATTAGTAGGGCCGACGGCTGTCGGCAAAACCAAATTGAGCATTGATATAGCCAAAGCATTTAATGGAGAGATTATCAGCGGGGATTCTATGCAGATTTATAAAGGAATGGACATTGGAACAGCTAAAATTACCCCCGAAGAAATGAATGGTATCCCGCACCATCTAATTGATATTAAACAACCGGACGAATCCTTTTCGACAGCTGAATTTCAGCAGCTGGTCCGTTCGAAGATCAAAGAGATAGCCGCTAGAGGGAAAACGCCAATGATTGTCGGCGGAACAGGCCTCTATATCCAATCTGTTTTATATGATTACACATTTACGGATGAGAAAAGTGATCCTGTTTTTAGAGAAGAAATGGCGCTGTTTGAACAGCAGCACGGCGCGATTTTGCTGCACGAAAAGCTAAAAGCAGTAGATCCTGATGCGGCAAATGCTATTCATCCGAATAACGTCCGCCGCGTGATCCGGGCGCTGGAAGTGATCCATACAACAGGTCAGAAAATGTCGGAAATGCAAAACGGGCATCAAGAAGTTCCTCTTTATGATACAGCCTTCATTGGGCTGAAAATGGATCGAGAGCTTTTGTACGAGCGCATTCATCAAAGAATTGATATGATGATAGATGAGGGCTTAATTGAAGAAGTGAGAGCACTTTATCAATCAGGCTTGAAGGATTGTCAGTCTGTTCAAGCCATTGGTTATAAAGAGCTGTATGCCTATTTTCAAGGTGACTGCTCACTTGATGAAGCCATCCAGCAATTAAAGCAAAATTCCCGTAGATATGCGAAGCGTCAGTTCACGTGGTTCCGTAATAAAATGGCGGTCACTTGGTTTGATATGACACCGCCTTGCCACTTTTCAGACAAAAAAGAGGAAATTTTCGCATATATAGCAGGAAAGCTTGGACTTAAAGCGAAACTGTAGTTATCAGAATCAAGGAGGACGAAACATGAAACCGATTAATATTCAGGAGCAGTTTTTGAATCAGATCCGCAAAGACAATACATTTGTCACAGTATTCTTACTGAATGGCTTTCAGCTTCGCGGTCAAGTGAAGGGATTTGACAATTTCACGGTGCTGCTTGAAACAGAAGGAAAGCAGCAGCTTATTTATAAACACGCCATTTCTACATTTGCACCTCAAAAGAATGTAAATCTGGAATTAGAATAGGATAGGTTGTATTGAATAGCCCCATGCCTCTGCGAATAAACCGGCCGAACCCGCTACGTTTTTTGTCAGTGCAGAGGGGCTATTTTGTATGCAATGAAACTTTTCTGCCAATTTTCCGTATAATTCCTTATTGGATATTAGAAGGGTGAGGGGATTCATATGGAAAATGCAGAGCTTGAATTAAGAAGGATTAGAGTGATCCTCCTTTTGATTGGAATTGTAGTCTTGTTTGGATCGTGCGCTATCTCAAACATTGAAACGAGACAAGAAAGTTGGAATAACCATTCTCATGAAAATGCAGATGGAGTTTTACGATCATCTGCTGCACTAAAAAATAATCACTTTGCTGTTTTGAAAGATGATCAAGTACATGTGTACCGATTTGATGAAAAAGAGGGAAAACTGACTCTCGTTACAACGAAATACATAGATGAATGGGATGACGAAGAATATGATGATGGTCTTGATGATGAAGAGTAAGCACGTAAATTTACAAATGAATGTGAAGCCGCTACACTATAATCATGCATCAGACATCTAGACAGAAAAGGATGAGTTCATGACACATAAAATTAAAATTAATCATTGGGAACAAACTTGTGAAGACGATTCCTGTTTCGAATATGGAACAAGTGTTTCTGTAAATGGGAAAGAATTAGTGAGAGAAGCTTCAATCGTCTCTGCGCTTGAAGCGGTGCTAAAAGAATTAGGTGTTGAAGTGGAAATTACAGAAGTGTCAGAAGATTTACAGTGCGATGCCTACAAAAAATAAAACAAAAAGTCTAGTCTACTAAGCGATTTTTTTTCGTGTTATGATAGATTTCGGTTTCAGTTGAATAGGGAGTAGAGCAGTCTATTTTTAGATCCTGTTCTGCTCTATTTATTTGAACGTACGAGTTCGGCTATGAAGGTTCGGCCGGGTTGGTTGATTTTTTTCGTTTCGAACATCTATATGTTGTGTTTTGAAAAAACATAGTATACTATATATAGTGAATAGCGAAATGATCAACAATACTAAAAACTAGGTCGTGATGGAATTGATTCAAATCGTATTTGATTCAAAAACAGGAAATGTTCAACGCTTTTTGGACAAGACCCCTTTTACAGACAAACGAAAATTGACTGGAGAAGAGTTTTTGGATACGCCGTTTATTCTCGTCACCTTTACGACAGGATTTGGACAAGTCCCTAGTACCACTCAGTCTTTTTTAGAAAAAAATGCTCACCTTTTACTAGGTGTTGCGGTGAGTGGCAACAAAGTGTGGGGAGATAATTTTGCAAAAAGCGCCGATACGATTTCTAAACAATATCAAGTTCCTATTTTGCACACCTTTGAACTAAGCGGAACAAAAAGGGATGTTGAATTGTTTACACAGGAGGTAGAAAGAATTGTCACAAAATCAGGTTCCAAAGTGGATACAATTAAATAACGAAATTATGATTCAAAAAGAAGGAAAGTTTCAGTTCGATAAGGACAAAGAAGCTGTACATAGTTATTTCGTAGATTACATTAATCAAAACACGGTCTTTTTTCACAATCTAGAAGAGAAGATTGATTACTTAATAGAAAACGACTACTATGAGGAAGAATTTTTAAGACAATACAGCATGGCAGATATTAAAGAAGTCTTTGAAGCTGCGTATGCCAAAAAATTTAGATTCCCATCATTTATGAGTGCATTTAAGTTTTACAATGACTATGCACTGAAAACAAATGATAAAAAGAAAATCCTTGAACGCTATGAAGACCGCATTTCAGTTGTAGCACTTTTCTTTGCGGGTGGGGATAAAGAAAAAGCACTTGAGTTTGTAGAACTGATGATCAATCAAGAGTACCAGCCAAGTACACCAACCTTCTTGAACGCTGGACGTAAAAGACGCGGTGAGCTTGTGAGCTGCTTCTTGCTTGAAGTAAATGACTCACTAAACGATATTTCAAGAGCGATTGATATTTCAATGCAGCTGTCAAAATTAGGCGGCGGCGTGAGTTTGAACCTGTCAAAACTTCGTGCAAAAGGCGAAGCAATCAAAGATGTAGAAAACGCGACAAAAGGTGTCGTCGGCGTGATGAAGCTTCTTGATAATGCATTCAGATATGCAGATCAAATGGGGCAAAGACAAGGATCAGGCAGTGCCTACCTGAATATTTTCCACAGAGATATCAATGATTTCTTAGATACGAAAAAAATCTCTGCCGATGAAGATGTTCGCGTGAAAACACTGTCCATTGGAGTTGTCATCCCGGATAAATTTATCGAGCTTGCTAGAGAAGATAAAACAGCTTACACTTTCTATCCGCATACCGTCTATAAAGAATATGGACAGCATCTTGATGAGATGGACATGGAAGAAATGTATGATGAGCTTGTAGAAAACCCGAAAGTTAAAAAAGAAAAAGTCAATCCGAGAAAGCTTCTTGAAAAATTGGCTGTTCTACGCTCAGAATCAGGCTATCCATATATCATGTTCCAAGATAATGTAAACAGAGAGCATGCTTTGAACCATATTTCACGAGTGAAATTCTCAAACCTTTGCTCAGAAGTGCTTCAGGCGTCAGAGGTTTCTTCTTACACGGACTATGATCAAGAAGATGAAATCGGTCTTGATATTTCTTGTAACCTCGGTTCATTAAATATCATGAATGTCATGAAAAACAAATCGATCGAAAAAACGGTTAAGCTTGCAACAGACTCACTAACGCTTGTGTCTGAAACAACAGACATTCGCAATGCACCAGCTGTTCGAAAAGCGAACAAAGCGATGAAGTCAATCGGACTTGGTGCGATGAACCTTCATGGGTATTTAGCTCAAAACCAAATTGCCTATGAAAGTGAAGAAGCAAGAGATTTCGCAAATACGTTCTTTATGATGGTGAACTATTATTCAATTAAACGCTCAAGTGAGCTTGCGAAAGAAAAAGGAGAAACATTCCATCGTTATGAAGGCTCTGGCTATGCAACTGGTGAGTACTTCAATAAATACGTGGAAACTGATTTCACACCAAAAACAGAAAAAGCAGCAGCACTATTTGAAGGCATGCACATTCCAACAAAAGAAGACTGGGCAGCACTCAAAGAATTTGTAGCGGAAAATGGCATGTATCACAGCTATCGTTTATGTATTGCACCAACAGGTTCCATATCTTATGTTCAATCGGCAACAGCCTCTGTGATGCCAATTATGGAACGTATCGAAGAAAGAACATACGGCAACAGCAAAACCTATTACCCAATGCCGGGTCTTTCAGCGCAAAACTGGTTCTTCTATAAAGAAGCGTACGATATGGACATGTTTAAAGTGGTCGATATGATCGCAACAATTCAGCAGCACGTCGATCAAGGAATCAGCTTTACACTATTCCTGAAAGATACGATGACAACGCGTGATTTAAACCGCATCGATCTTTATGCACACCATAAAGGCATTAAGACACTTTATTATGCAAGAACGAAGGATACAGGGCAGGAAGGCTGTCTTTCTTGTGTTGTTTGATTAAAGGAGAGTTTAACGTGACAAAAATTTATGATGCAGCCAACTGGTCAAAACACGAAGACGATTTTACACAAATGTTTTACAACCAAAATGTGAAGCAGTTCTGGCTTCCAGAAGAGATTTCCTTAAACGGAGATCTCTTGACGTGGAAATATTTAGGTGAAAAAGAGCGAGATACGTACATGAAGGTGCTTGCTGGACTGACTTTACTTGATACAGAACAAGGAAATACAGGGATGCCGATTGTGGCTGAGCATGTAGATGGTCATCAGCGTAAAGCGGTATTAAACTTTATGGCAATGATGGAAAATGCGGTACATGCGAAATCATACTCCAATATCTTCATGACACTCGCACCAACTGAAACGATCAGTGAAGTGTTTGAATGGGTCAAGAAGAATAAATTCCTGCAAAAGAAAGCAGATATGATTGTCAGTTTATACCGTTCGATTCAAAAGGACGATCCTATTTCTCTCTTTAAAGCAATGGTGGCTTCTGTTTATTTAGAAAGCTTCCTATTTTATAGTGGTTTTTACTACCCGCTATATTTCTATGGGCAAGGAAAGCTCATGCAAAGCGGTGAAATCATCAACTTAATTTTGCGTGATGAAGCGATTCATGGTGTGTACGTTGGATTATTAGCACAAGAAATTTACAACAAACAAACACCTGACGTGCAAAAAGAGCTGTATGATTTCTCAATTGACCTCTTGAACGAGCTTTATGAAAATGAACTTCATTACACTGAAGATATTTATGACCAAGTCAATTTATCGCATGATGTGAAAAAGTTCATTCGTTACAATGCCAATAAAGCGTTAATGAACCTTGGATTTGCCCCTTATTTTGAAGAAGAAGAGATTAACCCTATTGTATTGAACGGACTCAATACAAAAACAAAGTCGCATGACTTCTTCTCAATGAAAGGGAACGGCTACAAAAAAGCAACAGTTGAGCCGTTAAAAGATGACGACTTCTTCTTTGGAGATGAATCATAAGGAAAGCGTAAAAGTCAAAACGCATCACTCGTTTTGGCTTTTTGCCATTTCTAACAATGTGTTACATACTGGAGGTTACCGAACATGGGAAAAATGGACGAAATCATTTTAGTTGCACCGCGTACGCGCGTGTTCCAAAATGAAACACTTGCGTTTAATGGTGTGAACAGTGAAGAGAAAACAATCAGCACCATTATGAAAGAAATCGAAGAGCACTTCGAGCAGATGCGAAGAGGCGATGCAGAAGAAAATCCTGACTTCAAGCAGCCGATTCCTTATGTTGTGATTAAGCGTGAGGACGAAGTATATGTATACGAAAGACTTCAAGGAGGAGGAGAGACTCGCTTACATCATAAGTTATCTCTTGGCTTTGGGGGGCATATGAATTTCGTTGAAGGAAAAAACTTTGCTGAGATTCTAAAAGAAAATACGGATCGTGAGCTGGACGAAGAACTTTCAATTCAAGAAGAAGACAAACTTGAAATGAAAACCCTTGGATTAATCAATGACGATGACAACAGTGTCGGCCGTGTGCACATTGGACTGTTATCAGCGCTTGAACTATCTCCTGGTGCTCATGTAGAAGTAAAAGAAACAGATCAAATTTCAGGAAAATGGATGAAAACAGCCGATTTGAAAAAGCCTGAATACTTCGATCGTCTTGAAACATGGTCTCAATTTGTCGTCAATATCCTAGCGTAAATAAATACACAACAAACCGGCTCAGTAGAAGACTTGAGCCGGTTTGTTTCGTTACAACAGCTTAAAATTATTGGAAAACGAATGCGTCATGACCGGCCTGCTTCAATCTTGCGACGAGGTCATCTGCATTTTGCTTTGTACGGAAAGCCCCGGCCTGTACTCGGAACATACCTCCGACTAATACAACAAATGCGTCAAAGCCTTTGGATTTAAGTGTAGCTGCTAATTCATCTGCATTGGCTTTCACTTTGAAAGCTCCTGCCTGCACTTTATAAAGATTACTTGCTTTTTTTTTCAATTGAAAGGCTTCTTCTAGACCAGTCGCATGAGCGTGAGCGATGCCTTGAAGGAAGGTTGCGTTGCGGAGCTTATTAGCATCAGCTGTCGTATCAATGAAACCATTCTCTGTTAAAATAGCGGGCATAGAAGTTTCACGAAGAACGTGGAAGTTCGCAGTTTTCTTGCCGCGGTTAGCAAAATCAACTGAGCGGACAATTTCATCATGAAGGGCGTTGCGATACGTGGTGGTCGGTGCTGAAACGCCAGGATACACATAGCTTTCAAACCCTGTACCCCCGCCAGCATTAATATGAATAGACACGAAATAGTTAGCTCCCCAGCTGTTTGCTGCATTCGTACGCTGGGACAAAGTGACGGATTGGTCAGTTGAACGACTTAAGCGGACAGAAACCCCATCATATTCACTAATCAAAATGTCTCTCAGTAAAAGCGCGATTTGAAGTGTTATATTTTTCTCCAAAAGTCCATTAGCACTAGCTCCAGAATCTGTTCCTCCGTGGCCAGGATCAATAAAAATTTTCACCATCTATTCATCACCTCGTCTTTATTTTATGAGAAAATAGAAGAATTGCCTGTACAAAATGCGGAAATCATTGAGACTCTTTTCTGCATCATTTGTGATTAAAAAGCTACATTTTTCTAAGAAAAAACAAATTGTTGGTTTGTCCGCCCAAACGGGATGAATACAATGGAAATAGCACATCATTTCCTGGGAAACCGCAGAAATCCCTACAATATTCGGTATCTCGGGTCATTTTGACAGCAAACTTGGGCTTAAGCGGGCGATTGTCACGATTACAGCTCCACCCGAATAGAATAAAGAGAGAAGAGCGAGAGGTGAATACGTTGGAGCGAGCTGTCACATATAAAAACAACGGCCAAATCAATATTATACTTAACGGACAAAAGCAAGTATTGGTTGATGCAGACTCAGAGGCAGAATACCTAGAAGCCTTGCAGAAAAATGAGGCAAAACACAGCATCTTACGGGAAATAGAGCGTGAAATGAACAGCCTTGTCGGTATGGATGAAATGAAACGAAACATAAAAGAGATTTATGCCTGGATTTTTGTTAATCAAAAACGGCAGGAACAAGGGTTAAAGGTAGGAAAACAAGCGCTTCATATGATGTTCAAAGGGAATCCTGGCACAGGGAAAACCACAGTTGCAAGACTTGTCGGGAAGCTTTTCTTTGAAATGAATGTGCTCTCAAAAGGTCATTTAATTGAAGCAGAACGCGGTGATCTTGTTGGAGAGTACATTGGTCATACAGCGCAAAAAACAAGGGATTTAATTAAAAAATCACTAGGCGGTATTTTGTTCATTGACGAAGCCTATTCTCTTGCACGCGGAGGAGAAAAAGATTTTGGAAAAGAGGCGATTGATACCCTTGTAAAACATATGGAGGACAAACAGCACGAATTCATTCTGATTCTTGCTGGCTACTCCAAAGAAATGGATCATTTTCTTTCTTTAAACCCCGGTCTGCAATCAAGATTTCCAATCAACATCAGCTTTCCTGATTATACAGTCGATCAGCTCATGGATATTGCAAAACGAATGATGGCGGACAGAGAATATGTATTTACCCAAGAAGCTGAATGGAAGCTGCGGGATTATTTAATGCACATTAAAAGTACCACAAGCCCGGCAAAATTCAGCAATGGCCGGTTTGTGCGAAACACCATTGAAAAGGCCATACGAACCCAGGCGATGAGACTGCTTCTTGTGGATCATTATGATAAAAAAGATCTGCTGACCATTAAAAGTCACGATCTTCAAATGAAAGAGGATACGCCTTCTTGAAATGGCGTATCCTTTTTATAAAGAGTCACTAAAATAAACCATCCGAATAGTGGTATACGTGTGATCTGTTTGGTATGATGGTACTACTGAAAACTTAAGTACAGAAAGGAAACAACTGACGTTGAATGAACATGAAATGACTGAAAAAGCGATCCTTGTCGGCTGCCAATTGCCGCATGTAACGGATGAACGCTTTCAATACTCAATGGAAGAATTAGCTTCCTTAACCAAAACGGCTGGCGGTGAAGCTGTCAGCGTGATGACGCAGAAGAGAAATAGACAAGACAGCGCAACGTATATCGGTAAAGGGAAAGTAGAAGAACTTGAGGTGCTTTGCGAGGAGCTCGAATGTGATGTCATTATTTTTAACGACGAGCTTTCTCCAAGCCAGCTAAAAGCTTTGGCGACTGCTTTAGATGTAAAAATTATTGATCGTACGCAATTGATTTTAGATATCTTTGCAAAAAGAGCCCGTACAAGAGAGGGGAAGCTGCAAATAGAGCTTGCCCAGCTTCAGTATGCCCTGCCGAGACTAAGTGGACAAGGGATTAGCCTCTCAAGACAGGGAGGCGGAATTGGCGCAAGAGGTCCAGGTGAAACAAAACTTGAAACAGACAGACGCCATATTCGAAACCGCATTCACGAAATTAACGGGCAGTTATCTGCAGTCAAAGAACATCGAACAAGATACCGGGAACGCCGAAAGAAAAATGGTGTGTTCCAAATTGCCATTGTCGGGTATACGAATGCCGGAAAATCAACTTTGTTTAATCAATTAACAGAAGCAGATAGTCATGAAGAGGATCTGCTGTTTGCGACACTTGACCCAATGACACGTAAGATGACATTAGAATCTGGCTACAGTGTGCTCATTTCGGATACGGTTGGCTTTATCCAAGACCTTCCGACCACACTGATCGCCGCATTTCGTTCCACCCTTGAAGAAGTGAAGGAAGCCGACTATTTGCTTCATGTCATCGACTCTTCTAATGAGGATTATGAAGGACACGAACGAACGGTTCATGAGCTTTTAGAAGAATTAGAAGCGGACCGTATTCCGATGCTGACTGTTTATAATAAGGAAGATCAAATCCGACCAGATTTCATCCCATCTTCAAAGCATCGCCACATCTTAATCAGTGCTAGACGCAAAGAAGATGTAAAAAGGTTAAAAGCGGATATTATGGCTGAGCTGAAAAAAGCCTTTTTAAAGCCATATCATGTGAAGATTCCAGCGTATGAAGGGAAGCTCATCTCCGCATTAAAATCAGAAACGCTTGTGGAATCACTAGAATTTCAAAAAGAAGCAGAAATTTACGATATCACCGGATATAGTGGTGAGGATCAGACCATTTTAGGTCAAATCAAGAAGTATATGTTGGAAAGGAATTAAATCAAGATGTTTCACACATTAAAACACGGCAGTATTTTAGAAAAAGCAGCAGCAGAAACAGAACAAGAGATTTTACACGTGCATCAGCAAATTGATCAAACGAGCGAACAAAATGAGTGGCGGGTGCTTGAAAGCTATCGAAACCATAAAGTCAGTGACTCTCACTTTAATCCAACAACTGGATATGGCTACGATGATATGGGGAGAGACACGTTAGAAAAGATTTATGCGGATGTCTTCGGAGGAGAAAGCGGCCTTGTCCGTCCGCAGATCATTTCTGGCACACACGCGATTTCCATTGCTTTATTTGGTGTGCTGAGACCTGGCGATGAATTGATCTACATGACGGGAAAACCATACGATACGCTAGAAGAAATTGTCGGGATTCGCGGGAAAGAAGGGACAGGCTCATTAAAAGACTTCCAGATTGACTACAAAGCCATTGATTTGCTTCAAGATGGATCAGTCGATTACGACAAAGTAAAAGAGTCGATTTCTTCTAAAACAAAAGTCATCGGCATTCAGCGTTCAAAAGGCTATGCGTCAAGGCCATCCTTTACAATAGAAGAAATTGAGCAAATGATTTCATTTGTGAAAGAGATTAATGAAGAGATCATTGTGTTTGTAGACAACTGTTATGGTGAATTTACTGAATTACAAGAGCCGTGTCATGTTGGAGCTGATCTCATGGCCGGTTCACTTATTAAAAACCCAGGCGGAGGTCTTGCCAAAACAGGCGGCTACATCGTTGGAAAAGAAAAATGGGTCGAAGCTTGCTCTTATCGAATGACATCTCCGGGCATCGGCAGTGAAGCGGGTGCATCGCTGTATGCCCTCCAGGAAATGTATCAAGGTTTTTTCTTGGCGCCGCATGTTGTGGCTCAAAGCTTAAAAGGCGCAGTATTTACGGCTCGTTTTCTTGAGAAGCTCGGATTCCTAACAAACCCAGCATGGAATGCGAAAAGAACGGATTTAATTCAATCTGTCGAATTTGGAGATCCTAAAAAAATGATTGCGTTCTGTCAGGCAATCCAGTATGCATCTCCGATTAACAGTCACGTCACTCCACATGCAAGCTATATGCCGGGCTACGAGGATGATGTCATTATGGCAGCGGGCACATTTGTACAAGGAGCCAGTATCGAATTATCAGCCGATGGTCCGATCAGACCGCCTTATACTGCCTACGTGCAAGGCGGACTCACGTATGCCCATGTGAAAAATGCGATTTGCAGTGCTGTCGATGCCTTATTGGATCAAGGTTTTATTGAAGTGCCTGCTCAATAAAAAAACCATGTTAATATTCCTAACATGTTGTTGACACATAATATAACATGACATATAATAAATTTAAGCAAAGAGGAGGAGACAGTTGAGATGAGTGATAACATTCGCCGCTCAATGCCTTTATTCCCAATTGGGATTGTCATGCAGCTAACAGAATTATCTGCAAGACAAATTCGCTATTATGAGGAAAATGGTTTAGTATTTCCAGCAAGAAGTGATGGAAACCGCCGATTATTTTCTTTTCATGATGTTGATAAATTACTAGAAATTAAAAACCTCATCGAACAAGGTGTAAACATGGCAGGAATCAAAAAGCTTTTTGCCAAAGCTGAGGCAGAAAATCCATCGTCTGATAAAAAGACGGAGGAAAAAACCACAGCTAAGCACAACTTGTCAGATGATGAACTCAGGAAGCTGCTGAAGAAGGAACTCATTCAGGCTGGACGTTTCCAACAAGGAACGACCTTTAGGCAGGGGGATATGTCAAGGTTCTTCCGTTAACCAATTAGCAAAAGCATTGCTATACACATTTTACCTTTTGTAGGGGAGGAGTTTTACGAAATGGCAAAGTACACAAGAGAAGATATCGTAAAATTAGTAAATGAGGAAAACGTAAAGTACATCCGTCTGCAATTTACAGACATTCTCGGAACAATTAAAAATGTTGAGATTCCTGTGAGCCAGTTAGAAAAAGCTCTCGATAACAAATGTATGTTTGACGGTTCATCTATTGAAGGATTCGTACGTATCGAAGAATCAGATATGTACCTATACCCAGATCTAAACACATTTGTTATTTTCCCTTGGACAGCAGAAAAAGGTAAAGTTGCACGCTTTATTTGTGACATTTATAAGCCAGATGGGACACCGTTTGATGGAGACCCGCGTAACAACTTAAAGCGTATCTTAAAGGAAATGGAAGAACTAGGATTTAGTGATTTTAACCTTGGACCTGAGCCAGAATTCTTCTTATTTAAATTAGATGAAAAAGGCGAGCCAACGCTTGAACTAAACGATAAAGGTGGATACTTTGACCTTGCACCAACAGATCTAGGTGAAAACTGCCGCCGTGATATCGTGCTAGAACTTGAAGAAATGGGCTTTGAAATTGAAGCATCTCACCACGAAGTAGCACCAGGACAGCACGAAATTGATTTCAAATATGCAGGCGCAATCCGTTCTTGTGATGACATTCAAACATTCAAACTCGTTGTCAAAACCATTGCGAGAAAACACGGTCTTCATGCGACATTCATGCCAAAACCATTGTTCGGTGTAAACGGATCTGGTATGCACTGTAACCTATCATTATTCAAAAATGGTAAAAACGCATTCTTTGATGAAAAAGCAGATTTACAATTAAGCGAGACTGCTAGACACTTTATCGCAGGTATCGTCAAGCACGCAACAAGCTTTACAGCAGTCACAAACCCAACGGTTAACTCATACAAGCGTCTTGTACCTGGCTATGAAGCACCTTGCTATGTAGCATGGAGTGCACAAAACCGCAGCCCATTGATCCGTATCCCGGCATCACGCGGCATCAGCACACGTGTAGAAGTGCGCAGCGTAGACCCATCTGCAAACCCATACCTTGCACTAAGCGTATTACTTGCAGCAGGTCTAGACGGAATCAAAAACAAACTAGAAGCACCAGCACCAATCGACAGAAACATCTATGTCATGGACAAAGAAGAGCGCCTTGAAAACGGCATCGCTGACCTTCCTGCAACACTTGCAGAAGCACTCGAGCTGCTAAAATCAAACGAAGTCATGATCAACGCACTAGGCGATCACCTATTCGAGCACTTCATCGAATCAAAAGAAATCGAATGGGATATGTTCCGCACCCAAGTACACCCATGGGAACGCGATCAGTATATGTCTCAGTATTAATAAAGAAAACCCCTTGGAGCCATTGGCTTCAGGGGGTTTTTAAATAGGATTTGGTGGTCAAATTTATAATGATCACAACCAAAATGAGGATTGACCACTTTTTGTTCACCAAATTCAACAGATAATTTCAAAAGCATACAAAGCTAAAAGACCGCTCGTTTTAAGACTGGTGGCTCAGAATGATGGATAAAATGTCCTTAATAAACAAGACTCATTTAACATGCTTAAAGCTGTTAAGCTACCTAGAGAAACAAAGGTAGAAGATCGAATTATGGGAGTAATAGCAAAGAGCTACGAGTCAATACAAAGTATGTTTAACAATGTTGCTTCTTCAGTAGCTAACCCTAAACTTTCAGTTCTAGGACTTGAAGTGTTAGAGTCCAAAAATGTTTCGAACAATTATTCAGTGAATATGCACATTGATAAAATGGTTGGTGATGAAAAAGGGGCTAATAATACACTGCAAACAATTCGTAAAGGATTAAAGCAAATGAAAGGTAAGGTATGATGGGTGTATAGACTGTATTCTATATACCTGTTTTTGTTTGTTTTTTCCAAAATTTTGAGAGATAATAGGTGATGGATAGACGAATAAAGGTTAGAGGTGATTCTGTGAAAAGAGAGCAAAAGAAAGTATTTATATCATATAGTTGGACAACTGATACACTAGTAGATTGGGTAAGGAACGAACTCGCAACAAGATTAATGGAAGATGGTGTAGAAGTCATCTTGGATCAATGGGATCTTAAGGAAGGCCAAGATATATTTGTATTTATGGAGTCTATGGTCAATGATTCTTCAATTGATAAAGTTTTGATTATCTGTGAAAACGGTTATAAAGAAAAAGCAAACGGGCGAAAAGGTGGAGTAGGAACAGAAACCCAAATTATAACTCCAAAGGTCTATTCAGAAGCGAATCAAGAAAAATTTATTCCAATAGTTGCGGAACGAGACCATGATGGTAAGGATTTCATTCCAACTTATATGGAAAGTAGAAAATATATAGATCTTTCTAATGAAGAGCTATATCATCAGAACTACGAACAATTATTGAGAGTAATATTTGAAAGACCAGCAAATAGAAAACCTCAATTAGGAGTACCTCCGGAATATATTTTTGAAGATGAACAGATTAATGGGCACAAGTTGAAATCATTAATAAGCGAAATAAAGAAGGCTATGTTTCAGGATAATCATTTAAAAGTAAAAACGTACACAATTGAGTTTAAAAGGGAATTTATAAATAGTTTAGAAGAATTTAAAATTGTTGACAAAGACGATCATGATTCAATTGCCCAAGAAATAGAAAATAAAATTGATAACATGTTAATTTTAAAAAATGATTTAATTAATTTAATGGAGTATTTAATTACTAATGAGGCTTTAAAAGTAGATTTTTTAATGGAGTTCTTTGAAGAATTTTTTAATCAAATTATTGAAATTAAGTCTTTAACTGAAGGCAGTTATGCAATCATTCAATTTGATCAATATAAATTTTTCATAAAAGAAGTTTTTATTAATGTAGTTATGATTTTATTGCGACACTCCAATTTTCAATTACTAAATGAATTTTTATATTCGAGATATTGGGTTTTCAATAAATATAAGAATAACGGAAAAACAGGGGTGGGATTTGAAGCATTTAATACATATGTAAAAGCTTTAGATGAGATACAGGTTCTAAAAACTGGAATTGCATATTGGAGTTATAGTGCAGTAAAGATGACTAGAAGATTACCGAAAAATTACACTTCAAACGATTTTGGTAATACGGATTTAATTCTTTACTATATTTCATGCCATAAAAATATTGATGATGAAGTCTCTAGAGTTTGGTTTCCTCATGGGTACTTTTACTCGAAAGGAAAAATCGAAATGTTTCAAAGAATGGAATCTAAAAGATTTTTTGAGAAAATAAAACATTTATTTGGAGTAGACGACCAAGAAGGTTTTGTGAAATTAGTCAGTGCCTTAGAGTATCCACATAAGGGTGGGTATCCTGGATCTTTTGATGGTATTCCGGATATTAATTTTCATATAGATTCAGAATCAATTTGTAAGTATAAGTAGAGGTTATAGATTTTCACCTTATTTTAATGAAGGTACAAAATCCTAATAGATAAAGTCTAATCGTATATACAGTAAGAAAACAAACCAGTCCTGTTAATTATTCAAAAGAACTGGTTTGTTTTTAATAAGGGTTCAATATGCCTGACTTGAATATTACTTTCAATTCGTTATTATCTGTTAATATTCCTTCATTAATGAAATAATTAATATAAAAATAAAAATTTTTTAAAAAAAGAGTGTGATTTACATGAGTATATATGATTGGTCGTGGAATGTGAGGGGATGTCTGAATTTTAATAAGTTAATTGAAGTTGAAGAAAAATTATTTTGAAATTGTATATGTATATGAAATTAATACTTCTTTATATGAGAAGGATAGAAACAAAAGCTCAAGGAATCGAACCAACTGTACCAAATTGCCAAAGAAACTAAAAATAGCATTAAAAATCTGTAAAAAGTATATAGTTGTCATTGAAATCACTCCATTTGAAATTGCGTAAATTATCAGGCTAATCAAGACTAAGCATAATTTTAAAAAGATAAGGAGTTTAAATGTTAACTTTGGCAAGAAAGGATTTGAACCTTTCTGTTTGATTCGACATCTTCAACATTTGTTTTTTAAAGTATAACACATAAATCAAGAAGGTCAATTGATGGAATTACATTATGGATGGGGTATGAGGCCAACACCTTATTTGTTGTTCTTTAATTTATAAATTGTCGTATTAAAAAGAAAAAATGAAAGTAGGAATTAAATGTTAAACATCAAAATTCATGAAGAAGAAGTTAGAAAACTTTACATAGATGAATTGGAGAAACACTTAAAGAAGCTAGACAATGAAAAACTGTTCTGGAACACAAGGAGCTAGAACAAGATAGGGAACAAGTGGTATTATCCTGTAGCTCAAACTAAATAATTCCTATTAAAATTGATCAATAATCAGTAAATCAAAAAGGACTAAATTAAATGTGAATTGACCACCCAAATGACCACCAATGGATAATTTAACAATAGTTAAGATGAGGGTTCTATATTGATTTAATAGGGTTAAGACATTACAAATTACATATATTATATTGAGAAATATGTTCCGCATCAAAGACTCTTTTACTCCCTGTCTTAGAGGATACCTATGTTTAATTCTCTACTCTCCCATGTCGTTCCTCTTTTAAAGCACTCTACATAAAACATACCTTTTATATATAAGTATGTTTGCATTTTGCGGGATACCGAAAATTTTTAAAATGAACGCCTTGACTTTACATATGTTGTAAATATCATGTTAAAATTATACAAAGGAAATGATAGCAAGGGGGTAATGGGATGTCGAATTTGATTTCTTCTGTAGATGTAGCAAACACGCTCAACAAATGGTATTTACATATTAAAAAGAGGGAAGTTTCACAAGCAGTAGAGCTGAGGGATGAGATTCAACAAATGTTAGGCGAAATGGAAGAAAATCAAGATGTGTTACTCTATTTCAATATTCTTGATTACAGATTTAAGGTACTGATGGAAGATTTAGTGGGGCAACCAACAATAACAGAAAATGAAAGAGTCAAAACAGATGACATGCTAAGGTTTTACTTTTATCTTTTCAAAGGTATGTATGAGAGTGCAAAGAATAACTATTCAGAAGCCCTAGTCCTATTCAGAGTAGCTGAGAGACAGTTGGACAAGGTACATGATGAAATTGAAAAGGCTGAGTTCCATTATAAAATTGGCACACTCTACTATTTCAATAAAGTCACGCTTCTTTCTCACCATCATCTACAAACAGCAAAGGACATCTACAAAGGTCATGAAGGTTACAGCATACAGACCATAAACTGTAATATGTTGTTGGCACTGAATTTGATTGATGACGGTAGACTAGACAAAGCTGAACGGATACTTTTGGATTGTGTCGATAGACTGATTGAAAAGAATGATAAGAGATTGTTAGCTTTGGCTTATTATGATTTGGGATTTCTCAAAATTCAAGATGACCACCATATAGAAGCAATTGAATATTTTAACAAAGCAATTTCGGCAGATGATCTAAAACAGTCAGCTCCTGTTTCATACTTACAATGTGCGTATGAATTTGCAAGATCAAGCTACAAATCAAATCAGTTGGATCAGGCAATAAGTTGGGTTACTGAGGGGAAAAACTTCTCTAAAGAACAGCAGAACACAAACTTTATGTTGAAATTCAATATCCTTGAGAAATGTTATACAACACCACAGGAAAGCTATGAAGATATCAAGAAAGGGCTATGTCTTTTGGAAGAAAGAAAAGCATATGTTGATATAGAGGCTTTAGCTCCTGATGTTGCCTCCATTTATAAGAAGTTAAATCTTTATGAAGAAAGTAACTACTTCTTGGAATTGGCTTTAAAATCTTGTACGCTAATAGGAAAGGAGGTCATATGATCATGAAAAAAATAATGATGATGATTACTACTGCTTTGCTATTATGTGCAATTCTTGGAATGCCTGCTGGAGAACAAACTCAGGCAAATGCTAAAAATGAGGTAGTGTTGCTTTTCTCTAGAGGTGCAGGATCATAAAAGGGATAAGATTTTACTCCACACTACGGAGGATAATTGGTTAAAAAACGATTAAGTGGATTAAAGTGTCAGACTCCTTATGGTATTCTAGTAAAAGAATATTCCATAAAAGGAGTCTTTTTTATATGAAAATATTAGATGCTCCATCTTTACTGTCAGCTGCCGAACAAAGGTCAAAAGCCTATCAGGAGCTTCGAGACGAAATGCAGCATGTGAAAAAAGCATTAAAAAGTGTGTCAGGATTAGGTGATGAATTTACTGGAAAAGGTGCAGACAATATCAAAGCCTTTTATGAGGATCTTGCGCTTTACACAGACACTTATCTTGATTTTATTGATATGCAAAAAGCTTTTTTAGATGGGGTAAAAGGAAAGATTGATGATGAATCGTTAGGCGGGAGTACATTTATTGATGAGCACTTTTTAGATGCTCAATTGAAACAAGGCATTCAAAACAATAAAGATATGGTCAAGGAACAAAAAGAAGCCCTATCCACTATTTTTGACGACATCAGTGATCTCATAGAACTGAATGTATTTTCAAGTAAAGAGGTCAATGAACATTTAGATGATGCGAACAAAAAAAGAAAAGAGGCCATTGATGCTGTACATAAAATAGATCATGAGCTAAAAACAGAATACGCAAAATCAGAAGCGGTCGAAAAACACCTCGCAACTTTTTATGCAAAAATGATGGCTGCTACAGGAAAAGGGAAAAATGCGCAGCCAATGTATTACGATGCAAAAGCATTTCATGAGACAGATGTGTACAAGAATCATGATAAAATCGATGCTCAAGTGAAAGCATATTTAAAGGTGAAAATAGAAGAAAAAGAGAAACGAAGAATCAAAGAATTGAAAGAAAAACTCAACGATCCTTCGTGTATATCAGAGGAAAAATACTTTGAGATTGTAGACGAAATTGGATATGAAAATCTTTCTTACGATCAAAAAATGTATTACAGCCAGCTTCTCCAGGTCAAAGCGCAGGAAGAAGCATCAGAGGGGTTTGTTGATGTTGTAAAAGGAGCAGCAGTTGGTCTATATGATGTGGCCAAAGATACGGTAGTTGGCATCTATGATCTTGTGACAGATCCTGGAGGTGCCGTTGAATCGGTCGTAACGGCTGTTTCACATCCAATTGAAACATCGAAAGCGATTGGAAAGGCGATTTCAGACTCATTCCAAAAAGAAGTCATCGATGGTGATGCATATTCTCGATCACACTGGTTTGCCTATGCAACTGGTTCTCTAGCAGAAATCGTCTTTGGTTCTAAAGGGGCAGGTGCCATTACAAAAACGGGGACAACAGCAGCCAAAACGACGGTGAAGAAAGGCCTTGAGCAAGGAGCAAAATCATTAGACAGAGTTTCTATTCCGAATCTATTGCCATACTCACCAAAGTTTCAAATGGCTGGCGGCCCGAAGCTGCCGTATAACGTGTTTGACGGAGAAAATCTCAAAAATAAACTCCTCTCTATGGCAAAACGCCTGGACAATCAACCTGTATATGGAATCTCTAAAACAGGCAGACGCTTACCAGCACCAAAATCACCACCAACCGTTGTTAGTTACGGAGATCACTATGTGAGATGGAAACGTAAAAAAGTGTTAAAACCAAATGTTGTTTATTCAACAAAGCAAGGCTACACCTACACAACCGATCACTACGGACGTATTGTCAAAGTCGAAGCAAGTGATTTAAAATACGGAGAGGTTAAAAGAAACCAATATGCTCAATCCAATTCAGGAAAGCCTGATCGATTACTAGATGATGACGGAGGTCACTTGATTGCCTCTATTTTTAAAGGTTCTGGGGATATTGATAACCTTGTTCCGATGAATTCACAGATTAATAGAAGCGGTGGGAAATGGTACAAGATGGAGCAAACATGGATAAAGGCTCTAAGTGCAAACCCGCCCAAAAAAGTTAACGTAGAAATTAAACCCCTATACAATAGTGACTCATTGAGGCCAACAGAATTTAAAGTAAATTATACAATAGAGGGAAAATTGAAAAGAACTGTTGTGATACAGAATCAAGCAGGAGGTTGACAAAAAGGTGCAAAATCAAGCAGATCTATTTAAGAAAATCGCAGAAGAGGTTAATGAAATTATACCAACTGATTGGTATAAAATTATTCTTTATGCTGAAGTACTCGAAGATTCATCAGAAGTGTTTTTTTTCTTTAAAACAGACTGTGATAAAGAGTATATCTATTCTCATGATATTCCAGAAACGTTTAATGTAAGTGAAAATATTTATGAAGATTTACTTCTAAATTTACATGCTTTGTTTAAAGAATTGTGGGTTAATGATAAAGAAATTAATACTGATGTGTGGACTAGTGCAACATTAAAATTAAATAACAAAGGGGAGTTTTCCATCGAATATGATTTTTCAAATATATTAGAAGATGGAATAGATGAAGTTCAAAAACAGGAGATATGGATGTATCAAAATATTGGAATACTTCCAGAAGATCAGGAAGATCGAGAATTTGTGATTGAATATATTAAGAACAAAGAAAAGAATGATAACTAGTTTACTTGCATAGAAAGAGCACCGTTCCAGGCAGAATGGTGCTTTTATTCTTTAATGACTACTTTTAATTAACAATAAAACTTCTCTTTATTTAAACCGATAAACCGTCACCTCACAATCACCCAGTTCTTCTTCAATCATCTCTTCAACAATCGTCCAATCGCCACCGGCCAAGCCGCAGCCAATCCCATATGGAATGGCGATGGACGTCTGGTTTTTCTCTTCAGGTGAATGTGTCACTGTATCCTTTAGGTGTTGAAAGCAGCTACGTAATGCATCGTAGTCGGTTTGCTTTCTTGTTCTTCCATACCCAGCTTGGGCAAATAAGTTGGCAATTGTTTTTCCATCTTTTGTTGTGATGAGTTGAATGGAGCTTAGCAAGTCATCTCCTTGTTCTGTACATAACTGTTTATAATCTTTGAACACATTCGGATATTTGCTTTTGATCTGTTTCGCTAATCCAGCTCCCATGACTCCTTTACAGTTCACCTGGTGACAAATGATGTCTTCGCTTGCCTCTAATATATTACCGTCTACCGTTTTGATCATATGCAGTAACCCCTTTTTGATAAAATGCAAACTTATGTTCTATTATAACAGTTTTGTTCCTGTGATTTAATAGCCTTTGATGAGTTTTTAGTTAGTACATGATGTTCAAGTGACAGTAAAGTGACAAACCTGTCATATGATTCCATGGTTTGTTCGTTCGATCGATGGAGGCAGACATCTCATTTCAATTATCCTTATCATAAATCAAGTAAAAAAGGATGAAATGAGATGCGGGGATTTAATGAAGATTTATTTAGGTGGGTGAATCAGCTCAGTATTGATTATGGTTCCTTGAATCCGATATTTATTGGACTAGCTGAATATACAGTGCTGCTGGCAGCGCTCATGTGTTTGTTTGTATGGTTTCAAAATCGCAGTAGGTACAATAGGGCGATGGTCGTTTCTGCTGGACTGACCTTCATATTGGCAGAGTTACTTGGCAAAATTGCAGGAGTGTTTTATTTCAATCAGCAGCCCTTTGCAGAAATGAGCCACGTCAATCTTTTGATTCAAAAAGAAGTGAATAACTCGTTTCCGAGTGATCATACGATCTTTATTTTTTCGATTTGCCTGATCTTTTGGCTGTTTCATAAACGCCATTTTTATTGGCTGATCATTGCGTGTGCTGTTGGATTTTCAAGGGTTTGGGTAGGTGTTCATTATCCATTTGATGTCTTCGTAGGAGCTGCTATAGCGTGTTTAACAGCCGCTGCTGTTGTATATTTGCCGATATTTCAAAAAAGTGTTAATTCCATCTTGTCATGCTATGAGTGGCTTGAACAGAAATTGGTAGGGAAGAGAACTAAATAACATGCAGCAGTAAAATACCCCGATCTGTTAACGGCTGAGATCGGGGTACTGTTTATTTTCGCCAAAACGTTGAACAATCCGCTTTGTCTTCGATATTAAATTCAATGATTTTTTTCAGAAGAGGATAATCAACTGGCAAGCTTTCTTTCATGCGAAACATCTTTTTTCCATGATCGTACCCAGCTTGTACAATGTCAGCTGAAAATTGATCAATTCCTTTTCCTTCTGGTGCGACAGAAATGTGATGTTTTGCGACGCTAAACCCAATAATAAATGTGCCGTGATCTGTGAACATAGGCTGATTCCAAGCAATTCTTGGCTCTAATTGAGGGAATGTGTCTTCTACCCATTGTAAGATGTCTTGAGTGCGCTGCTTCAGCTCGGGGTTACCGATGTTGCTGATATATTCTTCAAACACATGCATGATATTTATCCTCCATTTCCATCGACCTCATAAGCCTCAGACGGGATTCGAACCCGCACTCCTTTCGTAAGCATAGGCTAGGGGCAACACGCTTCCCTACGGAATTTCACCGACAGGAATTTCACCTGTCTCAGCTCATGTGCTTTTCGGTGCTTCTGAAACCCTTGCCTTGCGACCCGCCAGCTACAATTTGTTTTACGGCGCTCTTCCCTTCTAGAGCTACTGAGGCGTGTAAGTGATTGATCATATTATATAAAGAAACTGGATAAATGAAAAGCTGCGCTGATCATTAGTTTACTGATCATTAGGCGAATCGTACAAAATAGTCTTTGAAATGATGCGGTATTAACCATCATAAGATTAGAAAGCCCTAACAATGGGCTTTTTTCATTTCATCTCGAGTTGTTTATTTTAAAAAAAGGCGGAATTTTTTCGCAAATATCATTGACTAGGAGAAAGAAACGCACTTTCAATGGAAACGGTTATTGAAGATTCAAGTGATTCATATTAAAATGATGTCAAATGGACGAATTAGCAATTGCTAATAGAAGTTCCATATTTAGTGAAATCATGTGCTGCAGCTGAAGGTGATTGGGGGTGTAGAATGAGCAAAGTTCCTGTTGCGGAATTGGCATCATTATTAAATGACTGGAACATGGAAATCAAAAAAGATCATGCAGATGAGGCAGAACGGTTATTTGCCAAAGCGAAACAAGCAGTAGAGGAAATTGACGATGCGGATATCCTCATATACTATTCTCTTCTTGAGAAAAGACATCACATTCTTATGTACAATTTAAGAGGGCAAAAGGGCAATGTTTCAACGAAAAGTATAGAGGGTCATTATGGAAAAAAAGAAGATGACCTGTCTAATCGTCTTGCCTATTATTTCGATTTCTATGAGGGTGTGTATGAGCAGCATCAAGGTAATTATGAGGTTGCATTGCAAATGTATCAAAGTGCTGAAAAGCTCTTAGATAAAATTCCAAGTGAGATAGAACGTGCTGATTTCGATTTTAAAGTGGCATGGCTTTACTACCGGCTTAGTCATATCATGCTCTCATTAAGCTATATCCGCAGAGCGCTCCACGTCTATAAGCGGCACAAGCAATATGAAAGAAGAACGGCCCTTTCATACTCTCTTATAGCAGCGAATCTAACAGAGATCGGCCGGTATGAAGAGGCGCTTGAGAATTATCGTCTGGCAGAAGAAGTTTTGACAAGTGAGCAGGATGATTTTATGCTGGCTCAGCTTCATCACAATGTGGCCATTTTATATTCATTTTGGAACAAACCGAAGGAATCGATACGTCATCTTGAAAAAGCACTGTCCCATCAAGAGTACTATGATTCAGATTTCTTTTTCCATTCTACGTATCTGATCAGCCGGGAACTCTGTGTGATTGGTGAAAAGCAGCGTGCAAGCCAATATATAGAGGCTGCATATGCCAGAATAAAAGATGCTTCGCATGAAGTGTTTCAGCTAAAAATAGGCATCGTACATGATCTTTACTTAACGCATGCGCCACAAAGATTTCAGCAAATTGATGAGAAATTAAGAAAGTTAGAAGAGAAGAATGAATATCATGAAGTAAAAGAGCTATCACAATTTGCAGCAAAATATTGTGAAAAGCAAGCACTTTATGAGCAGTCTGTTTTTTACTTGAACAAAAGTTTAGAAGCGGATTTACATATGAAAAGAATGGGGTTGATTTAAGATGAAAACAGGATTAAAAGTATTATTTGTTGTCGGTTTAGCAGTGGCTGCGTCTGTTCTCACGCAAAACGTTGCGGGTTCATTCGAAGTTGCAGAAAAAATCATTGGTGGTTAATACCATGTATCTCTCGCCCTTGTTGATATCGTCAGCAAGGGTTTTTTGTGTTTTAATAGGCTCTTCTTATTAAACGCTGCAAGAACGTTTAATAAGAAGAATTCGCAACAAAGGGGGTGTGCAAATTTATTACCTGCTCCATTATTCTAAATAAACATAGGGCAGAGCAACAAGTTAAAAAGGTCACTTTTCTTTGCTTAATTTAATTTTTTGCAGGACTTTTCATTCAAATTTTATCAAATTGGTCTAATGTACATAGAAGGAAAAGAAAAAGCAGGAGCACCGCCCCTTTTGTCATGCATATGATGAGATAAGGTCTGATTTGAAGGCAGGTGATTGTATGTATCCACGGGTTTATGGTGGTTTTCATGGAGGCGGTTTTAGCGGAGGCGGGGCACATATTGGGCCAGTTGGTTCCCATATCGGCTTTGGCGGATATTATTTGAGCCCTGGTGTATTCTCTGGCTTAGGCGGTTTTCCCGGGTACGGAGGATTCGGGACATTTTCTGGATATCCATATGGTTCTACGTTCATCATGGGGCGCCCTCCTGGATTTTATGTGAGGAGTTATTAGTGTAAGATCACATTAATTGAAATAGCCATCTAAAGAGAGGCTATTTCAATTGGTGAAAGTGCTTCAATCCAGCTGTTATCACAATGATGCCTAGAATGATGATCGGCAGCCAAATGATGATAAACGGATCGTAACGATCTGTGTATGCAGCTAAAGCCGCACCAAGGCAATAGAAGACAATAGAGCCTATTCGCATCAAGCTGACAAGCTGGATAGGAGCTTTTCTTTTTTCCCTGTATGATATGCGCTGAGCTGCATCTTCAAATAGATTAGCGAGTGTACTCGTGAGAACAGTTGTGGAAATGCCAGCAACATTCAATTTACGAGCGGCTGCTGTCTGCATGCCCATGGCCATACTTAAAAGGATGATCAGCATAAAGTAAGCACCTTGTGTATAAGGGAAAATGGTCATGAAAGCAAATAGAAGCAAAATCATCACTTCTATGATAAAAATGCGTGTCACGGCTTTTGGCCAAAACGCTTTCTCATGCTTCCCGCCTACCACAACTGCAAGTAAAACCCCTAAAACGAATCCACTTAGAGCAATGATAGAATGCAGGGCCGTTAGCTGCAAAGAGCTTCCCGCTGCAATGCCAAGCAGCACAATATTACCTGTCATATTGGCTGTAAACACATGCCCTAGGCTTAAATAGCCAATTACATCCACAATTCCTGCGGAAAGACATAAGAAAATCAAAGCTGTATTACGAAATGAATGTGCGGTCAAAATCGTCATCCCTTTCTTCCTCTCTAATGAATAAGTGTAACGCTTCATGACCGCGGATGTCCATCTGATGAGAAGGTCACATGTGTGCAAGCTGATGTAAGACTTGTCTAAAAGCATCATCGTTCACAAGGTGCCTCATGCGGCGGAACGGATCGCCTTTTTCCTTTAAACGCTCTATGACAGCTGGCATCGTAAAAAGAGTAGGATGAAGCTCATCATGATAGAGTTCGTCCCATTCAAGCGGTGTCGCAACAAGTCCAAGCTCATTTCCTCTCGGGGAATATGGAGCGATAATTGTTTTTCCAGCATCATGCTGAATGTAGTCTAAATACAAGCGATTGCCGCGATTTTTCTTAAGACGTTCCAGAGTAAATAGATCCGGTGCTTGCTCACATAAAAATTGGCATATAAACGAAGTGAATTGCCTTGTTTCTTCGTATGTGAAGGCATTTTTCTTTAAAGGAATATAGACCTGAAGCCCTTTACCTCCGCTTGTTTTAATAAAAGCTGTGAGAAAAAGTCCGTCTAAAAGCGCTTTGATTCGTTTAGCAGCTTCGATGGCTAGATGAAATTCATTTACAGATGGCGGGTCCAGATCAAAGACGATTTCTGTCGGCCGATCCGTATCTCTTGTTTCAAAAGGGATATGAAATTCCATCGCTAGCTGGTTGCCAAGCCAAAGAAGCGTACGAGGATCATTACAGACCGTGTAAGAAATATCATCAACTTCATCTGTCAAAACAAAATCCGGCGCATAATCAGGAGTTGACTTTTGATAAAAGAATTCGTCTCCACTGCCATGCGGATACCGAATTAAAGTAAGACGCCTTTCACGTAAAAAGGGCAAAAGATAGGGAGCCACTTGTCTTAAATAAAGTAAGTAATCTGCCTTGTTCAGTTGAAGGGCCGGGACAATCGGTTTCTCAGGGTGAGTGACGTCTATAACAGTAGGGAGTGGATACAGCTGTTTAAGCATTTGCTGAAATGTACATGCTGATGGATCCGCATCCAGTAAAAAGGAAGAGAAACGCGGCTCTCTTAAGGCCGATCCATCAAAGGATATACAAGCAATGCTGGCAACGATAGAAGGAGGAATTTCATATGATGATCCTCCTGTTAACTGGCCCTTTGTCTGAAATAGCGTGCGCAGTGTTTGTTCTTCTTCTTTAGATAATCCATGCTTGAATTGGACAACCTCGATGAGAGCGGAATCTTGATAAATGCAGCCTTGAAAATAGCCATTTTCTTTGTCAAAACGGGTTACAATGACAGATACATACCGCCAGTTTTTTATTTTCAGCCATTCTTTTGAACGAGTATTGTCATGCCATTTACTCGTCTTTTTTTTCGCTACTAATCCTTCTGCTAAATACATTGTCATCAAGTTTTTCATGTATTCAGAGTCTGGGTCTGTATGAATGACCTGCAGAAGGGAAGGGTGCTCCAGCTGAACTGATGAAGGGAGCTTTGCGTCTTGGAAAACTTGCTGCAGCTGATTTTTTCTTTCCATCAACGGTAAATCAACGAGAGGTTTCCCTTTACATCTTAATAGATCAAACGCAATGAAATGACATGGAAATCGTTCAGCCTGTCTTTGGATGGCTTCTTTGTTTTTCAGCCGGCCTCTTTGCTGAACCTTCGCAAACTCACTTTGCTGTTCACTGAGTAAAAAGACCAATTCTCCGTCAAGTGTCAGTGGTAAAAAGGGAGCAAATTCGTCTCTTAATTGTTCGCACTGATCCATCACTTCAGGAAATTGCTCATTTAGCTGTTTTCCGGTCCTGCTTTCTAAACGAATCTCGTCTTCTTCCCATACAAGAATAGCCCGAAAGCCATCATATTTTAATTCATACACCCAGTCTGCACCGGTAGGAATATCATGTGCAGGTGTTAATCGCATAGGTTTCATTGTGCATGTCACTTCCTTATATCATGTGTTCTTAGAGTGGGATGAAATTTTCAATCACATACATAAGTATGGTGAAAACATTACATAGTAAGGAGAAAAGAACGGAGGAAGCGCGATGCATACAGTATGGAAAGGCGGCATTAGTTTCGGATTGGTCAATATTCCAGTCAAGCTGTTTACCGCTACAGAGAACAAAGACATTAAATTAAGACAGCTGCATAAAGAATGTCACACGCCCATTAACTACAAGAAAGTATGTGCCAATTGCGGTGAAGAGGTAGCGCCAGAACAAATTGTGAAGGCGTATGAATATGCGAAAAATAAATTTATTGAATTGGACGATGAAGAGCTAGAAAAACTGCGAAAAGAAAATGAAGAAAAAGCCGTTGAAATCATTGATTTTGTAAAGATTGAAGAGATAGATCCAATCTATTATGAAAGAAGTTATTTCTTATCACCGGATACCGGCGGAGCGAAGGCTTATTCATTATTAAGAAAAGCTTTAGAGGAATCAGGGAAAATTGGTGTAGCAAAAATTATGATCCGCTCCAAGGAGCAATTAGCGATCGTTAGGTGCTATGAACATATTTTGCTGATGGAAACCATTCATTTCCCTGACGAAATTAGACAAGTATCAGATGTACCGAATATTCCCCAAGAGGAGAACATTGTCAAGAAAGAGCTAGATACAGCGCTCCTTTTAATCGAGCAGCTGACCACGACATTCGATCCAGCGGTATATCAGGATGAATACAGAGAACAGCTGATGAATTTAATTGGCGATAAAATATCTGGAGAACATACCGTTCAACCAGAAACGACAGGCAAAAAAGATCCTGCATCCAATGTGACTGATTTAATGGCCGCACTACAGGCATCAATCGACCGATCAAAACCAGCCAAAGCGAAAAAAGCAGCGCCTAAGAAAAGAAAAACACCAGCGAAAAAAGAAAAGAATGCATAAAATAAGACCGCTGACAAGCGGTCTTAAATTGTTGACAAAAGACTAAAATGATCTTTATTTTAGCCTTTTGTTTTCCTTCAGCGTGATAGAAAACCTTTG